>NZ_JABSST010000016.1 GCF_013213975.1 Winogradskyella sp.
TACATATAATATATATGTTTACTATCTGTGTACTGTACATATATTGTCTATATTTTTTTATATATGCATATGTGTATTCACATACACAGTAGGGAAGACAGCAAACGTGATAAAAAAGAAAAGATACATAATATAATGATGAAAAAAGGGGCAGATTTGATTATAAGAACTATTGACAATATTGCGAAAAATATAGTAAAAGCGACAATACAGAACAAAACTTCAACAGATAAAATAGCACCAAAAATTGAAAAATTTGTATTTAACCTACCTATTAGACCATCTTCATTTGTTAACCAAAAAGCATAAATTTGAATTAAACAATCTGCATTCCCAATTTGAAGCCTTACTTAGTTAAATTTCTTTTATTTTTTATTTTGACTAACAATATGTTTAGTCAGAGTAACGAGAGATTGTATGATTCGATTAAGAAATTAACAGAGCTATCCGAGAATGAACTACTAGACACGGCAGAAAGGTTGAACTATTCAAAAATTGCGAGCAGTATGGCAGACGAAACTAAAAATGACACTCTTATACTAAATACTAATCGAGGATTAAGTTATATTCATTTAATAAATGGTGATTATGAAATATTCAAAGATATTAGTCTAGATAATCTAAAACTCTCTAAGAAACTTAACGATTCAAGTGCAATAGCATATATAAACAAAAACCTAGGTTGGTATTATTATCAAATTGATGATGATAATGCTACATCGTACAGGTACCTTATAGAGGCCTTTGATTTTTTCAATCGTAATGGAATTCTAAATGAAAAAGCGGAAGTTCTTTATAGTATCGCAGTAATTCAAGATAATGAAAAAGATTATTTGGGGAGTGAACAAAATGCAATCGAAGCATTAAGGTTGTTAAATGTTCTAAAAGTTGACGACAAAAGTAATGATAAGTATCTGCTGTTAAATTTACTTGGTAGTGTTTCTTATAAGCTTGATAATTATGATAAGTCAATAGAGTATCATAATCGGGCATTAGAATTAACTAAGAGAATTAATTATGGGAATGATTTATATTTAGAAACCTTAAATAATTTATCATTACCATATAGAGCAAAAGGTGATTATGAAAAAGCTTTGAATATCTATAATGAACTTATTAATGATCCTACTCTCAAAAAAACTGATATTGTCTTTTATGCTTTGATATTAAATAATTATGCATTTACGAAATTTTTAAAAGGCAAGTATAATTATGAATCCCTAGAAAAGGACTTTTTGAGTGCACTAAAAATTGCTGACAGTATTGACGATCCTTACACGAAATTAGCTTCGTCAATTGATTTGGCAAAATTTTATAAGGCAAATAATAAGTCTGAATCGTCTTTATTTTATGCTAAAGAGAGTTATCGAATTTCAAGTGAAATTCCAATAAACGAGTTATATCTTGAGTCAATGATGCTTCTTTCAAGCTTAACAGAGGGAGAGGAGAGTAATTCTTACTTACGTGAACATATAATTCTTAATGATAGTTTGTTAAAGGTAGAGAGAGCAAATAGGAATAAGTACGCACGAATAAAATATGACACTGATCAAATTGAAGCCGAAAACGAGCAAATTTCAAAAGAGAATTTTTATTTAATTCTGATTTCTCTTGGTTTGCTGTTAACAGCAGTTTTAACTTATATCGTGATTTCACAACGTGCTAAGAACAGAAAACTTAAGCTAGTTCAAGTTCAGCAGAAAGCAAATGAAGACATATACAATCTTATGTTAAGTCAGCAGGATAAAGTCGACGAAGCAAGAACCCAAGAGAAAAAACGTATCTCAGAAGAACTTCACGATGGTGTTTTGGGACGTCTTTTTGGTACACGTTTAAGTCTAGATAGTATCAATTTTAAGGATGGAAAAGACGCTATGATGACCAGAGCCAATTATATTGGTCAGTTAAAAACCATTGAAGAAGATATTCGTAAAATTTCGCATGAATTAAATATGGATTTTGTGTCAGGATCTGGTTTTATGGATATCGTTTCAGAATTAATTGAGACCCAAACTCAGGCTTATGGCTTAGAATCTGACTTTGATTATACCGATGATATAAATTGGGATACAGTTAACAATAAGACTAAAATCAACATTTACAGGGTTATACAAGAATCCATGCAAAATATCTATAAACATGCCAATGCCAAGACTATAAAAATTAGCATTTTTTTAGAAAAAAACGTAATTTGCTTAGACATCATCGATGATGGAGAGGGATTTGACACATCAAAGAGCAAGAAAGGAATTGGTTTGAAAAACATGACGTCTCGTGTTGAGGATATTAAAGGTAAAATAGACTTTAATTCTCAACAAGGAGAAGGTACACAGATTAATGTTTCTATTCCATACAATAGTCCTTCATAAAAATTTGCTCGTTAATCCGAATGGATTATAATGACAATTGAGAGTCCCGCTGTCCCAAATAATTTAATTAAAGACACGGATGAAACATATTAACATCTTAATGGTAGATGATCACCCAATTATCATTGAAGGTTACCAAAACGTCTTAATGGCAACCAAAGAAGATGATCAAACCTTGCTTATTGATACAGCAAACAATTGTGATACCGCACAGTTAATGATAAATAGAGCGTCCAAAGCAACTCCCTATGATGTGTGTTTTTTCGATATTAGTTTACCCGCTTCTGAAGATGGTAAATATGCCTCAGGTGAAGATTTAGCACTATTAGCAAAACGCGTTCTTCCAGATGCCAAGATTATAATCCTAACCATGTTTAATGAATCGTTTAGAATTCATAACATTATTAAAGAGATAAATCCAGATGGGTTTTTAATAAAAAGTGATTTAACCTCTATGGAATTGGCAGATGCTTTTCAGCAAATCCTCAAATACCCTCCTTACTATAGTAGTACAGTAAGTAATTATGTTAAGAAAACAATTACTAGCGAAATCTATGTCGATGATATAAATCGAAAAATTCTTCATCTGTTGTCTCAAGGCATAAAGACGAAAAGTTTAAGTGAGTATATTCCTTTATCTACAAGTGCCATCGAAAAAAGAAAAAAACAGCTTAAATTGTTATTTTCAGTTGTAGATGGAAAAGACGAAACTTTACTTCAAGAAGCACGAGTAAAAGGGTATTTGTAAGAAAATATAGAAAAAAAGTTGTTTTGGTTTAACACAAAAATCAGCTCAAATCCTTTATTATAATTGAAAATTACGGTTTTACCACAATAAGTTTGAGGTTTTACCGCAGCAAAATTATGTATGGCTAATATATATTTACGCCGAGTCAACAAGAATTAATTAATCCCTCTTAGTAATTGTTGAGTTAATAGCAAGAAAATTAAACCTAGTTCTACACGTAAGGACTAGGTTTTTTCTTAGAACCAATTGGCGTTGTGTTCTGATAGCTTCACAATAAAAAAGCCTAAATAAATTATAGCAACAATAAATTTTAAAAAGGTCGATGCTATAAAACCTAAAAATGATCCTAATGCTGCCTTCAAGGCTTTTTTTATATCGTTTCTATGAACCATTTCTCCAACTAGAGCGCCTATAAACGGACCAACAATAATACCAAAAGGAATAGGAGCAATGAGGCCAATAAAAAGTCCTATTGTGGTGCCAATGATTCCAGCTTTACTTCCTCCAAATCGTTTTGTACCTATAGCTGGTATAATATAATCTAGTACATAGATAAATATGGCCACCATTAGCGTAAGAATTAAAAAGGTATTACTTAGATCAACACCATCCGTAAAATGAAGCACTAAAAGTCCAGCCCAACTGGTTAAAGGGCCTGGAAGAACTGGTAAAAAACTACCTAACAAACCAAGCAGCATCAACAATAGCGATAAAATCACCAAGAATAATTCCATAAATTAAATTTATTGGTATGACGCAGGTAATAGCGTTTTGTTACAATTTTTAACTAAAAACTTAGTTTAAACTAAAATATTAGTTATATTTGATTGGTTACACAACTAAAAACTTAGTTTAATGAAACAACTTACTAAAGCAGAGGAAGAAATTATGCAGGCGCTTTGGCTGCTAGAAAAGGCCAATGTTAAATCTATAATAGAGCTATTACCAGAACCCAAGCCTGCTTATAACACGGTGTCTACAATTGTAAGAATCTTAGAGTCTAAAGGATTTGTAGATTATGAAAAGCAGGGCAAAGGACATTTGTATTTTCCAATTGTAAAAAAAGAAGCTTACAGTAATCAGTCTATAAATAAATTAGTTGATAATTATTTTCAAGGGTCCTTTAAAAGTATGGTCTCATTTTTTGTTGAAAAAAATGATGTAGATGTTAAGGATATTGAAACGTTATTAAATGAAATCAATAAAAATAACTAGATATGCTTTATACAATATTTCAAATTATTGCGTTTCAGGCTATATTTTTATTGGTTTATGACCTCTTACTTAGAAAAGAGACTTTTTTTAACTATAACAGAGCATATTTACTAAGCACATCAATAATTTCGTTAGTACTGCCATTTATTAGATTTCCCAAACTACGAGAAGTTACAACCAAGGATTTGGTTATTCAATTACCTGAAGTCTTCATAGGTGAACCCTTAATTACGCAACAAGACATCGTAGTGGTCGAACAATCAGGTATTATACTAGAACAGCTATCAATACCATTATGGCAAATTATTGCAATTGCTGGTATTGGGATAGCCACGTTGATTTTTATTTCAAAAATATTAAAAATATTTTGGTTAAAATTTAAGAATCCTAAGCAATGGGAAGGTAATATTCTTGTTGTAGAACTAAGTAATAGCACAGCAGCCTTTTCTTTCTTTAGAATCATTTTCTTAGGTGAACAGATTTCAACTTCCCAAAAAAATGCAATCTATAAACATGAGATGGTACACGTTAAACAGTGGCATAGTTTAGATTTACTCTTCTTCGAGATATTACGTATTGTATTATGGTTCAATCCATTGGTATATATATACCAAATAAGAATAAAGGAACTTCACGAATTCATTGCTGATGCCAAAGCGGTAAAACAGAATGGTAAGAAGGCCTATTATCAGAGTTTACTCAATCAAATTTTCAACGTTAATAGTATCTCATTTACAAATACGTTTTATAAAAAATCATTAATCAAAAAACGAATCGCTATGTTACAAAAATCAAAATCAAGTCAAATTAGGACACTTAAGTATGCGCTACTATTACCATTGATATTCGGAATGGTTATTTATACCTCTACTGAAGTCATGGCACAACAGAGCTCTAGTAAAACTCTGAATGTTCAACAAGAACAAAATGAAGAACCAATAATAAAGGAGTATTATAATGAATTAATTGCCATGGAGAAAAGCGGAAGTTCGTTTCTTGAAATAGCAAGATCAGTAGGAATGGATGGTAAAAGTGATGATGTGTATGTGATTTCTAAAGAAGTGTATTACAAATCAATTGCTTATATGCGTTATATAGGTGAGAAAATGGAGGAGCGCACATCTGAAAAAGGTGAATTGACAGATGAGATAATTGATATAGCCCATAAAATGAAACTAATGTCTTCCTATGCTGAGCATAGAGATTGGTTAAAATCAGATGAAGCCAAGGATCGCTGGGAGGTCAATGCCAGTGAAGGTGAATTGAGACTGGTAGTAAATGATATGGATAATAAGACTAATGCTGAACAAATACGTTTTGATGCGCTATTAAACCAGCTAAATGCTGATAATAATTTCCACAAGCTAGTGGTTTGCGAGGCTGTGGGAGGATCTAAAATTGTTCTTTATGACTCTAATACTTATGAAAGTGAAAATAAGCAAATAAAAGTCGAAGATATTGTTGAAGTACCGTTCAATGTTATCGAAAGTGTTCCTACACTACCCGAATGTGAGACACTCAAGACCAATGAAGAGCGCAAGCAATGCATGAGTCAATTTGTTTCAAAGCACGTTGCTAAAAATTTCAATACTGATATAGCCGATTCACTTGGGATTAAAGGTAAGCAACGTATATTTGCACAATTCAAAATTGATAAAGAAGGACAGGTTATAGGTATAAAGACCCGAGCGTCGCATGAAGTTCTTGAGAAGGAAGCATATAGAGTCATTAATATGTTACCACACTTTACAGCTGGTACGCAAAAAGGGAAAAAGGTAGTAGTACAATACGCTTTACCCATTGTATTTCAAATTGCAGAAAGTGAATCTTCTCGCACAAGTACTCCAAATTATAAAAGATTTGTAGAAGATCTTAAGAAAAAAGACAGTCTAGAAATAGAAGAGACCGCTGCTTCAGTTATTGAAAAATTTCCAATTCATCCTGATTGTGAGGCTTTGGTTAGTAATGAAGACCGTAAAAAGTGCACTGTAAGTGCGGTTAATGTATTTTTGGCTAGGAACTTTAACACGAAAATGGCGGAAGCTCTAGATTTACCTGCTGGGAAACAGCGTATTTTTGTAAATTTTGAAATAGATAAACGAGGTAAGATAAAAGACCTTAAGGCAAGGGCAACACATAAAAAGCTAGAAGAAGAAGCACTACGTGTTATTAAATTATTACCCGATTTTATTCCTGGTGAAAATAATGGAGAAAAGGTAGATGTGCCATTAAGTATACCCATTGTATTTATGATAGCGGAGGATAAAAAGAGCAATGATTAAATGAAACGTTACCTATTATCTGTCTTTATTATAGTAGTTGTAGAACTGGTTTATGGACAAACTGGCATTCAACAAGCTGATGAATACTATGCTCTTGGCGCCTATTCTAAAGCCATTAAGACTTATAAAACATTAGAAAATGAAGAGGGTATTTATGCCAAGATTGCCAAGGCTTATATAGCGCTCGGAAATTACGGTGAAGGTTTAAAATATTATGAGCAAGCAATCGCATTAGAGCCCAATAATCTAAAGGTTCGATACGACTATGCAAAGCTTTTGATGCGGACAAAAAAATTTGAAATCGCGAAAAATGAATTAATAGGTCTTATTTTAAATGATAGTCTAAATCCAAATTTGCATTACGAACTAGGTATTGTTCTTGAAAAACAACATGATACCTTATCCATAAACAGCTTTAAAAAAGCATATGAGATTGATGATTCTCACCAAAAGGCCATTTTTAAAATTGCCAAACGGCATATTTTTAAAAGACGATTTGAGCAAGCTCATGCTCTAATTGATAAAGGCTTACAGAATTATTCTGAAAGTATTGAGCTCATAAGTTTAAAGGCGCAGGCTTATTATTTTCAGGAGTATTATACACATGCTGTTGTTTGGTTTAATAAGCTAATAGACTTAGGGGAAGCATAAGAGTTTATTCATGAAAAGCTAAGTCTTAGTTATGCTCAGAATTCGGATTATGAAGATGCCATCTTTCACCGAAAAAAGGCGCTTAATTATAATCCCTATAATGCCAATGCCATGTTTGTTATTGGGACGTATTATGAACGACTTGGCAATTATGAGATGGCAGAAGATTTTATTTCTAAGTCGCTAACACTTCGTGATGTTTCCCTATCGGACGAATACCAGCGCTTGGGTACTGTCTTGAATAGACAGAAAAAGTACGATGAAGCCATAAAAGCATTTCAACAATCTTTAAAAGAGGATTCTAAAAATATGATATCTGAGTTTTATTTAATAAGAACTAAGGATGAATATTATGCCGATATCGATACAAAAATTAAACTCTATGAAGATTATCTTAAGAAGCATGAGAAAAGTCCCTTTGGTTTGTATGCTGAGGAGCGCTTAAGACAACTCAAGGAAGAAAAATTTAAGGAAGAAGACTAAAATCTAAAAATATTGTACTTTTCGGTTTTAGAATTTTCATAATGAATCGAATAGCTGTTTTTATTATACTTTTGTCGCTTACATCTTGCAGTTATTTTGAAAAGCAAAAGGTTAATCCAGAAGACTTGTTAGAGGAAGAATTGCAGACGTTTAATTGGAATGATGTGGATACTTATCCAACCTTTGATGATTGCTCTTCAGTTTCAGGAAAAATAGAAAGTCGAGCGTGTTTTCAGGACAACCTGTTAGCTCATGTTAATACCTTTTTGAGTAATCAAAATATTGTTGTTTCAGAAGATATTAATGATACGATTCGCTTAAAATTAATAATAGATAAGGAAGGAACCTTAGTAATAGAGCAAATGAAAATTAAACCAGAAACCGTCATTCAAATTCCTGAAATTGATAGTTTATTACATGAGAGTTTAAAAGGTATTCCGAAAATTTATCCAGCAATAAAGCGAGGGCAGCAAGTGACAACAGCCTTTGAGTTGCCAATTATAGTAAAGATAAACTAGAATCGAATGGCTAATTTTTGCATTAGCCTCAGAACTTCTACATACAGCCAAATAAGTGTTGCCAAGAGTCCCCAAGTAGCTAACCACTCTTTGTGTTTAGGAGCCTTGTTTTTGTAACGCTCTATGTAATCAAAATCTAAAAGTAGCGCAAAGGAAGCTACAATAGCTGCGACAATATTAAAACCAATTGCAAACCAAGATGTTCCCCAGATGTAAGGTTTAATTCCAAAAAAGCTAAGGATCCATGAAATCAGGTAAGTGAGTATTATGCTTACAGTCGCTGTAATGATGACACTTCGTAATTTTTTAGTAACCACAATGATTCTAAGCTGATAAAGCATTAACATGACAAAGAACGTTACAATAGTTACACCTATAGCCTGATAAGGCAGTTCTGGGAAATTTTGATGCGCATAAGCAGAAAATCCTCCTAAAAACAAGCCTTTTGCAATGACATATAGTGGCACCAAAACATGCGCCCATTGTTGTCTAACAGAAATTATTATACTAATTTCGATAGCACCCAACATGCCTCCAAGGCTAAACCATCGTAGAGACATACTTGCTTCATTTAGCTTCCATAAGTATGCCGTAATACCAGCAATAACTAAAATACTAATAATAGATTTCAGGAAAATTCCGGTGACTGTCATTTTCTTAGAAGCAGACTTACCATCTTCCCAGAAGTATCCGTTAAAGACAGGATTAGAGGTTTTAAAGTTTCTTAAACTCACTTATAAATTAAATTTATAACCTATCGCAATATCAGTAGAAAAATTACCTTGATTATCTAATAGAACCGCAAATAGTTCACCATAAATTATAGTCAAAAAACTATGGTCTCCAATTTTAATGTCAGAACCAATTCCAAAGATGAGTGGAATGTCGAATGAAGTGTCACTTTGGTCAATTTCTGTGTTGGATTCGCTTTCAAAAGTAACACTAGAAAAGTTAAGTGTTGCCATTTTTAGTTGCCCATAAATTGAAAATTTTGCCTTGTTGATTATCCTGTACCTATATCCTAACGACAGCTCTGTTGTACTGTATGGGAAATCATCACTCTGAAAAGCATGTCTTAACTGAAAAAAACCAGAGTGTCTTGGTAAATTGGTAGTTTCATAAATTTCCAATTCAGCACCAATTAGTAGGTTCTTATTATTGTCTGTGTTTCCAACAAAAGGATTATTAGTAATTCCGGCCGAAAATCCAAGTCTAAATTGAACACCGCTTTCTGTTGTTGAAAATGACGTGTAATTTGAATCTTTACTTGTATTATAGGCGTCAATAAAGTTTCTTAGACTATATAAGGTTAGTTTAACCTTGTCTGTAGATAATCCACCTGTAGCTTCTTGTAAGACCGTTTTATATTCTTCTTGATATTTATTATCTGAACCCTTGGTGTTTTTGAGTTCAGTAATGCTCCCGTCCGATTTTTTTATAAAATATCTATAATTACCATCGATGATATTCCACAGTAAATCGAGTGATCCATTTAACTCGGTTTTCAGCTCTAGGGTTTCGCCATTTATTGCGTAGATTTCTTGGCTATAATTAAAGTGAAACACCAAACAAAGGCATAAGGTTATAATTAGTTTTTTCATTGTTTTTATTGATTTGGTATGAGTAAAGCTACCAAAAATATCTGAAGTTTCTATTTCTTAAATCCTCTGTCTTTCCACTCAAAAGAATTAAAAAAGGAAAGTAAGACAACGGCCACACTAAATAGAGGATATAAAATACTCGAGGATAAAAAAGATAACAGAACAGATTCTTGTTTAAAAAATCGAGAAGTTTTAAAAAGTAATAAGAAATCAACACCAAATTTTATAACTAAAAGGGCAACAGCAGTCCTCACATTCAATATCTGAAATAACATTAATAAGAACATAAGAATACAAGCAAAATTCCCTAAAAATACAATTAGTCCAAGGAATTTTGAAAACCAATTTGGGTTGTGACTAGTTTTAGAGGCCCATCGTAGGCGTTGCTGAATTAAGGATTCAAAATTGCATACAGGTTTGGTAGTTACAGTTGCCAAATCGGATTTTAAATAGGAAACCTCTTTGATGTTTAATTTCTTAAATTTTTCAAGTAAGAATATATCATCACCACTGGCAATATTTTCATTGCCAGTAAAACCATTAATTTCTAAAAATACACAACGTTTATATCCAAAGTTTGCTCCATTTGCTAAAAAGGGTTCTTTTATTCCAAAACCTCCAATAGTGGCGCCTTGTAGACTTAAAAAATCTAAGGTTTGAAACCGATCTAAGAAGGTATTAGGATTTTGATAACGCACTGGTGCAACTATACAAATCGGATTGTTGCTTTGTATAAATTCATCAAAAGCATCCAACCAATATTTGGGTAAAACACAATCAGCATCTGTAGTAATAATCCAGTCGTATTTCGCTTTTTTAATTGCTGAAGAAATGGCATCTTTCTTTGGTGAATTAGTACGCCTTAAATTATCAATAACTGTTATGCTAGCAGAATTTTTAAGATTGGACTTTGGAATAAATGTGTTAATTATTTCAATGGAATTATCTTGAGATTCATCATTGACTAAAATAATTTCAAAATGTGTTATTGGATAATTTAATCTATATATTGAACTTAAGAGTTCCCGAAGATTTTCAGCTTCATTTCTAAATGGAATAATAACTGTAAACTTATTTTTAGATTGTAAATCACGTAGGTTAAAATCCTTGACTTTATCAAATCCAATAACCAATACTGCAATAGTAAAAAGATAAAAAACAATTATGATGATAAGGCTAGTTGCAATCATGTTGAGGTTTTGGGTAGCTTAAATTTTAGGACATAGTAACTTCCTAAAATGCTAGGAATAGTAAAATTGAGTATCCACATCAAGGTTATAATGGATAGAATTCGTAACTCATCAATATTTGCATAGCTAAATACAAAAACCGCAACACTTCCTTTAACAATAACATCGAAAATTGAAATGGTAGGAATAATAGAAGCTAAGAAATACATACTTGTAATTAGGACCATAGCATCTAAATAGTTTAATTCAATCTGAAATATGGTCATAAGAAAAAAGAACTGAAACGAAAACGTAAGGAAACGCAAAAGTGATAATAAAATAGTCTTAAGATGAATTATTAGCGCAATCTCTTTTGTATGATTTAAAACATTTTGAAGTGTATATCCCTTAATTCTAAAATGTCTATGGCCTAATCCGAATAGGATTAAACAAACTACAATGACTACTATTCCTAGAAATCGAGCTATCCGATAATAATCAACCGAAACATCATATCTATTTATAAATACTATTAAACCAGCACATCCTAAGAGGGTTGTTACTCCCATCTGTCCAAGGTTACCCAATAAATTTAGAAATAGTATGCGCTTTCTAAGCGGTTTCTCAAAGTACATGGCTTTGGCGCCATAATCTCCTATACGGTTAGGAGTTATAATTGAAGCTGTTAATCCTCCTAAGGTTTGTTCAAGAGAATTTTGTAGAGTGATTCTTTTGATAGCGCTTACCAAATTTTGCCATTTCACTATTTCACAAAACCAATTGAAACTGCTTAAAATGAGTAAAAAACATATAATTTTTGCTGAAAAACGGTCGTTTTTGGTCGAAAAATCCCAAAATTCACTAAAACTTAACTCTTTGTTTTCTGTTAGTTTGGTATATATAAAGTAAAATGCGCCAACAACAATACTTAACTTAATAAGTACAAAGAAGAATTGTTTAGTTTTGTAAGGTAAGCGCAACAGCATTTTACAAATTAAATCAAAAACGCTCAGATGAAGCTCCAATTAAGACATAACCTTATTCTTTTGAGTTTTATTTTTTTTGGTCTGTATGCACAGGCTCAGTTTAAAGCTACTAGCAAATGGAAAGCTCTTATTGCATTAGGGTTTAATTATCCTACAACAGATGGTTTTGTAGAAGGAACCTATGCACAGGCAATAAATTTTCCAACTGTAAATCTAGGGCTGCAACACATGTTTAAACGTACTATTGGTGTAAAACTTGATTATGGTTTTAATAGGTTTAAACTTGAAGAAATATCTCCAGAAGTAAAGATGAATTACTCAAGAATTAACGTCCAGTTTGTTTTTGATCCAACGGAATATCTTGGGTTTCTGCCACCACGATTACGTACCATCCTACATGGTGGTCCTGGGTTTTCTTTTGTGAAACCGTTGGGAAATTTGGGTGAAAATAAACAATCCTATTTAAATGTTTTAGGTGGTTTAGAAGTACATTATGCTGTAAGCGAAAAGGTTTCTGTGTATGTTGATACGGCATATATATATGGCTTTACATCATTAAATGATTACGATCCAGTTTTGAGTGGTTTAGGAGCATTTAATGGTAACGTATTTAATGTTACATTAGGACTTGCCGTTTCTTTGAGCGGTTGTCAATACTGCGATTAAATTATGAGTAAAGAAAAAGTAATATTGGGTATTGATCCTGGCACTACTATTATGGGATTTGGTCTTATAAAAGTTGTCGGCAAGACAATGTCTTTTATGCAATTAAACGAATTGCATCTCAAAAAATATAACGATCATTACTTAAAGCTAAAGCTCATTTTTGAACGTACGGTAGAATTAATCGACACCTATCATCCGGATGAAATAGCCATTGAAGCTCCTTTCTTTGGTAAGAATGTGCAAAGTATGTTAAAACTAGGTCGTGCTCAGGGTGTTGCTATGGCAGCAGGTTTATCGCGAGAAGTGCCTATTACCGAATATTCTCCTAAGAAAATTAAAATGGCAATAACAGGAAATGGCAACGCTAGCAAAGAACAGGTCGCAAAAATGTTACAGAGCTTATTGCAGTTAAAATCGCTACCTAAAAATTTGGATTCTACCGATGGACTTGCGGCAGCAGTATGTCACTTTTACAACCAAGGAAGAGTGGAAGTGGGCAAGAGCTATTCGGGTTGGTCTGCTTTTGTAAAGCAGAATGAGGATCGTGTAAAGAAATAAATTTTTTGAGGTTAATTAAATGGCAGGCATCTATATCCATATTCCTTTTTGCAAGCAAGCGTGTCATTATTGCGATTTTCATTTTTCGACTTCGTTGAAAAAGAAGGACGAACTTATTCAAGCTTTAATAACCGAGTTAGAACTTCGTAAAGAGGAATTTAAAAGCACTGAAGTTGAAACCATATATTTTGGTGGCGGCACTCCAAGTTTATTAACTAATAATGAGTTGCAATCCATTATTGATGCAGTGTATTTTAATTATTCGGTTATGGCGCATCCAGAAATTACTTTAGAGGCTAATCCTGATGATTTGTCTTATAATAGAATAGAAGCCTTAACCGATACTCCAATAAATCGACTAAGTATTGGTATACAGTCTTTTTTTGAGACCGATTTAAAATTAATGAATCGCGCTCACAATGCCCAGGAAGCCAAAGCTTGTTTAGAAATAGCTGTGGAGCACTTTGATAATATTTCACTCGATTTAATTTATGGAATTCCAGGAGCATCGAATCAGCAATGGATAAAAAATATTGAGATGGCCTTAAGTTTTGGAGTGCCACATATATCGAGCTACGCATTGACTGTTGAACCTAAAACAGCCTTAGCCTCCTTTATTGAAAAAGGGATTATTGAGAATGTAGATGACGAACAAGCTCATGAGCAATTTCACATTTTAAAAGAACAATTGGAAGACGCAGGATTTATTCATTATGAATTATCAAATTTTGGCAAAGTAGGATACTTTAGTAAGAATAATTCGGCATATTGGCAAGGCAAGTCCTATATAGGAATTGGTCCTTCTGCGCATTCATTTAATGGTAAGCAACGCGGTTGGAATGTTAGAAATAACTCAAAGTACATAAAGGCTATTTTAAATGGTGACTTACCTATGGAAATAGAACATCTTACTAAAATAGATCAATACAACGAGTATATTATGACAGGTCTACGTACCATTTGGGGAGTTTCCTTAGATAAGGTTGAGAAAGATTTTGGATCCATATTAAGAGACTACCTAATTGAGCAAGCTAATGTTTTTATAAATCAGCATTTGTTGTATATTGATGGTGAGCATTTAAGAGTAACTAAAAAAGGTCAATTCTTAAGTGATGGTATAGCAAGCGAACTATTTAAACTTAATTTATCTTGATAGCAACCATACAATACAATTCTAAGAAATTAAAAGTTGATTTAGAAAAACCCTTAGATATTTCGATTCCTGTAAAAGGATCAGGGACTAATGTAAATGCTTGGTATATTGGACCACCAAAAATAGAAGCCGAAGTTTTTGATGGTGATACCATTAGTGTAAAAAAAGGGGCGTCAGTCAATTTCAATACGATTACGTTTAATCCACATTCACACGGTACCCATACCGAAATGGCAGGGCATATTACAGAAGAAGTACATTCTATAAATAAACATCTAAAGCAATTTTTCTTTTTAGCCGAGGTCATTACTGTGGCGCCAGAAAAGCTAGGCGAAGATTCAGTTATATCAGCTAAACAATTACAGTTCGCTATTGGGAATAAAAAACGAGATGCGATTGTTGTGCGTACAATTCCCAATACTAGTGATAAGAAAACAAAACAATATTCTCATACAAATTGGACCTATTTTCAAGAAGAAGCTATAAAGCTTTTGGTTCGCAAAGGGGTGCGCCATTTATTGGTAGACTTGCCAAGTGTAGACCGAGAAGAAGATGGAGGGGAATTAAGAGGACATAAAGCCTTTTGGAATTATCATGGTCAATTAAGAAAAGACGCAACCATTACGGAATTTATTTACGTGTCTAATGAAATAGACGATGGGATGTATTTGCTTAATATACAGATAGCCCCTTTTGAAAATGATGCCACCCCAAGTAAACCAATTTTGTACAAAGTGATGAATTAATAGGCAGTGACAAATAGTAATAGGTAAGTTCTTATTTATAGATATGGAAACATTTTTTATCATAATTATAAGCATTTTAGTAACCTTAGGGTTAGTGACATTGTATAAGCAATGGAAGACAAAACAAACCACAAATGCACAATCTATCATTCTCTTAGATAAAATAAAGCGTGTTTGTAAATTTATAACTGTTGAAGGTGATTTTGCTGAGATCTATCATTATGAAGATGTTAAAGAAAAGTTTCTAAAGTTAATTTCTAGTAAGAAAAAAGCACTTGTTGTAATTAATGCTAAAGCCCATGTTGGTTTTGATCTAAGTAAAGTACAAATGCGCTCTAACCCAAAAACCAAGACTGTAGTCTTATCGCATTTTCCACAGCCAGAAGTATTGTCTATAGAAAGTGATATTAACTATTACGATAAAAAAGATGGCATGTTTAACAAATTCGATGCGTCAGATTTAACTGAGTTACATACCCAAGCCAAAACTCACATAAAAGATAAAATTCCAGAAAGTGGTTTGTATAATGTTGCTCGACTTGAAGCTTTAGAGGCTATTCAGCTAATTGAGAATTTAGTCGAGACCATTGGTTGGACCCTAGATTATTCTGCCTTAAAAATTGAGGATGGCGAGAAAAAGCTTTTGGAATAAACATTGAGGACTACAGAACCCATTAAACTGTAAATGAGTACTTTAAATTTAATAAAGATGTATTCGTTTTTAAAGTGGTGTGTCATATATTATTTGCCTTAGCATGCTGATCTATATGGTAAGATGGTGAAGGGTTTTTAAACCTAAAATGCAATCCAGAATACGTTTAAGAATTGAGAGCAAATTATAAGGAAGGAATATTGGCTGCCATATACATAAATGCCTTTGGAATAGCATTAAGATTTACAAAACAGGCCTCTCTTTTCAAATGATAGGAAAACCGATAGTTTATTCCTATGAGTTGGTATAAGGGTCAATCCAAATGGAATCGAGATAAGCTTCAAAAACAGTTTAAAGATCAAGAGAAACCATTTAACGTTTTAAAGATTATCGTCAACGAAAAACCCTATTGTTCATTAATACAAGTTAGTATATTAAGCTATAAAATGTATTAATGAATAATGAATTTTTTATGATTTTAACTTTGAATAGATAGTCTTATTCGTCCCGTTCGTCGATAGTAAGAAGCAATTCGCCGACAAGAAATTGCCCTCAAACGAACTTTTTGATATAATTGTTATACCCGAGTTAAATTTGCCCGTATAAAAAAAAATATGAAAACTATCAACATTCTCTTAATCGAAGATGATCTGATAGAGGTTATGAAACTGAAGAGAGCAACAGGGTCCCTCAATCTAAATCACAAAATTATTGAAGCCAACAATGGTGAAAAAGCCCTTGAATTATTACAGCAAAAAAATAATTTGCCTGATATAATCCTCCTAGACCTTAATATGCCTAAAATTAATGGCATAGAATTCTTAAGAATATTAAAAGCAGACGAACGCTTGAGTTACATCCCGACTATAATCTTAACTACCTCAAATAATCAGCGTGATTTATTGGAATGTTTTAAAACTGGTATCGCTGGTTATGTGTTAAAACCTTTAAAATATGAAGATTATGTTTCCAAAATTGAAAAATTATTAGCATATTGGAGTATAAATGAATTGATTACAACTTAATGAAGGGAATAATTTTTACCGAATTCTTAGACTTAGTGGAAGAAAAGTTTGGTCTAGAAATGGTAGATAAAATTATAAATCAGGCAAATCTAGATTCTGGGGGCATATATACAGCTGTTGGGACATACGAATTCTCTGAGATGTTGCAGCTATTATCTCATTTAAGTGCTAATACAAATATTGCTGTGGATGACTTATTGATGGTCTATTCAGAGCATTTGTTTGCTGTATTAATCAAATCTCATCCAGATTTGGTCAGTCATTACCAAAATCCCATGGACCTTTTGGCCTCTATTGAAAATCATATTCATGTCGAGGTTCAGAAAATTTATCCAGATGCACAACTACCTACGTTTGAATTGGAAGAACGTACGGAAAGTAGTATGGTATTAACTTATAAATCTGATAAGGCCTTATACGTTCTTGGTAAAGGACTTATGTTAGAAACTTTCAAATTATTTAAAGTCCCAGCTAAAATTAAAATAGAAAAACTGAACGACGAAGGAACAGAAGTAAGGTTTATTATTAACAGAGGATAGCAGCTACATGAGTCAAATCGAAGAGGTACTTAAAAGGGCGCTTGCAAGAGAAAAGGCCTCGAGAAAGGCTGCAGAAGAAATTCTTGAGGCAAAGTCTGCCGAGCTTTATGAGGTAAATCTTAAGCTTAAGGCTGCTAATGCTGAACTTCAAACTTCGTATTCTAAGACTAGTTCTCAGCTTCAAGGTGTATTTGAGAATATTGTTGACGCCTATGTAATCATGGATTTATGGGGTAATATTCTTAAAATGAACAACGCCGCTGTTGATCTTTTAGGTTTCGAGTCCACAAAAGACAGTTCTAATTTGATGTCTATGGTTTTACCCAAAGAATTGAAAAAAGTTCAGAAGTCGTTTAAAAAACTCTTAAATGAAGGCTCTTTAACAGATTTTAAGATTCAAATTCTTACCAATAAAAAAGACATAAAGTTTGTACATATTAATGCATCTATTATTTATGAAAATGAACAAGCCGTCGGCGCGCAAGGTATCGTAAGGGATATTACACTTGAAAGTGCATATCAAGAAGTGGTTGAGGCGGAGCGCCAAAAATATAGAAATATTATTGCTAATATGAATCTTGGATTGGTTGAGGTCAATAATGATGATGAAATTCTAATGGTTAATCAACGATTTGTTGAAATGTCAGGGTATTCAGAAAAAGAATTATTAGGTTCTAGGGCCGCCGAACTTTTTGAGGCTGATAAGGAAAAAGTAATTGAAATAGAAAATAAAAGACGCTTAGATGGGATTTCCAATTCTTATGAATTAAAGATTGTAAATAAAATGAAGGAGCTGCGCTATTGGTTAATAAGTGGTGCACCTAACTATAATGTTAAAGGCGAGGTGATCGGTTCTATAGGTATTCATTTAGATATTACTGAGTTTAAAAATTTAGAGCTACAGAAAGAAATATTACTGAAAAAATTAGAGAAAAGTAATGATGAACTTCAAGAATACGCGCATATTGTGTCGCATGATTTAAAATCACCTTTACGTAGTATTGATGCGCTTGTTACCTGGCTAAGAGAAGATAATAAAGATAAGTTTGATGAGGTAAGTTTTCACAATATAAATCTCATTCAAATCACCTTAGAAAAGATGGAACAACTCATTACGGACGTTTTAATTTATTCGAGCGTAACAGAAGATACAGATAAAAAGGCGGATGTAGATCTCGACGAATTAGTTTCTGGATTATTAGAGATTTTATATATTCCAGAGCACGTTGAAGTGAGTGTGAAGGTGAAACTTCCTGTCGTTAAAGGCTTTAAGCCTAAGCTACAACAATTATTTCAAAACCTTATCAGCAATGCCATAAAGTTTATAGATAAAGAAGAGGGTAGAGTTGAGATTTCGATGAAGGAATCAGCGCAGTATTACGAATTTTCAGTAGGTGATAATGGCATTGGAATAGAAAAGCAATTTCATGACAAGATTTTTAAAATTTTTCATACACTTAATAAAAGTAAGGAATCAACAGGTGTTGGATTATCTATAGTTAAAAAAATCGTTGAATTGCATGGAGGAGAAATTAGGCTCGAAAGTGAGCTTGGAAAAGGAACAATATTTTACTTCACTTTAAAAAAATAGTATGTTAGTCACATCTACAAATTATGATGAGATTGTAAAGAAAATCTTAAATCACGTTAAGCAAAATGCCGCTTTAATTACAATAGGTGAGCATACAGAAATTGACATTGGCCATTTAATAGATGAATTAAATAAAACAGAGATAAAATTCATGGGTGGTCTTTTTCCAAAGGTTATACATGGTAATTCTATATTGGATAAAGGGATTGTTGTAAACACACTTAACAATATGGAATCTATGTTCTTAATTAAAAATATTAGTTCAAAAGAGTACAGTATTCCTAAGGTGAGTTTTGAGGATAATGTAGACTACAGCATCCTTACCTATGTGGATGGTTTAACCTCCAATATTTCAAACTATTTAAGTGAATTATATGAGAATTATGGAATGCAAACTAATTATTTTGGTGGAGGTGCAGGTAGTTTGTCATTAGAACAAAAGCCATGTGTATTTTGTAATGAAGGGATCTTTATGGATGCTGCAGTATTTGGTGTTTTAAGAATGACGTCTAAGATTGGTGTAAGGCATGGTTGGAAGAAAGTTGAAGGGCCATTCATAATTACTAAGGCACAAGGCAATGTAATTAAAGAAATTAACTGGAGAAACCCCTTTGAAGTCTATAAGGAAGTTGTAGAAGCGCATTCAGGAAAGACGTTTAATGACGAAAACTTTTTTGATATAGCAAAAGGCTATCCTTTCGGGATCATTAAAGATGGTGCTGAATGTATTGTGAGAGACCCTTTAATGGTTAATGAAAATAAAGAATTGGTTTGTGTAGGCGAGCTAGAGGAAAATACTTTAGTTGATATTTTAAATGGAAATGAAGAGTCCCTAGTTGCAGCTGCGGAAGAGGCAGCCTTAGATAGTGTCAATCAAGCAACTCAGCCTAAAAAAGCTATTATTATAGACTGTATATCGCGAATACTATTTTTAGAGAATAATTTTGATAAAGAGCTCAATGCGATAACAAGTACTTTAAAAAATCAATTTTCTAACATTTCCGTTGGTGGTGCTTTGACGATAGGTGAGATTTCTTCATATGGGGAGGGTTTTTTAGAATTTTATAATAAAACGGTAGTTGTAGGTTTGTTTGAATAATGAAAGTAGAAAATCATATTTTAGAAATTCTTCAGCTTTATGAGTATGCTATGGCCATAGGTAAATCTTTAAATTATAAAGAAAGCTGTGACTCATTTCTTAAATTAATTTTAAAGCGAAAAAGTTTAAATGCTGCTTGGATTTTAGAGCCACATAATAATGTATTAAAATCTACATATGCCTTACCATTTGGAAAAGACATTAAGTCAAATAATCAAGAGGTGCTAGAAAAACTCAATAAAATTCAAAATAATTCTATAGTAGAAACAACAGATTTAATGTCTTCTATTGCACCGATATCTATTAGTACTGGTAAAACCATAGTCTTTAATTTAAACAATCACGGCTTTTTATTTCTGTATTCTAGAAAAGATAATATAACATCTAAAGATTTGAACCAATTATCGCCAGTAATACAAAAGTTTGCTGTACATCTTAAGGCTTGTCGAGCCTTTAAAGAGCAAGAACAGTTATTACATAATTTGGAAGTCCAAAATCAGGAACTAAGTGATTATGCGCATATGGTATCTCATGATTTAAAATCACCGTTGCGTAGTATTGACGCTTTAACATCTTGGTTGAAAGAAGATTATGGAGAACTGTTAAATGATACAGGTAAAAATCAAATTAACACTATAAGATCTAGCGTTGAAAAGATGGACACACTGATTAATGGTATACTTGAATATTCTACTATTGGAAAAACAAGTGTTGAGATATTTGATGTAGATTTAAACCTTTTAATAGATGAGATATTAATAATGATTCAAATTCCTAAAAATATAGATATTGAAAAGTCAATATTGCCTGTTGTTAAAGGTGATAAGTATCGATTACAGCAATTATTTCAAAATCTAATAAGTAATTCAATTGCGTATAATGACAAAGAAAAGGGAAAAATTGAAATTGGTGTAGAAGATAAAGATCAATTCTGGGAATTTTATGTCAAGGACAACGGAAAAGGAATTGAGGAAAAGTATTTTGAAAAAATCTTTAAGACCTTTCAGAAGTTAGAAAATAACCAAAAGTCAACAGGAATTGGTTTGTCTGTGGTTAAAAAGATTGTAGATCTTTATGGTGGTGATATTTGGTTAACCTCTGAATTAGGAAAAGGTACTTCTTTTAATTTCACTCTAAAAAAAGAGCCAAATGGAACAGCCTAATTTATCTTATATTGAAAGCATGTCTGGAGGAGACAGAGCCTTTGAACAAAAATTGATAAATATCATCCAGAAAGAATTTCCTGAGGAGAAAGCAGTATACTTTAATAATGTAAATGCTAGAAATTATCAGAAAGCTGCAGAAAATGTACATAAGCTTAAGCATAAAATTAGTATTTTAGGACTCGTTAAGAGTTATGAAGTAGCAGTAGACTTTGAGAATAATCTTTTAAATGGAAATACTAATTGTAGAGAAGATTTTGAGGTCATTTTGCAAAACATGACAGATTTTTTAAAGACCTTATAAGCCAATCCTATGAATTGTATTATTATTGATGACGAAGTTACAGCAAGAGCAATTATTTCTCAACTTTGTGACGGTATTTCTAGTCTCACTGCATTAGAAGAATTTCCAAATGCGATTCAAGCCATTAAATATTTAAACCAGAATGAAGCAGATCTCATATTTCTAGACATTCATATGCCAGATTTTACGGGTTTTGATTTTATAGAAACTTTAAGTAATCCTCCAAAGATTATTTTGACCACTTCCGATCCTAATTTTGCAATTCAAGCGTTTGAATATGATTGCATCGTGGATTATTTGGTAAAACCAATTACCCGAGAGCGTTTTCAAAAAGCCATTCAAAAGGCCGAGGCAACATCTACTAATGGAATTGCTAAGTCAATAAATAGAGAGTCCGTAGAGTTAGCTTCAGGAAATGACCTGTATGTTAATATTGATAGACGATTAATAAAAATTGATATTCCCAGTATTTATTTAGTAGAAGCCAAAGGGGATTATATTCTAATCAAGACTGAAGAGAAAAATTACACGGTTCATTCTACATTAAAAAATATAGAGAAAAAGTTACCTGATACTATATTTCTAAAAGTACATCGTTCCTATATTATTAACGTATCTAAAATTATAGATATCGAAGATAATAGTGTGTTAATAAAAAAAGATGTTATTCCTGTAAGTCGGTCTAATCGATCAGAACTAATGAAACGTCTTAACCTATTATAAATCCGCTTACCTGCTAAATTCTGTTATCCAACGTTTAGCAAGGGCATATTAACGATTTTTTGCTCACCTAAAAAGGTTTAAGAATTATCTTTGAAGTATTCATAAAAGTAGGTTTTTGGAATAGATAGCATGATAAGACAGTAAAAGTATTTTTACTGTCTTATTTTTTTAACTAAACATTTCTTTAAACCATTCATCGAAGCTTAAGCGCAATCTGTGGACCTTATTTGCCTATTCAACGAAAATGTAACTACCCAAAACACATTAATCATAATTTTACATTAGTATTGGTTAAGTAGTTAACAAAGGTTATACAATATTAAAGGAAGCTAAAAGTTTCTGATGATTGAAAAAATCAACAATAGTGTAATTGATGTTAATATTACGAGTAAATAAGAAGTTTTTGAATGCACATAGAAACTAATTAATAGCTGGCTTGTAATTATTAACATAGTCCCTAATACTAACTACGTGGAAAGGCAAAAACGAAAGTTTTTGCCTTTTGTTTTTATATGAGATTTAATTACAAAGTTTTAGATCTACTTGAGATGTAAAATTTAAAATAAACAGATTAGTAATCAATAATTTCTAATTGTCAATACTATAGAGCTGTAAATGAGCTGAATATCATTTTTTGGATAAAACAAAACATCTGTTAGAACGATTCATTGGTCTGTACTTAGTGTCTATCTATCGAAATTTAACGCACAAAGAGTTATACCACTATTAAGTTTGTTTCATTAATAAAAAACTTTAATTATGAAAATAGTAATAGTTGGAAGCGGTTATGTAGGTTTAGTTACAGGTGCGTGTTTTTCTGAAGTAGGGATCGATGTAGTTTGTGTAGATATAGATCACAAAAAAATCAAAAACTTAAAAAAAGGAATAATACCAATTTATGAGCCGGGACTAGAACATATGATTAAGCGTAACATGTCTAAAGAACGATTAGCTTTCTCAACAAGTCTAGCAGATACAATATCTGATGCAGAGGCAATATTTATAAGTGTGGGAACACCTCCTGATGAAGATGGTAGCGCAGATCTTAAACATGTACTTGCTGTAGCAAGAGAGTGTGGCAAGCATATGGAAGATTATAAACTAATTGTTACGAAAAGTACAGTTCCTGTTGGGACTTCTGAAAAAGTAAAACAAGTAGTGCAACAAGAATTAGATGAAAGAGGGTTGAAAATAAAGTTTGATGTTGCCTCAAATCCAGAATTCTTAAAAGAAGGTGCAGCTATTGAAGACTTTATGAAACCTGATAGAATTGTAGTAGGGACAGAAAGCAAGAGAGCTGAAGAATTATTAGATAGATTATATCAGCCATTTACATTAAACGGACACCCAATAATCTTTATGGATGTTGTGTCGGCTGAAATGACCAAGTATGCTGCCAATTCAATGCTAGCTACAAAGATTAGCTTTATAAATGATATTGCTAATTTGTGTGAGATCGTAGGAGCCGATATTAACAATGTTAGAAAAGGAATTGGGTCGGATTCACGTATTGGTGCTAAATTTATTTATCCAGGAATTGGATACGGAGGTTCTTGTTTTCCAAAGGATGTAAAAGCCTTGATTAGAACGGCGAGTGAAAATAGCTATGAACTTCAAGTATTAAAAGCCGTAGAATCTGTAAACCAATATCAGAAAACATTAATGTTCAAGAAAATTTCAAGACATTTTAACGGCGAGTTGAAAGGCAAGGTAATTGCCATCTGGGGACTTTCATTTAAACCAAAAACAGACGATATGAGAGAAGCTCCGTCTCTAGAAATTATTACTAGTTTACTTGATGCGGGAGCAATAGTAAAAGCTTATGATCCTGAAGCTATGGACGAAGCAAAACATTACTTTGAGGATCGTATTATGTACTGTCCAGACAAATATGATGCCTTAATAGATGCAGATTGTTTAGCTGTTCTAACCGAATGGCCAGAATTTAGGGTGCCTAACTTTAATATCGTAAAACGATTGATGAATGAGTTCACCTTATTCGATGGACGAAATATTTATAGTGCTAAAGAAATCTATTCTTTAGGATTCAATTATGAATGTATTGGGGTAAAAAAGGTAAAGAAAAAATCAACAAATAAAATATTGAAATTAGTAGTATAACTTGGTGCTATTTGATAAAACTATTATCATGATAAAAAGAATATTAGTAACTGGGGGAGCAGGATTTGTTGGTTCACATCTCTGTGAAAGACTATTGTCAGAAGGACATGAAGTGTATTGTTTGGATAATTATTTTACTGGACAAAAAGCAAATATCCTTCACTTAACCAAACATCCATATTTTGAGTTAATTCGTCATGATGTTATTAACCCTTATTTAATAGAAGTAGATGAAATTTACAATTTGGCCTGTCCTGCTTCACCTGTTCACTATCAACACAATCCTATAAAAACTATAAAGACATCCGTAATGGGAGCTATTAATATGTTGGGACTGGCAAAGCGAGTTAAGGCTAAAATTTTGCAAGCGTCAACCAGTGAGGTTTACGGTAGTCCAATGGTGCATCCACAACCTGAATCTTACTGGGGAAATGTAAATCCTGTTGGAGAACGTTCTTGCTATGATGAAGGTAAACGTGCGGCAGAGGCCTTGTTCAGAGATTACCATGTTCAGAACAATGTAAAGATTAAAATCGTGAGGATTTTTAACACTTACGGACCAAGAATGCACCCAAATGATGGAAGGGTAGTTTCTAACTTTATAGGTCAGGCTTTACAAAATAAGGATATAACCGTATACGGCAAGGGTGAGCAAACTAGAAGTTTTCAATATGTAGATGACTTAGTAGAAGGTCTGTTAAGAACTATGGGAACAGATGACTCGTTCACAGGGCCTGTTAATATAGGTAACCCAGATGAATTTAAGATCATTGCACTTGCAGAGAAGATAATTAAGTTAACCAATTCAAAATCAAAAATAGTTTTTCGACCATTGCCAAGTGATGATCCTTTAATGAGGCAGCCAGATATAAAATTGGCAAAAAAGGAACTAGACTGGGAGCCAAATGTTGAGTTAGATAAAGGTTTAGAGAAAACAATTGCCTTTTTTAGGCAAGCCATCGAGTAGTAAAACTTAAAGTGATGAAAAAAAAGATATTAGTTATAGACGATGAGATAACAATGACCACTCTACTGGAGTTTTTCCTATCAAACAAGTACGACGTTAAGGCAGTTAACTCAGGAGCGGAAGCAGAAGCTTGGCTAGAAAAGAATTTACCTGATTTAATAATCAGTGATATCCAAATGGATGAGATTGATGGTTTTACGCTTTTAAAGAATATAAGGTTAAGAGGCTATACCAAACACACACCAATTATAATGTTATCTGGAAAATGTGAAAGCAAAGAGCGTATAAAATCTTATAAACTTGGAGCACAGGATTATTTGACTAAGCCATTTAATCCGGAGGAATTGGATGAGGTTGTGAAGAAGAATTTGTACCCTATTCATTACAGTAATGTTTGGTGAATAAATCAAATAAAAGTCTTAAAAAAATGAGAATACTATATGTGGGTAATGAAGATCGAATTAAAGAATCTGCTACAAAGGGTACTGAAACTTTAAGAGTTTTCTGTAACAATGCTTTAAATGCACTCGAAGTTTTAAAAACTAATAGAGATATTACAGTTATAATTTGTGAGTACAATATACCAGGTAATAATGGTATGTATTTTTATAATACGCTCAGAAATGAAACAACTTTGCCAAAAATTCCATTCATATTATTGATGGAAGGACACAATGATATAATTTACAAAGAAGCTTTTGGAAAAGGTGTTGATGACTATTTTGTTATCGGTTCCACAAGAATAGAACAAATTTTACGAAGAGCAGGGCAATTGTCGAAGACTAATGAATCGTATGGTGTGGCAGAAGCATCAATTAAACCAGCAAAATATAGATTTCCATTATCTAAACGGATTTTTGATATTGTTGTGGCTTCAACAGTGTTGCTATTACTTTCTCCACTGTTATTATTAACTATTATAGCTATTCGTTTAGAGTCAAAAGGTAAAGTATATTACGCAGCTAAACGTGTTGGACGAAAAACATTTAACTTTTATAAGTTACGATCGATGCGAGCAGGATCTGATAAGATGTTAAAGCAATTGGCAAAATATAATAACCAATATAAAAACACCTTTAACAAAGATAACATTCATGCAGATGAATGTCCTAGGTGCAGGAAGTTACCAGCGGGTGTATATTGTTCTTCTTTGAAATACGATGGACTAGTTAAAGTTTGCGACTATTGGCATACAGAATTGAAAATCAGAGAACGAAATAATAATTCTAGCTTCATAAAAATTGTTGACGATCCTAGAATTACAAAAATTGGTAAAATCATAAGAAACACCAGTATTGACGAATTACCCCAGCTTATCAATGTTATAAAAGGTGATATGTCCCTAGTTGGAAATCGTCCATTACCGGTTTATGAGGCGGAGACACTTACACAAGATCAGATGTCTAAGCGTTTCTTGGCACCTGCAGGTATTACAGGATTGTGGCAAGTAGAACTGAGAGGCAAGAAAGGCGATATGTCAGAGGATGAACGTATTGCTTTAGATAATCGTTATGCAGATTATTTTGTAGACAATAATTATTCACTTTGGTTTGATTTAAAGATTCTTTTAAGAACAGTTCCTGCCTTATTTCAAAGAGGTTCAGTATAGTTTTTCAAGTTTAGTTTTTTAGCCGCTATGTCAATACTTTGGGGTGGCGGCTTTTTTGTGTTTAAGTATTTTAAAATTAGGTAAAATGCTTAATCAATATATATTATCAATTCGTCTACACTTAGCGATCATCCATCGAAATATAAGAGAATTCACTCTATTGCCATTGTAAGTTTGTGTTGTGAAAACGGAATAACGAATACAAAACTGGAGCCATGAATTATTTTTCTAGAATAGTAATAACGCTAATTGTCATTGTAATGGCAAATACGTTTGCTAACGCTCAAGATACAATTGCTGAAGCTAAAACACTTGATTCATTTAAATTATTAATACCAGAACTAGGTGTTTTAATTGATTCGGCTTTAACAAACAACGGAATGCTTGGTTACAGAAAAAATGAAATTGAAGTGAAGAAGGCTAATCTTAAAGCAAAGCGAAGAAATTGGACAAGAAATTTCGGAATTCAAGCAGATACTAGGTATGGAACCTTTGATAATTTTTCTAATAATATTAATGGTCCCAATACGGTAACCTTATCGAGTACAACTACACAAACCAACTATGGCGTAGGCTTATACTTAAAAATCCCTGTATTCGATGTTTTCAATAGAAAGTCTGACATAAAACAAGCAAAGGCAGAAATATCTCAAGCCGAAAGCTTGGTGGAATTTCAGGAATATGAAATTAGAGAAACAGTAATTAGATATTACGAAGACTTAATTCTGAAGGAAAATTTACTCGAAATTCAAGCGATCAACCTCAGTGACGCTAAAGTAAATAAGGAAATGGCAAAAAAGGAGTTTACCAATGGGCAAATGGAAATATACGAATACATACGAATATCAGATATCACAGCTGGTGTAGCAACAGAATTTGAAAAAGCAAAGTCAAACTTACTTTTAGCTAAAAAGCTGTTGGAGAATTACACAGGTGTAAAAATCAATTAATTTTTTAGCACGATACGATGAAACCTATTGATTTTATAAAACTGATATTAAAGCATAAGACGATTCTTGTGGTGGTGCCACTGATTTTTGGGGTATTAGCAGTGTTGCTTACGCTAAATCCAAAGAGAAGCTACTATTCAGAAACTATGCTATATACAGGTATAGCCTCGGGATCGTCCATAGAGATGGATAAGACGTTTAACTATCTAGCAGCTAATAATGCATTTGATAATCTTATCAATATTATTAAATCTAGAGATACTCAAGAAGAAGTTGCGATAAGATTATTAAGTCGACACTTGTCTTTAAAGAAGGCTAACTATAAATTTATTTCAGAAGAAGCTTTCGAAGAACTACAGGAAATTCTTCCAGAAGAGATTAAAGGTCATTTGTCTACTCAGATAAATCTTGATCAAGACGGCAATTTAGATTATGAAGCTACAGTGGCATACCTAACAGAAGTAATGCATAGTGATAATTCTAATTTTGTGTATTCGCTGCTTAGTTTTCACCATCGATACTATTCCATTGAGGCAATTTCAAAAGTAAAAATAGAACGTATTTCTTCAAGTGATTTGGTAAAATTGAGTTATGAGGCAGATGACCCAGGAATTTGCCAACAAACACTAAAAATCTATACAGAGGTCTGCACCAAGATGTATAAGAACCTTAAAGAGAATGGTTCTGATGCTGTTGTAAAATACTTTGAAAAACAACTGATGATGTCTGAAACGAAATTGAAGGCTATAGAGCAGAGGATGCTAAAATTCAATCAAGATAATAACATTATAAATTATTATGAGCAAAGTAAAGCGGTTGCGATAGTAAAAGAAGACATGGAAGTGGCCTATAAAAAGAACATGGCTCAATTAGCGGGTTCACAGGCTTCAAAAAAACGTTTAGAAGAAAAATTGGCAATACAGGAACTTATTCAAGAAAAGAATAATGCTATTGTAGAAAGCAAAAAGCAGTTGGGGGATCTGAACTATAAAATAGGTATGTATTCGGCTAAGTCTAATGGAGACGAGCGTGCTACTCAAAACATCGAACAATTAGAAAAGCAAGCTAGAGCCCTTCAGAAAGAAATAAAGACTAATGTGGATGAGTTGTATTCGTTTCAAAATTCAACGGATGGTGTGCCTATTAAAAAAGTATTGCCAGATTGGGTAGATAAAGTTGTTGAGACTGAAGATTTAAAAGCTAAGCTCTCGATCATGGATGCGCAGAATAAAGCCATAGAAAAACAATTTGCAACGTATGCTCCTGCTGGTGCTAATTTAAAGCGAATAGAACGAGAAATAGAGGTGGCAGAACAAGAATATCTTGATATTTTACATGGCTTAAACCTGGCAAAACTTAAGTATCAAGATACACAACTGTCCAGTAATTTAACTGCTGTAGATCCGCCGTATTATCCATTGAAGCCTATACCTTCAAAACGAAAAATTATCATCATTGCAATTGTACTAATTACTGGTATTATCATTCTTGCAGGCATTTTACTGATGGAATATTTTGATAACACATTAAAAAATGAAGAAAAGGCAAAAGCGCATTTAGGAATTCCGTCAATGGGAATGCTTGCTAAGCTTTTCAGAGCAAAATCACACTTAGATTTAGTGAGAATTCAAGATCGTTTGATGGAGTTTTTAATGCAGGATTTTAATAGAACATTCAAAGAGGCAAAAATTACAAAGACGCCCAAAGTAATTACGTTTATTAGTACAAGAAATAATGAAGGAAAAAGCGTGATAGCCGCTAATATTGCTAAGAAATTAAAAGCATCGGGACATTCCGTTATGGTGTTAAACCACTCGAATGAGGAGAAGTCCATGACTAGTTATTCTAGAGTGGCATGGTTGTATAGATTTTTTGGTTATCAAGATCCAAGAATAGATAGTAGCCATCCGTTTTTGTCTTCGGTAAAGGATACTCTAAGTTCGTCCGAGTACAAAGTATATCGTGTGGACGAATCGTATAAGAGAATTAAAAGTTACCAAGATTTTATGATTAATGATTCAGAAGATACCATTAGTGGCTTAGACTATATTTTGATCGAATTACCAAGTTTGCTGGAGTTTAGCTACCCTTCAGAATTAGTGGCAAATTCCGATTTAGCATTAATAATTTGTCGGTCTAATAGATTATGGTTAAAAGCAGATGACAACATTTTGTATGATTTAAAAGCAATTGCGGGTGAAAAATTACAGTTTATTATTAACGGTGTAGAGATTAATGAAGTAGAAGCTGTTTTGGGCGAGTTGCCGAAAAACCGTTCTAAGACTAGGGTTAGGCTAAAGAACATGTTCCGTTTTCAATTCTATACAGGTAATCATATTTAAGATGAAGAGCTTGTACAAAAAAATAATTAGAGAAGATAATTTTTTGTCCTTATCAGGTAATCTTATAATAGCATTATTGGGTTTTGGTGGTTTTGCTTTATTGGCAAGAAGTTTGGAGACACAGGAATTTGCGCAGTGGGTACTATTTATCTCTGGAGGATCGCTTGCAGAAATGCTACGTTATGGAATAAGCAATAATGGACTGGTAAGGTTTCTCTCGGGAGCGACAGAAAAGAACAGGGACAAGCTAATAGGATCTAATGTACTTATTAGCTTAGTTGTCACTTTAATCATAGCCCTATTATTGATAAGTGTTAAATTATTTTTGGGCAATATCATTAATACGTCTTCATACGTGCTCTTTTTTAGCTGGTATCCAGTGCTAGCATTTTTAAACCTCCCCCTTAACAATGCCCTTGTAGTACAACAGGCAAAGATGAGATACGACAAAATATTAATTATAAAAGCATTGAATAGTGGTTTGTTCTTTGGCTTTTTGGTATTAAATACCTTTGTTTTTAAATATTCCGTTCTAAAGATTACCCTAGTTTTTATAGGGGTTAATACAATCACTTCTTTGGTGTGCATAAGTAAATCTTGGGATGGCTTAAAATACATTCGAAAAGCAACTAGGGCAACATTAAAAACCTTATTGAATTTTGGGAAGTACAGTACATTTACATTAATTGGAACAAACTTATTGCGAAATGCAGATATTTTAATTATTAGTGTAAGCCCTTTTGGGAGCACCGCTGTAGCCTTGTTTAGTATACCTTTAAAACTAACTGAGATCCAGCAAATTCCCTTACGAAGTTTTACGGCAACCGCCTTTCCGAAAATGTCAAAAGCATGTTTAGAAGGAAAAACAAATGACGTAAGAGTATTATTTAATACTTATTCAGGAGCATTAACCTATTTATTTTTTGCCGTGTCTATTGGAACCTTCGTTTTTGCGGAGGCATTTGTAATTCTAATCTCGGGATACCAGTATTTAGACACTGAGATAATAGGAATAGATATTGTAGCTATTGTAAGAATATTATCGGTTTATGGTTTATTGCTTCCCATTGATAGAATGACAGGGATTGGTTTAGATAGTATCAATAGACCAAACATTAACGCCTTAAAAGTGGCCATAATGCTAGGTGCTAATATTGTTGGTGATTTGATAGCTATATACGTCTTCAAGTCCATCGAAATGGTTGCTGTTTCAACACTGGTATTTACAACTGTTGGGATTATAGTAGGTGCTTATTTTCTAAATAAGACGTTTCGTGTTTCTCTATTGGAAATTTTTAGGAGCGGTCATGCGTTTTACAAAAGCCTTTGGCTGCAATCAAAGCAATTTATCTGAGGGTTTTAGATTTTACTAACCTGAAAAGTAATTAGTCTTTTATTATGAAGCTACGATTAGAGATTGTGGCTTTATTTTTTGTTTGAAAGTATAGATCAAGAGATATATAACGAGATAATATATTTGCATTCCTTTATCAATAATAGTTTTCTATTCGTCTACACTTAATGATTATTAGTCGAAATCTAGCCGATATCACTCGGTTTAGAATTTATGTTTGTAATGTCAAACAAATCAATGCGTTAAGTTTTACGGTATAAACAATGGATACATTTAAAAATCATATTAACCCTTTTGAAAATAACTCAGGCTCAATGCGAGTAACTAAACTCAACAGTGCAATCATTTTCCTTGTATTCATGAGCCTTTTAGGACTTATTATTATTAAAACCGAGGTTGCTGGGGTTATATTTTGTGTTGGTTTGTTCTTTATTACAGCCTTGGTTTATGCCATATTTAAAATCCCTAAAATCGGAATCTATGTGACTATCATATTGGGTTTTTTCGCTATAGGGGTTTCACGATATGTGCAAGCACCTTGGGGATTAACCATAGACGTGATGTTAGTGCTAATCTATATTGCTTTGTTTTTCAAAGCATTTGCAGTAAAACTACCTTGGTTAAAGGCTAAGTCTAGCTTGACTATAGTGGTAAGCTTATGGATGGTTTATGTGTTATTCCAATTAGGAAATCCAGAAGTGATCAGTATGGAGGCTTGGTTTTATGCAATGCGCGGTGTAGGACTCTATCAGTTTTTGGCAATTCCATTGTTATTTATATTATTTAGTAAGCAAAAAGATTTAAATAACTTTTTTATAATTTGGGGAATTCTTTCGATTATAGGAACTTTAAAGGGCTTACAACAATTTCAATTTGGAGTTGATCCTTTTGAACAGCGTTGGTTAGAGTTGGGTGGTGCAGAAACACATGTCCTTTTCGGGAAGTTGAGGATTTTCTCATTTTATTCAGACGCTGGTCAATTTGGTGCCTCTCAGGCACATGCAGGTGTTGTGTTTGGGATTTTAGCTTTATTCAAAAAAACAAGTATCAAGCTTAGAGTATTTTTTTTTAGCGTAGCATTAGCAGGTTTTCTAGGTATGGTTATTTCAGGAACTAGAGGTGCTCTTGCTGTGCCAGCTATTGGCGGGTTTTTGTTTTTAATTCTTAGCAAAAATTTCAAAATCCTTTTGCTTGGGGCTGTTTTGGGAATAGGGGTGTATGTTTTTTTTGCACACACAACAATTGGTCAGGGAAATGCAGAAATAAGAAGAATGCGCACCGCATTTGACCCTAATGAAGGGTCGCTACAAATACGTTTAGCTAACCAAAGAAAGCTAAAAGGTTATTTGGCTTCAAGACCTTTTGGGGGTGGTATAGGAGCCACAGGTAACTGGGGAAAACGTTTTACACCTCGTACTTTTTTGGCAAATACAGCGACTGATAGCTGGTATGTCATGGTCTGGGCAGATACAGGTGTGGTTGGATTAGTGTATTATTTATTTATGTTGTTTTTCATTCTTCTTTCAGGGGCTCGAAATATCATGTTCAAAATCAAGGATCATAATTTAAAAATCCAAATAACTGCAATTGCTTGTGGGATGGCCGGTATAATGGCGGCTTCTTATGGTAATGGTGTTTTTGGACAAATGCCCACAGGGATACTCATGTATGCCACTATGGTTTTCATGTTTGTTTCTCCACAATTGGATAAAAGTAAAAGATTAAAAAGTGCATAAAATAATAGAGTCATGAATTATAGAAGTATTAACGATTTAAATGAAACCATATTAAGAAAACTTCATTTGATATCTAGAGACATAGATTTGGTGGTTGGTGTGCCAAGAAGTGGAATGCTACCTGCTAATCTATTAGCGCTATATCTTAATTTACCATATACGGATATCCATTCGTTTATTAATGGCTTTGTGTATAAAGCGGGTGCTAGAAGACAATTTTTTGACAGTTCAGATTATAAGAATGTATTGGTCGTAGATGATAGTATTGCTAGTGGTTCTGCCTTGGCAGAGTGTAAGGAGAATTTAGCACACTTAAAATCAAAATTCAATTTTAAGTATGCAGTAGTTTATGCGGCACCGGGCAAGGAATATCTTGTGAATTATGCCTTAGAAACAGTAGCTAATCCACGCTATTTTCAGTGGAACATCTTTAACCATTCTACTTTAGATAAAGCATGTTTTGATATTGATGGTGTATTATGTGCAGATCCAACTAAAGAACAGAATGACGATGGGCCAAAGTATGTCTCGTTTTTACTAAATGCAGCACCATTATATCTCTCAGGAAGTAAAATAGGAGCATTAGTAACCTCTCGATTAGAGAAATATAGAGCTGAAACGGAAACTTGGTTAAAAAATCACGGGATAAAGTACCATAAACTTGTAATGCTAGATCTGCCAGACATGAAAGCTAGGCAAAGAGCCAACTGTCACGGTGTTCACAAGGCCAATGAATATAAAAACAGCAAGTATAATTTATTTGTGGAAAGCGATTTAAAGCAAGCCATACAGATCAATAAGCTTACCAAGAAACCTGTGTTTTGTACAGAAAACTTCAAGATGATATACAATTCTCAGTCGCTTACTTATAATATTAAAAGTGGTAAATACCTGCCATTTTTAAGAGAAGTTACACTTAAATTAAGGACAGTAATTAACAAGTTTAAAAGTAGCGATTTAGCTATAAAATAAAGCTAACTATTAAATTAACGACCACTATGGAAACTATAACTAAGGTATTTCAATATTTAGCACAAGGTGTAGAGATGGTATTTGCTGTTTACTTCATGATATCGTGTCTATATGTTTTGGTATTTGCTGTTGCAGGACAATTCTATAAAAAACGAAAAGAAAGTACTGATAACCAACCTGGTAAAATGGCCATATTTATTCCTGCTTACAAGGAAGACGCTGTTATTATTCATGTGGCTAAAAAAGCATTATTACAGCACTATCCCGCAAACCTTTTTGATGTAATTATTATTGCAGATTCTTTACAGCCAACAACTTTAAGCAAACTTCAAAAACTTCCTGTTAAATTAGTAGAAGTTAACTTTGAGAATAGTACTAAAGCCAAGGCGTTGAACAAGGCCATTTTGGACCTCGAAAAAGTTTATGATTATGCTTTAGTGCTTGATGCTGATAATATAATGGAAGATTATTTTTTAGTAAAAATGAATACTGCTTTTAAGAATGGCTATCGTGTAATACAAGCACATAGAAAAGCAAAAAATCTAAATACATCTTTTGCTGTTTTGGATGCAGCTAGCGAAGAAATAAATAATCATATCTACAGAAAAGGACATAGAGCTTTAGGCTTGTCTTCAGGATTGATTGGTTCTGGGATGGGTTTTGAGTACAAATTATTCGTGTCAATTATGAAAAAAATTACTGCCATTGGCGGGTTTGACAAGGAGCTGGAGTTTGAATTGGCTAAAAGGAACATTACAATAGAATATCTTCAAAATACTGTTCTCTTAGATGAAAAAGTTCAGAAATCATCAGATTTTTCAAAACAAAGAAGACGCTGGTTAGCAACTCAATTTGTGTATTTAAAAAGAAATTATAGAGCAGGGGCAAGAGCTCTTTTTACTAATGGGGACATAAACTTTTTTGATAAGGTTTTTCAAATGATAATACCCCCAAGAATTTTATTGCTTGGTATTACAATTCTAACGGCGCTTTTTTACAGTATCTTCGATTTTGGGTTTAGCATTGAAACACATGTCTCTAGTTTCTTGTGGTTAGTGAATCTTTCATTTTTAGTTGTAACATTTCTATTAGCACTCCCAAGAACATTTTATAATTTGGCAACCCTAAAAGCAATGGCTTCTTTGCCTTCAGCATTTTTGAGAATGTTTTGTCTGTTGTTTAAATTAAAAGGCGCAAATACAAAGTTTATACATACCTCGCACGGTGTAATAAAAAGCTAAGGAAAATGAGAATTGGTATAGAGGCACAGCGTTTATTTCGTCCACACAAGCATGGTATGGATAGGGTGGCTCTTGAGTTAATTAGGAGCTTACAAAAAATCGATAAGGAGAACGAATATTTCATCTTTGTTAAGCCAGATGTAGATAATAAGGTCGTCTTTAGTACGGATAACTTTCATATCGTTGAGATTGAAGGTGGCGCATATCCGATTTGGGAACAATTCAAACTGCCTAAATTGGCTAAAGCTCATAACTGTGATATTCTGCATTGTACTAGTAATACAGCGCCTTTGGCTTTGCAAATGCCATTAGTAACTACGCTCCATGATGTTATTTTTAAAGAAGGAAGTGTGCTAGAACAATTGACAAGTAGCGCTTCTTGGTATCAAAAAATAGGAAATCTCTATAGAAGATTAATTGTTAACAGCATCGTTAAGAAGAGCCAGAGGCTTATCACGGTTTCTAACTTTGAAAGACAAAATATTTCTAAAATTTATAAGTTAGACAGCAGCAAAATACAAACAGTACATAATGGTGTCAATGAGTGCTTTAAAGCTGTGGTTGATAACAAAGCAAGGGCAAAGGTTAAACAGAAATATAATCTTCCAGAACACTTTTTGTTGCATCTAGGCAATACAGACCCTAGAAAAAACACAGCACGTGTCTTAAAAGCCTTTTACATGTATATTTATGTGTATACAGAAGATTTAAAATTAGTTCTTGTTGGTCTTAATGAATCCAAACTAAGTACGATCTTAAAGTCCATTGATTTAGAAGAAGAGTTAAGCGATAAAATAATACTTACAGGGTATGTAGTAGACACAGACTTACCAATATTGTTTAGTCTGTCCGAGTTGTTTTTATTTCCTTCATTAAGAGAAGGTTTCGGGATTCCAATCATCGAAGCAATGGCATGTGGAACTCCTGTGATTACCTCAAATACATCCTCAATGCCCGAAGTTGCAGGTGATGCAGCTTGTCTGGTAAATCCAAATAGTACAGAAAATATTTATGAAGCCATAGCCAAAGTACGTTCGGATAAAAATTATAAAAATCAGCTTACTGAAAAGGGATTGGCAAGGTATACCAAATTTACTTGGGAAAATGCAGCAAGACAGGTCTTGGGAATTTATCAGACGTTTAACCATAACAATATTTAGAAATGACTGTAACAGGAAAAGATATAGTAATAGTAGGAATACAGCCTTGGGACATAAAAATTGGCAGTAACTGTAAAAACATTGCTGTGGAATTTGCTAAGTATAACAGAGTTCTTTATGTAAATCCACCATTAGACAGGATTACGAGGTATAGGCAAAAATATAAGCCGTCAATTCAAAAGCGAATTCATATTTCAAGAGGTCATCTTCCAGATATTCAAAAAATAGAATCAAACTTATGGAACCTTTATCCAAAGAGTGTCATTGAGTCTATAAATTGGATTAATTCTCACCAAATATTCAAGCTTTTAAATAGGCGAAATGCAAAATTATTTTCGGAGAATATTACAGATGCAATCAATCGCTTAGGTTTTAAAAATATTTTATTGTTCAATGACAGTTCTATGTTTTTGGGACTTCACTTAAAAGAGTTTTTGCAACCAGAGCTATACACCTATTATATTAGAGACAACTTAGTTAAAGAGCCATATTGGAAAAAGCATGGTGAGCGTCTAGAGCCAGTTTTAATGGAAAATGCAGATGTCATTGTCAATAATTCAGAATACTATGTAGACTATAGCTCAAAATATAACAAGAATAGTATTATGGTAGGACAAGGGTGTGATGTGAGTATGTTTAGCGATGAAGATAATAGTATGGCCATTCCGGAGGAATTTAATACAATTCAAGGCCCTGTAATTGGCTACGTAGGGTCCCTAACTACATTGCGATTAGATATAGATTTATTAGAGTTTATAGCTGTTAAAAGATCGGATTGGAATATTGTTCTTGTTGGTCCTGAAGATGAAGCATTTAGATATTCGAATTTACATGAGTTAAAAAATGTACATTTTTTAGGTTACAAACCAGCAGACCAATTAGCCTCATATATTAAAGGCTTTCATGTTGCTATTAACCCTCAGGTTGTTAATGAAATTACTATAGGTAATTATCCTAGAAAAATAGATGAATATTTAGCTATGGGTAAACCAGTTGTAGCTACAGAAACAAAAGCAATGCAAATGTTTAAGGACTATGTTTACCTGGGAGAAACAAAAGAAGATTATGTGTCGCTTATTGATAAAGCTTTAACGGAGCATTCAAAAACTAAAGCAAAGGCACAGATAAAATTTGCTAATCAACACACTTGGAAAAATAGTGTTAATCATATTTACGCGGCCATGGAATCTACTTTAAAACAATTTCATTAATGGAATTTGTGTCTAAAATAAAATCGAACAGTAAATTAAAGCGATTGGCTCATTGGTCTATTTTAATCCCCAATCAAGCAAGACCTAGATTATGGATAAAATGGTTTGTAAACCCATTTGTTCATAAGAAAGGAAAAGGTTCTGTTGTGAGAAGACACACTAGGATGGATGTGGTGCCCTGGAATAAATTCAGTCTTGGTCAAGCGTCAACCATTGAAGATTTTTCAGCAGTGAATAATGGTGTAGGTGACGTTATCATTGGGGATAGGACAAGAATAGGTTTAAGTAATACAATAATTGGACCGGTAAATATAGGGAATGATGTAAGACTAGCTCAGGGTGTGGTGATTTCTGGATTAAATCATAATTATAAGGACATTTATAGACCAATTCATGCACAGGGGTTTACCACTAAGCCCATTATCATTGAAGATGAATCTTGGATTGGTGCTAATACCGTTATCTTACCTGGGGTTACTATAGGCAGGCATTCAATTGTTGCGGCAGGAAGTGTGGTTACAAAAGATATACCTAAATATACCTTGGTTGCGGGTAATCCTGCTAAAGTATTAAAGCAATATAATTTTGAAACACAGTCATGGGAGAAATGTTATTAAAGTAATTTCAAAATAGACCAAACTTAAGTGATATAAAACCTGAGAAATAATCGTTTTAGTAGAAGGTTATGAATGTATCTTTGTAAATAATCTAGTAAGCATATTAATAAAAGTTATATAATTAAATTTTGTTTGGTCCTTAATAGTGTTAACCTTAGACAAGACTACTTAATGCACATTTGTAAAAATAGTCATAATACGAGTACTATCTGGGTCAGATGAAATGAGGCCTTTCATTTTGCACTATACTCTTAACTAAGACATTTATTAAATATCTTAAATTTTAATCACAGCGCATATACCAAACAAAAAATTTGAAGAAATATTAAAGGCATCGCATGGATTAATTTGTAATCAAAGTAAAATAATTTCTGAGATTATCGAGCAAAGAAGAATAAATTAGATAAAGCGAATAAGAGTTCATTCATTATCACAAATTCCTACTTTTTAACGTATTTAAAAGTATAATTCTCATCATTATAGGGTTTTAGAGTTAAAAATACCATTTAACGAAACTTATTAATCATTCATTTTTATTATCAGACAGTTAGACGATTTTTAAACTGTACATATATTAAGAGTTTTAGCTTAGTAAAGCTATTAACACATAATTATTAGAAATGAAAAAATGGAATATTATTCTTGCTCTATTACTTTTAACGTTACATAGTTGTAGTAGAGAATTTCAAGATGAAGCTTCAAGAGCAACAAACGAAAATATTGATGATTTGTCATCAATAATAGTACCTGATGGTCATGATCTCAGACCGGTTAATCTTCAAAACGCATCCATAATTTTGTCAGACGAATCTATTGCAGACATGGTCAAAATTAGAGTTTACAAAGTTGAAGGTGAAACCAATAAATTATTGCTCGAAGGGGCAGTTGAAAAACATCACGCGTTTAACACACAATTTTTAATACCAAACCATACTGAAACGGTTCTAATAGAAGCAGATCTTGCAACAAATACAAGACAGTATTACATCTCACCAGACCAATTAGAAAATTTTATTTTGACAGATGATATTGTGGAAGAAAGCGAAGAGGCAGGGAGGGCATTTCCTTCTGATGATCCTCCAAGTTGGAACTGTGATGACTATTCCGAGTTTAATGGAAACGATGGTGGTAATTATAAAATAACTGGAAACGCAACACAAGGGATAAATGTTAATTCTAATACCAAAATCTATATTTGTAGCGGAGGATCATGGACCCCTTCCTATTTAAATGACAATTCGAGTAAATTAACAATATATGTAGGTCAAGGAGGGACTTTAAATCTGTCAGGGACTATAAATTCAAAAATTTATAATGAGGGCACTTTCAATGGAGTAAATGCAAATATTGCTGCCGATTTAGATAACTGGGGATTAACTAGTATTACAGGAAATCTTTCAGTTTCAGATCATGTTCAAAATTTTGGTGGAACGATTAACATCACCGGTAGTTTCAATAATAATGAACATTTTAAAAATGAAGGGGGATCAGTTGTTATAGGTGGTCATGTAACGCTTTCAGATAAATTTGATAATAAAGAAGATTCAGAATTGATTGTTGCTGGCAATTTCACCATTAATTCTGGTAAGTTTAAGAATTATTGTAAAACAACAATTTCAGGAACATTAATAAATAACGATGAATTGGAATGTAAGAATGCTTCTTATACTCTTGTTACGGGAGCATTCATGAATAATTCAAATAAAGAAGTTAAAGTCAAAGAAGGGTCTATATTTAAATGCGCAAGTATTATTTCAAGTGGCAACATTAAAGGTGATAATGCTTATTCTATAATTGAAACTGGAGCACTAACATTTAATGGTGGTAAGAAATTTAAAGGAGAGTTAGATATATGTTCTAACAGCTACACCAGTTCTATGGGAGATAATGATGTGATTAATACATGTTCTACGTTTATATCATCAAACTCATGCTCGCCTGGTTACAACAATATGGTTGATAATGATGGAGATGGGTGTGAAGGAGGTCTTGATGTAGACGATGATAACCCTGATATAGCAACGTATAATTATCCTCAAGGACAAGGCTTGTATTTTACATCAGTCTATGAAGATTTATACCCTTGTCAAGGAGATTATGATTTTAATGATTTAGTTAATAATTACAGTTATAAGGAAGGATTGAATAATGGGGATAACCACGACGGTCAAAATACTTATATCACAACTATTGAATTTAATTATAAGTTCCCTGCATTAGGAGGCGGTTATAATAATAGTTTTGTACTAAGGGTAATAGATGGCGACAACGATGCTGTACTAACCTTAGATGCTTCAGACAGTTACGAATCAAGTCACATTACAAGATTACATGACAACAATAACGGCACCACCCTATTTGTATTTGCAAATCTTAAATCTATTTATGTCGATAATCCCGATGCTATAATTAATAGTCGACAAATAGACTATGCAAATATTCCAGTAATTTCTGGAACTGTTACTAAATTAAATGGTGCTTATGATGAATTTTTATTAAGAGATGGTGTCTCAGGTCAGGAAATACATCATTTATATAACGCAATTCATATCAATTATCCAGCGTTGAATTTACCATCTATGTATAATGATGATAGTAATTTTTCTCAGTGTGATGACTTATCAACTGGGAGCAATTTATTTGTCAATGCTAATGGTTTTCCATGGGCACTTAACGACTTACCAATTGATTGGCCATGGCCAAAGGAGAATACAACCATTCTTGAGGCTTATCCAAATTTTGATGATTTCGTTACTTCAAATCCAAATCTAGATTGGTATTCTGATGCTAACGGTAATAGAAATAACTCTAAACTAATTTTTAATTAAAAACTTATGGTTAGTTGATTAAAAAGTCGCTCAATAATTGATAAAGTCAATTTCTATAGAGCGGCTTTTTATTTTAAGGTATTATAGGTATTTTATATTGAGATAATACAACCCTTAATATGTCTTTTTAGATCATTTTCCATTTATCTACGTTAAATGGCAACTTGACTATTAAAAGAAACTAGCGAAAGAAAAAGAAAAAATTTGAGAAGTTTCTCATCTAATTTAGAGATTAAGAAATGAACATAGTTTATGAGCAGAAAAATAAGCATTCAAATTTTTATAATTTATTACTAAACAGTTCATGTGCTAAACCCGATTTTAATGACGCCTCGTCAGAAAATATAGTTACTGAATCAATAAATATTCCAAATGGTTTTGACTACAGTACATATCGAAAAGTAGATATTAAAATTCATGACAATTCACCGTATTCTAAGTATGATGTGTATGCTTATGTCGAGGATTTGCATTCTGTAGGTTATGAAACATTTGAAAACCAAGCGGGAGAGATTGTAACTGAAGAGATATTTAAAAATGATGTTCTCAATAAATTGATTTTTTATGGAGTTCCAAAAAATGGAATATTAGAGCACTCAGTCAACATACCAAATTTCTATGAACAACTATATATCCGAAGAAAGGACAACTTAAAGTATTCGGCATCTGTTGAGATGATTACTAGCAATAAAGTTGAGTATTTTTTCAGTCAAGGTCCAAGCAATAATATAGGTAGAGATAGTGTCGAAGATTATTTATATTGCGTTAATGGGTCTGATGAGCTTTTTCAGGTAGATCCATTGGATGGTTCATTAACATACCTTTCAGATATGCCAATGGGTAGTTTTACAGCCGCCATTGATCAAGAAAATGCAGTGTTATAC
>NZ_JABSST010000160.1 GCF_013213975.1 Winogradskyella sp.
TAATGCCGCCAATTCCCAGGCTAATCCACCTCCTACTGATCCGCCAATTACAGCAAACAAATGATCAATTTTCAATTGTTTTAAACCTTCAGCAAAAAGCCTGGCAATATCTTTGGCATTAAAATCTTTATAATTTTCTATTAAATGGTTAAGATTACCATCATAACCATTACCTGGTATATTAAACGCTAATACCGTATATTCATTGGTATCAATACATTTATGATCTCCGATTAAATCATTCCACCAGCCATTCTCTCCAATCACATTAGAGTTTCCTGTTAATGCATGATTGACTAGTACAATCGGAGCATTACCAAGCGGCAAACCAAAGGTTTGGTAGGATAGTGAAACATCCACTATCCTACCAGTATGGGTTGTAAATCCAGAAATTGCTATGTGTTTTAAATTACTCATAACAAGAATTTAAGAAAGGTTATACTCCTTTTCAACAGCAATAGACACTGGCGTACTATTCTGAAGATTATCCTTCACTGGGCAACGGTCTTCAACAATTTCTAACCACTTTACTAGGGTCTCAATACTTGCATCTGTTTCTGGAATAAGATTAAGCTTTATACTTTTAAAACCTGCACGTTGATCTTTAGAAGTCCCTAAAAAACGATTTGGATTAAGTTCTCCATCAACCTCAATTTTTAATCCATTAAGGGTGAAACCTAGTTCTTTTGCAACCACATGCCCAACAACGTTGACACAACCTGCAAAACCTGCTAAAATATATTCTACCGGATTTGGAAAATCGTCCGTTCCGCCTAAAGCTTCAGGTTCATCCACCGTTACCGTAAATTGTCTTGTATTCCCTTCGAATTTTGTATCAGAAGTACTTTCTCCTGAAACACTAAATTTTAAATCACTCATATCTATATCTGTATTTTTTTTTAAGATTATACAGGTGCCTTAAGGCTAAGACACCTGCATTAAACTAAACAACACTAAAGGCTAATTTTGAATAAGGTTTTGCGTTTTAACAACGGCAAAGGCTTCCTTTAAATCAGCTTTTAAATCTTCTATGTTTTCTAAACCTACAGATAGGCGAATTAAATCTTTGGTCACTCCGGTGCTCTCTTGATCCGCATCACTCAATTGTTGATGCGTTGTACTTGCTGGGTGAATTATTAATGATTTGGTATCACCAATATTGGCTAATAAAGAGAATAGTTTGGTAGTATCAGCAATAGTTTTTGCCGATTCATAACCTCCTTCGACGCCGAAGGTTACAATACCACTTTGTCCTTCTGGTAAATAGCGTTCAGCGAGTGATTTATATGGACTAGATTCTAATCCTGGATAGTTAACCCATGTCACTTCTGGTTGACTTTGTAACCACTTGGCCAATTCCAACGCATTTTCACTATGCTTCTTAATTCTAAGCTCTAGGGTTTCTAATCCCTGAATAATTTGGAATGCATTAAATGGACTTAAGGCACCACCATAATCTCTCAATCCTTCAATTCTTACCTTCGCGATAAAGGCAGCAGCCTCAAGAGCTTCACAATATACTAGGCCGTGGTAACCTGGAGATGGTTCTGTAAATTCTGGGAATTTACCATTTGACCAATCGAAGGTTCCGGCGTCAATAATTACACCTCCTAGCGCTGTTCCATTTCCATTGATATACTTCGTTAAAGAATGAATAACAATATTTGCTCCATGGGCAATTGGATTTAGCAAATATGGAGTTGCTACTGTATTATCTACAATTAATGGAACTTTATAGGCTTTAGCCTTTTTAGAAATAGCCTCAATATCAAGCACGTCTAACTTTGGATTACCTAAAGACTCAATAAAGAACGCTCTTGTATTTTCTTGAGCCGCCTTATTAAAATTCTCTGGGTCAGATGGATCAACAAACGTTGTTGTAATGCCATGTCTCGGTAACGTAACACTTAGCAAATTGTAGGTACCACCATACAAACTATTGGATGCTACAATATGATCACCAGCTTTAAGCAAGGTTAATAGTGACGTA
>NZ_JABSST010000161.1 GCF_013213975.1 Winogradskyella sp.
TTAGACAGGCTAATCCGCCAGCTTACACGACTAGGTTACATTGATGCAGCAATCGATTCAGTTTCTAAAATCAACTACTCCAAGTAAAAGGCGCAATATTATATGGGATCTAAAATCAATAAAATTCAAATTCACTACAATTCTTCATTTAATTCTTCTCTATTAGATTTTATAGATGTAGAATTAGGCGACAATTATTTTGAAATTGAGACAATTCATTTAGAAAAATCACTTGATGACATTAACGCAAGAATTGCTGAACAAGGTGATCCATTTTCAACGCTTCAATTAATTAATTTATCGAAATTAAAATCAGATTTGATACGCGCTGACTTAAATATTGTTTCTAATCAAAAAAGACGCATCGATAAGATTATCGTTAAGGGTTATGAAAAATTTCCAAAATCTTACATTCAGCGATTTTTAAAATTAAAAACAGGAAGTTCATTTAACCTAAATGAGATCAAAAAAAAGGTTGAACGCCTAGAAGATTTGAGATTTGCATCAAAAATAAAGGATCCTGAAGTTTTATTCACTAATGATTCTACAACCCTCTATTTGTACTTAGAAAAAACAAGAACTAACAATTTTGATGGATTTTTGGGCTTTGGTACAAATGAAAATACCAACCGTATTGAATTTGACGGCTATTTAGATCTGAGACTTATTAATAATCTCAACTTTGGTGAAACACTAAACTTATTTTACAAGAGCGACGAAATTGACCAACAGACCTTTAGAGTCGATGCCCACCTACCATTTTTATTTCGATCACCAATTGGGCTTCAAGTAGGATTAAATATCTTTAGAAAAGACACCACCTTTTCCAACGCAAAACAATACTTAAAAGTCAATTACCAAATTAACGCACAACATAGTGTAGCTATAGGAATTAACTCAACGACATCCTCAAATTTACTTGATAATGATACTGCAGTACTAAATGATTACACTTCCAGTTATTACACGGTCGGCTATAATTACACTAAACCACAATTTTATGACCCTTTGTTCCCAATTAATTTTTTGTTTGACCTTTCTTCAAGCTTCGGCAACAGAGACAATACCACTGGCACTCAACGCCAATCGGTTCTAGATATAAACGCCTATAAAATCTTTAATCTTAATCTTAAAAATAGCATCTACACGAGATTTAATGGTGCAATTTTAACTTCAGATAATTATTTGGACAATGAGCTTTTTAGATTTGGCGGTATTAATTCTATCCGAGGATTTGAAGAGAATAGCTTGGTGGCCAATCTTTATGGTGTCATAAATACCGAATACCGTTATAGATTAAATAGCAATATTTATGTTCATTCTGTTTTAGATGCTGCCTATTTTGAAAATCAAATAACAGACACCAAAGAAAAGTTATTTGGATTTGGATTTGGATTGGGTCTTTTGACAAATGCAGGTCTATTTAGATTAAACTATACTACTGGAAAATCTGAGAATAGACCATTTAGACTTTCAGATTCTAAGGTCCATGTAAGTTTAACAGCCACCTTTTGATTTATCCAAAATAATACAATAAATTTGAAGGCTATAAAAAATTCCCATGATTAGAAAATTACTATTCTTCTTTACTTTTATGGGTTTTATTGGCCTAAGCTTTAGTCAAAACACAGTCGGTATCATTTCGATTACAGAAAATGCTTATGAAGGCTACACCCTATTTTCAACCCATACCGATTCTTATTTAATTGATAATTGTGGCCAAGTTGTAAATTCTTGGAACAGTACTTACCCTCCAGGAAACGCAAATTATTTATTACCCAATGGAAATTTATTAAGAGCAGGAAGACTAGCCTTAGGCACAGATCCA
>NZ_JABSST010000162.1 GCF_013213975.1 Winogradskyella sp.
GCTTAAACATTATAAGCCATAAAAGGAAACAAATTAAAACAATTATAAATTTAAATAATTATGAAAACAACAATTAAAATTGCTGCCGTTGCTATGATAGGAATGAGTTTAGGAATTTACGCTCAGGAGAATAAAATTGAAGCAACAGGTAATGTAGGAATTGGAACAACAAGTCCAAGTACCAAATTAAATGTTGTATCTAATGAAAATAAGAATTCTACAAAAGTATTAGTTCTAAGAGCGACAGGTACTGGAAGTGAATCTAATATGAATTATGATAGAACCAAACAGTCTTTAGGTATTGGTTTCAATAGACTTTGGGGAAGTAATGAGACTAACTTAGCAGGTATATATTCTTATGGTTCTTATGGATGGAGAGGGGGATTAGTTTTTAAAACAAAAAATTCAACAACTTCAACTGGTGAGGCCGACATTGAAGCTATGGTTATTCGTCCAGATGGTAATGTCGGAATCGGAACAACACAACCAGATATGGAATTAACTGTAAATGGAAAAATTCACACAAAAGAGGTTAAGATAGATTTATCAATACCCGCACCAGATTACGTTTTTAAATCAGATTATAAATTAAGAAGTATTGAAGAGGTAGAAAGTTTCATTAAAGAGAATAGTCATTTACCTGAAATTCCATCTGCAAAAGAATTTGCTAAAAACGGTGTAATGCAAGCCGAAATGGATATGAACCTTCTTAAAAAAATTGAGGAATTGACTTTGTATACTATTGATCAACAGAAAGAGATTAACTCTCAAAAAAAGGAGATTGAAGAATTAAAAAAGCAAAATTCTGAAATTAAAGAATTAAAAGTTTTAGTAGAGAAATTATTAAAAGATAACAACTAAGCGTAAGGGCTTATAACAGGGTATAAACCCCATTAAAACGGGGCTTATACAAAACGTTAGCACTAATAGAATACAAATGCGAAATTTAATTATCAGTCTACTTCCTATTTTGATATTTTCCTGCCAAAACAAGGAAAGTAAGGAAGACATGAAATTTAAGTCACCGACAGAAGTAGTAGCACCTGAATTTCAAACAATTTTAGACTCTTCAGATTTAGAAGGGGCAATACTACTATACGACAAGAAAAAAAATATTTATTATTCTAATAGCTTTTCGGAATCAAGAGTTCAACATTTGCCAGCTTCAACTTTTAAAATCCCAAATTCAATAATAGGACTTGAATTAAATATTTTAGAAAATGAAAAAACAATATTCAAATGGGATGGTGCTGAAAGATATCTTCCTGTTTGGGAACAAGACCTATCATTAAGAGATGCATTTCAAACATCCTGTGTTCCCTGCTACCAAGAACTTGCTAGAAAAATTGGGGTAGAAGAAATGAAGAAATATGTCGAAAAACTAAAATTTGGACAAATGGATATAGGCGAAGAGAGTATAGATAATTTTTGGTTAATGGGGTCTTCCAAAATAAGTCCATTTGAACAGGTTGACTTTTTAAAACGACTTAAAGAAAAACAATTGCCAATCTCAAAGTCCACTAATGAAACTATTGAAATAATTCTAGAAATCGAATCTACTGATTCCTACACACTGAGTGGTAAAACTGGAATGTCTGTATATGGAGAGAAAGATGTTGGATGGTTTGTCGGTTTCGTTGAGAAAGAAAGTAATGTTTATTACTTCGCGACCAAAATAAGTCCAAAATTAAATGATATGTCTAGAGATGATTTCAATCCTTTAAGGCAAGAAGTATCAATTAAAGCACTAAGTAAAATGAATATAATTGAATAAATA
>NZ_JABSST010000163.1 GCF_013213975.1 Winogradskyella sp.
AGCCCCTGGTCGTACTTTAATACATCTATTAGAAGGTGCAACCTATGAGATTAGTATTATGGCAAAATCTTAAAGCGGCGACGGAAAAATAAAGATATATCTAAAAGATGTTAATAATTTAGATAATATATTTTATGAAAGTGAAATTCAATCAATATCAAGTAATGGAGAAACTTTTTCTATGTTTTATACTCATACTGGTGAAATTGCTGAGGATGTTCGTTTTGAATTCCAGCTTGGATTGCAACAACAAACATTATTACTCGACAAAATTGTGCTTAAACGGCAATAATTATTCGAATACTTTATTCAAACTACAGAAAGGATGAATCTTACTATTAACTAAATCTATAAAATATCAAATCACAAAAATCCTATGTATAAGATTGTTTTAAAATCGATTCTAGTAATATTTCTTTTTGCTACTTCGATAAGTTGTCAAAAAAAAAAAATAGTTAATACTAAACAGAAGGATATAAAACCAAACATCATATTTATTCTTGCAGATGATATGGGTTATGGCGATGCAGGTTGTTATGGTAATAGCAACTTAGTCTCAACCCCAAATATTGATCGACTTTCAAATGAAGGGGTTAGATTTACAGATGGTTATGTAACAGCGCCAATATGTGCCCCAGCACGATATGGTGTTTTAACAGGTGTTTATCAACAAAAATTTGGAGTTCGTTGGAATATAGATGCTGCTTTAGATTTGTCGCAACACGGCATTATTGAAAGCGAGGAAGAAAATAGAATTAAAAAACCAATAGAAATAATTTCTGAACCTTTAGAGCGAGCAGGATATAAATCAGTAGTATTAGGTAAATGGAATTTGATAGGGTATCCCAAAACTACTTTTGACGAATCCTATTCTGTAATGCACTTTGTTGGAGAGTATTTCAAAGATAAAAATGGCAATTATAAAGGAGTAGACGGCATACGTGCAAATCATGAAAAAAGTAAAGCTTTATGGTTATCAGATAAAGAAGGAGGAGAATATCTAACTGACAGAATTGGTAGACAAGCATCAGAATATATAGATCGCAATAAAAATAATCCTTTTTTCATGTATGTTGCCTTCAATGCACCGCATACTCCGCTTCATGCAAAAGAAGCTCATAAAAGCCAGGTATCACATTTGAAAACTGATGCTCAAAAATTATATGGTGCAATGCAAATATCTATGGATGAAAATATAGGTAAAATTTTAAATACTTTAGACAAAAACGGATTAACAGAAAATACGCTTGTTGCTTTTTTAAGTGACAACGGAGCCAGTTTTGCTTATCCAGTAAATTGGCCTAAGAATTGGGAAAAAGAAATGTTAGGTAGTAATGGGGTTTTACGAGGACATAAATCACAAATGTATGAAGGAGGTATAAGAGTACCTTTTATTATTCGTTATCCTAAAGTATTAAAAGGTGGTAAGGTTTATTCAAAGCCGGTTTCTGCTTTAGATTTATATCCTACTTTTTGTGAAGTTGCAAACGCATTACCAAATCACCAAAATATTCTTGATGGCGTAAACCTTATCCCTTATATACAAGGAAATAAAGAAGGAAACCCACACGATATTTTATATTGGTTTGGTTCTAATAAAGGAGCTGTTAGACAGGGAGACT
>NZ_JABSST010000164.1 GCF_013213975.1 Winogradskyella sp.
CTCCTTCTATTGTTGCTTTTACTGCAGATGGATAAAGAATATGTGGAGATCCAGCAAAAAGACAAGCTGATACTAACCCTACCAACACAATATATGCCTCAAAAAGATTAATTGGAAGATAATTTAATGATGTACTTGTCAGAAGAGGAACTCAAGTATATCTTATCAAAAAACAACAAGCAGACTGCAATACTGTATTTACAATCCAAACATATTAGAGCACTAAAAGATAAAGGCTTGATATGGGAATTTGCATTTTTAGAACTAGAGAATGTTCTTGAGTCACTTTTTACGCACCAAGGAAAATCAGAACGTATAAAGAACTTTCCTTATCCAAGACAATATGCTAGTTTGGGATTGTATTTAACGCGTGTTTTTGCCATTCTTTTACCTTTTGGTTTAATTCCTGAATTTGCCGAGATTGGTGAGACTATGGTCGATGACTTCTTTCTTATAGGACAGTTTTTTATATGGATTGCTATACCATTTTGTGCAACTGTATCTTGGGCATTTCATACTATGGAGCGTTTAGCAAGGACAGGTGAAAATCCTTTTGAAGGCGGTCCAAACGATGTACCTATTTCTACAATTGCAAGAGGTATTGAAATTGATTTAAGACAAATGTTAGATGAAGATCCTAACCAGATTCCAAGTCAATTTCCTGAGGACAAAAATGTTCAGATGTAAACTATTACTTCAAAGTGTATTCTGACAATGGTTTTGTAAATTTTTCTGGATCAGCAGTTAAATGATATCTTGGGTCGTCTACATCCTCTATAATGACTTCTTCGAACTTAGGACTTGCTTTTCGCAATAGAACTTTACAGTCTTTACTGAGATGTTTAAGCTTAATAGACTTTCCTTCTGCTTCATACTTGTTTACTAAATTAAAAATAGCTTCTAATGCCGAATGATCGGTTACACGAGATTCAATAAAATCTATTTCGACTTTTGATGGGTCATTTTTAATATCGAACTTAGAGTTAAAGTTTTGAATAGATCCAAAGAAAAGTGGACCCCAAATTTCATAAGTTTTAGTTCCATCCTTTTGCATGCGCTTTCTAGCTCTAATCATAGTTGCATTTTTCCAGGCAAATACTAAAGCTGAAATAATGACACCTGCAATAACCGCTACAGCTAAATCTTTCCATACGGTGATTCCAGAAACTGCAATTAAGACGATGGCGTCGGATAATGGAATTTTACGAAGTATTCTAAAGCTCGACCAAGCGAACGTTCCAATAACAACCATAAACATAACACCAACTAGGGCAGCTATAGGAATCTGCTCTATTAGTGGCGCTCCAAATAGTACAAAGCATAGAAGGGCAATGGCAGCAACTACACCTGATAATCGACCACGACCACCAGAGTCTACGTTAATAATCGATTGTCCAATCATAGCGCAGCCTCCCATACCACCAAATAAACCATTGAGAATATTGGCACCTCCTTGTGCTACAGACTCACGATTGCCATTTCCTCGAGTTTCTGTGAGTTCATCAGCAAGGTGTAAGGTCATGATGGAGTCGATTAAGCCGACAGCTGCGAG
>NZ_JABSST010000017.1 GCF_013213975.1 Winogradskyella sp.
TAAAAATAGCTTCGAACCAATTTGGCATTTTATCAATAGCTTCAGTATGAATCCAAAATTGATAGAGTAAGCTAATCGACATTTGAAGTAATATCATTGCGGGATGAAAACCAAGTAACGGCAGCCACAACCAAAAAATGAAGGTGTAGAATCCTCCTGACCAAGTTTGTCTTAAAGCTGTACTCAGGTTATAATGCTGGGATGAATGATGTACAACATGCGAAGCCCAAAAGATGCGACATTCATGAGAAATTCTATGAAACCAATAATACGAAAAATCATCAGCAAAAAATAACAAAACAAAAGACCACCAGGCAACAGGAATATCAAATACTTTCAAATTATTATAAACCCAAAAAAAGACTAAAAGTACCAAAGCCTTGCTGGCAAAACCTAGGATAACATTTCCTAAGCCCATGGCAATTGAAGACAACGCATCTTTAGGTTCGTAACCTTTTATGTGTTTTAATTGTGCTCGAGTTGTCACATATAATTCTAGCAGCATTGCTAGGATAAAAAACGGAATAGCGTAGAGGATAATATTTGGGAAATCTGGCATTTCTTTTTGCTAAAAATAAGATAAATTTTAAACAATTCTCGCTTTAAAATAGACTGTTCCGTATTTTTGAGCTTTCAAAACGTATTAAACACTATTATGAAGTATACCTATTTAGTTTTTGTTTTAATCTTTAGTCTCAATTCTAGTTTTTCTCAAGTAGATGAATCACAGACTGGTGCCTGGTACATGTATTTTTATAATCTTCAGTTCAACGAAAGTCAATGGGGAATTCAAGGAGATTTTCAATATCGTGACTGGCAAGGATTGGGTGACATGGAGCAATTACTTCTTAGATCAGGACTAACGTACTCACCAAAAAATGCTGGTGTAATGTTTACTTTAGGGTATGGAAATATTACAACAGGACAGTTTGGTGAAAGTGATGACACCTCAGGAGAGAGCCGTATCTATCAAGAAGCACTGATTCCTCAAAAATTAGGGAATAGATTTTATGTAACACACCGATTCCGATACGAGCAACGATTTGTCGAAAACCAAGATTTTAGAACGCGCTATCGCTATAACTTATTCTTAAATGTGCCTTTAAATGCTAAAGAGCTTAGTCCCAAGGCTATTTATCTAGCTCTATATAATGAGCTATTTATAAATGGACAGACAGATATTGGTGATGGAAGAGAAGTTGAAATTTTTGATAGAAATAGAACGTATTTAGGTTTTGGATATGTACTGAACTCGAAAATAAGATTTCAATTTGGCTGGATGAACCAAAAGACCAATGCTTGGGGTAAGGGCCAATTACAATTTAGTATGCATCATAAAATTTAGTATGCTTAAGGCTAAATACGTTAAATACATTCTCAATTTTAAACGTCCTAGTGGTACCTCAAGAGGTGTCATGGCCACTAAAGAAACATGGTTTATTATCATTGAAGATTATGGTAAACAAGGCATTGGAGAATGTGGAATATTGAGAGGTTTATCAATTGATGATTGCCCAGAGTATGAGGCTAAATTACAATGGACTTGTAGTAATATTCATTTAGGCTTAGAACATTTATTAAATGAATTAATAGAGTATCCGAGTATTCAGTTTGGTTTAGAAATGGCTTTCAAGTCTATTGAAAGTTCAAGTGAGTTTCTCTTGTTTCCTTCAACGTTTACAAAAGGTTTTGATCATATTCCCATAAATGGACTGGTTTGGATGGGTTCGGAAGCCTTTATGAGGCAACAAATATCTGAAAAAATCGAGGCTGGATTTACCTGTATTAAACTAAAAATTGGTGCCATAGATTTTAAAACTGAGTTAGCTATTTTAAAGTCTATTCGAAATGAGTTTTCAGTAGCTGATATTGAATTGCGTGTGGATGCTAACGGAGCCTTTTCTCCAAAAGAAGCTCTAGAGAAATTAAAACGTTTGTCTCACTACCAATTGCATTCTATAGAGCAACCTATTAAACCAAAACAGTTTGAAGACATGGCATTCCTTTGTGAACAAGCACCATTTCCTGTTGCTTTAGACGAAGAATTAATAGGAGTCTTCACAAATGAAAACAAGCAAAATGTGTTAGATACAATTAAGCCGCAATACATTATTTTAAAACCTAGTTTAATAGGAGGATTTAAAGGAAGCCGAGAATGGATTTCGGCCGCAGAACACCGAAATATTAAATGGTGGGTGACCAGTGCATTAGAAAGTAATATAGGGTTAAATGCCATTGCGCAATGGACGTTTACTTTAGAGAATAAATTACCTCAAGGTTTAGGAACAGGAAGTTTATTCACCAACAATTTTGATTCGCCATTAACGGTAAAAAATGGTACTTTGCAATACGATTTAGAAAAAGATTGGAATTTTAATTTATAATTATGAATTATATACAACAAGCATTTAAAGGACTTCATGAAGGTTGGCGGTATTTGATTGGCACATTTATTATAGTTGTGTTTGTGATACTTGGACAGTTACCATTTACTGCTGCAGTTTTTATTGAAGCTCAAAATCAAGGTTTAAACTTGTTTGAACTTAATGAGAATAATATGATGACTTTATTGGAGTCTAATCTCAATTTGTTTTTAATGCTGTTGTCCTTCGCTATAGGCCTTTTAGGAATTCTTATAGTCAATAAATGGTTGCATAAAATGACCCTAACCCAATTAACAACTGCTAGAAAGAAGATTGATTGGAAACGCTTTTGGACCATATTTTTTGCTTGGGGTATTTTATCATCTGGTCTAGTACTGATAGACTATTTTATGTCTCCTGAGAATTATGAATGGAATTTTAATCTCAGTAAGTTTTTAATTCTGGCCGTTGTGGCCATTTTAATGGTGCCGTTACAAACCAGTTGCGAAGAGTATTTATTTAGAGGATATTTGATGCAAGGGATTGGTGTTGCTGTCAAAAATAGATGGTTTCCCTTATTGATAACTTCTGTAGTCTTTGGGATGCTTCATATTGCCAATCCTGAGGTAGAAAAATTAGGTTATGTAATCATGATCTACTACATCGGTACTGGTTTATTTTTAGGCATTATGACCTTGATGGATGAAGGGTTAGAACTAGCCCTCGGATTCCATGCAGCTAACAATTTATTTACGGCACTTTTAGTTACTGCAGATTGGACGGCATTTCAAACGCACTCTATTTTAAAGGATACGTCAGATCCGTCAGACGCGGCACTTGTAGATATAGCCATTCCTGTTTTTGTGATGTTTCCAATAATTTTATTCATTCTTTCGAGAGTTTACGGTTGGAACAATTGGAAAGAACGTTTATTTGGACGTGTTACAGAGCCTCCAAAAGAGGATTATAAAATTATAGAGTAAATCAAGGATAATGAAAGCACCCAAATTTAATAAAGTCCATAATAGATTTAAGCTTAACGGTTTACATTTTAATCATTCCGATTTAAAGGAGGTTGCTTATAGCCTAATAAAAGAAGGTGTGGCGTTTGAAAAGGCTACAGGGAATTTTTTAATTGACTGGCTCAACGATAAGGACTATTTATTGGTTAATACCTCAGGTTCTACAGGAAAACCAAAAACCATCAAACTACAAAAGCAAGCCATGGTCAATTCTGCTTTGGCTACAGGAGATTTTTTTGGTTTGCAACCTGGTGATAAAGCCATGAATTGTTTGCCTAGTCATTATATTGCAGGTAAAATGATGTTGGTCCGTGCTATGATCTTAGGACTTGAAATTGATTGTGTAGAACCAAGTTCTCATCCTATTTTTGATTACGAAAAACACTATGATTTTTGTGCAATGATTCCTTTACAATTAAAGCACACTATTAAATACACTTATAATATCAAGACAATTATTGTAGGCGGATCTAAGGTTACACAACCGATTGTACAGCTTATAAAAGGTAGCGATTCTCGTATTTTTGAAACTTATGGTATGACCGAAACTGTAACACATGTTGCTGTAAGACAGCTAGAGTCTAAAGTTTTAAAAGGCGAGACTTATTTTAATGCGTTACCAAATGTAACTTTTAAACAAGATGAGCGTCACTGCTTAATTGTTAATGCTACAAAGCTCGTTAATGAACCTTTAGTTACTAATGATGTGGTGGATTTAAAATCTGAATCTAGTTTTCAATTGCTAGGTCGCTTTGACCATGTTATTAATTCTGGTGGTGTAAAACTATTTCCTGAGCAAATAGAGGATAAATTACAACCGGTAATTGATGATCGTTTTATTGTGGCAGGTCAAGATGATGAGGATTTAGGTGAACGCCTAGTTCTCATTATAGAAAATCCTAGGGATTCTGCTGAGAGTATTTCTAATAGAATTAAACGCGTAAAAGGCCTTACAAAGTTTGAAGTTCCAAAACATATCTATGCTGTAGATAAGTTTGTAGAAACAGTGAATGGTAAAATACAGCGCCAAAAAACATTAGACTTGGTCACCAGATAACGTAAACTCACTCAAAGACTTACTTCACTCATTCTGAGTTTAAATTTCAAGGAACTGCATCTAGTTTTATATCAACTTTAAATGTAGATCCAATGAAAACACGTATCACAATTTTAATAACTGCACTCTTCTTTATTGTTATGGAAGCTCAAGAGAAGCATATAGAGACGAAGTCTGTTTCTATAGAAAACTTCATCAATTTTATTATTGAGGAGTATCCTACGGTAACAGATTCTATTCCTGTTAGAAATATCACATTCCTTATACAATCACACGGTGACAGTTTTAATATTGAGGATAAGGTTGTACTTAAGCAAGCTTTTAAGCTACTTACGTCAAGGTTGACCGCTCAAGACACAATCAGTGTTATTTCATATGATAAAATTAATGGTCAAATTCTAAACTGGACTGATGGTATACAAAGCAAGAAGCTTATGTATGCCATTGAAAATCCAAAATCGAGCATAAAGTTTTTGGAAACTGATGGAATAGAATTAGCCTATAAAAATGCTAAGGAAAAGTTTACTGCATCATCTGAAAATTCAGTTGTAATGATACGAATTCCAAAGCCAAAAGTTGACGTTCAACTGCGACAAAAAGAATCTGTTGTCGTAGAGAATAAAGCTGAGGCTAAGCCAGAAAAAGGACGCAATAGTGCTGTAGTACTGACAGCAATAGCCTTATTACCTGAGATTATTAAAGTTATTAAAGATTGACAAAAAAACCCAATGCGTTTGCATTGGGTTTTACTTATTCAAAGAATCTATTTTTAATTTCCTTCAGAAAGATTTTTCATTTCTTCTTCTATCATTTCATAAAACTCATCAATCTTTGGTAACACAATAATGCGGGTACGTCTATTTTTCGCTCTGTTCTCAGCAGTGTCATTTGCCACTAATGGCACGTGATAACTACGACCAGCAGCAATGAGCTTTGCAGGATTAACTTTTAATTCTTCCAAAACTCTAACAACTGCAGTAGCACGTTTAACACTTAAATCCCAATTATCTAATAATGGTGGTTTACTGTAAGATACATTATCAGTATGAGATTCTACCATGGCTTCAAAATTTGGCTTGCCGTTAATCACAGTAGCAACTTTTCCTAAAACTTCCTTAGCTTTATCAGTTACGTTATAGCTACCACTTTTAAATAGCAGTTTATCAGCTATGGAAATAAACACAACACCTTTTTCTACATTAACATTAATATCCGGATCATCAATTCCAACTTCCTTTTTTAAACTAGAAACCAACGCTAAAGTTACACTGTCTTTTTTATTTAATGCGTCCTGCAATCTTGAGATTTTTAGATCTTTCTCTTTTAAACTTTCTAAAGATTTCTCAAGGTTTTCAGCACCTTTTTGGGTTAAGGTGGTTAGATTTCCTTTAGTATCAATTAAATCTTGATTGGCCTTTCTTAAATCTGCCAATTGGTCTTTCATTGTTTCAACTCTAGCATTCGCTGCGGCTTCATCGGATAAACATTTGTTTAGTTTGACAGTTGCACTATTCAGTAAGTCCTGTGTTTCTTGTTGTTTGGCCTCAAGGGCTAAATAATCTTTTTTAGATACACATGAGGCTAACAGAAGCATAAAACAAACGCCGACTGACATTAATTTCTTCATAATTAGTTCAATTTTATAAATATAAATTATTACTTATCAAAAGTAGAGAAAAGAAAAATTGACATGACATTCATTAACAAAACTTTTAACAGTTTTATAAACAATTACACATATTTCTTGTTTCTAATAAAATAAGACCAGACAATAGACTTGGTTTGATAGTAGTTGCTACGTTTTTTCTGAGATTTGCGCGCCTTAAGTATGGATCTTAATTTGGTGTAAAAAGAAGCGTGTGCCTTTAGAATAGCAAAAAAATGTTGCGGCTTAAGTTGCAATAAGAATCGTATTCCAGCAATTCCATCTAAGGTCATTCGCACTAAAGTAATGGTGAATACATTTTTGTCTGCATTTTTGACTAGAGTACATAAACTGTTCCTAAAATTAAGATAGGTTTTACGCGGGTTGGTATTGCTTAATGTAGCACCCCCAACGTGGTAAACCGTCGATAATCCAATATATCTTACCTTATGGTCGTCATTAAATGCTCTCCAGCATAAATCGATTTCTTCCATGTGGGCAAAAAATAATTCATCGAAACCATGTAAATGCTTAAAAACGACATTTCTAATAAAAAAACAAGCTCCAGAGGCCCAAAACACATCTATCTTATCGTTATATTGACCTTTATCTTCTTCAATGGTATTAAAGACACGTCCTCGACAATAAGGATAGCCATACTTATCAATAAACCCACCGCCTGCGCCAGCATATTCAAATAGTCTTTTAGATGTATAATTTAAAATTTTAGGTTGAATAATTGCCGTATCTTCATTAGTGTTGAATTCTTGTAAGATGGGCTCAAGCCAATTATTAGTAACTTCAATATCACTATTAAGTAGACAAAGTAAAGCCTCATTAACTTGTGATAACGCGTCATTATAACCTTTGGCATAGCCACCATTAACGTCATTTTTTATAATTCTAACAGAAGGAAATTTATCGGAAACAAAATTGATGGAATCGTCAGTCGATGCGTTATCTGCAAGGTAGATTGCAGCATCACCAGAATGTTCTAGTAAAGGCGGTAAAAACTTTTGAAGTAAAGCCTTACCATTCCAGTTTAATATAACAACAGCTATGTCTTTTTGTTTGTACATGTTACACTCGCGAATATTCTGGTATATCTTTTAGAAATGCATAGCGTTCCTCTTGCATATTCATTTGGCAATAATAGTGATTTATCCCATTAGTTACCATTAAATAGTTGGCATCTAGGGTTAAATTATAGCGTGCAATTTGATCAAATGTATGTTGATTAATTTCAACGTTATAAGATTTGCATTCTACAATAAGGTGAATACTGCCATCTGAATTAAAAATCACGATATCGTAACGTTTTTTTAGGCCATTTATAGTTATTCCCTTCTCCACATTTATTAAAGATAATGGAAACTTTTTTACGTTGATAAGGTAGTGTATACAATGTTGGCGCACCCATTCTTCAGGTTGAAGTATGATGAATTTTTTCCGAATTACATCAAAAATAGAAATTTTATTTTCTGTACTTTTGAAACGGTATTCAAACTTTGGAAAGTTGAGTTCTTGCACTACACAAAATTAATACATAATGCCATTCGCGCAAACTATTTAAGAGATTGGACGACGTAAAACTACTTGTTGATGCTATTAGGAAGGGTCATCCTAAACCTATTTACTTTTTAATGGGTGAAGAGGCCTACTACATTGATAAAATTTCAGATTTTATTGAAAACAATGTTTTAGATGAAGCTGAAAAAGGATTTAATCAAATGGTATTATACGGAAGAGATATTAGCATTGATGATATCGTGAGTAACGCCAAGCGTTATCCAATGATGGCAGAACGTCAAGTGGTGATTGTTAAGGAGGCTCAAGATTTAAGTCGTACCATAGAGAAGCTCGCACAGTATGCCGAAAATCCTCAACCTTCAACAGTCTTAGTAATTAATTACAAGTATAAAAAACTAGATAAACGTAAAACACTATACAAGACTATAACTAAAGGGGGAGGTGTAGTTTTTGAAAGTAAAAAGTTATATGACAATCAGGTACCGGATTGGATTAGACGTGTTCTAAAAGGGCAAGGATATGATATCTCACCGAAGGCAGCACAGATGTTGGTTGAGTTTCTAGGAACCGATTTAAGTAAGGTGAATAATGAATTGGATAAATTAAAGATTGTTCTTCCAAAAGGCACTCAGATAACTCCAGAACATATCGAGGAGAATATTGGAATCAGTAAGGATTTCAATAACTTCGAATTGCGCAAGGCTGTTGGTGAGCGTAATACGTTTAAGGCACATCAGATAGCAAAATACTTTGCTGATAATCCTAAGGATAACCCAATGGTAGTAACTGTTGCTTTGTTATTTAATTTCTTTTCGCAATTGTTGCATCTTCATGGACTTGCAGATAAGAATCCTCGTAGTGTTGCTTCAGCCTTGAGGGTTAATCCATATTTTGTGAACGAGTACCTTGCAGCAGCGCGGAACTATCCAATGAAAAAAGTGAGTGCCGTAATTTCCCTACTACGAGAGTTTGATGTAAAAAGTAAAGGTGTTGGTTCCAATGCCGTACCACAAGGTGATTTGCTTAAGGAATTATTGGTGAAAATTCTCGGATAATTAACGATAAATGATTAATCGTTTGGCTATCTCCTTTCCTGAATTATGTTGAATTTTTAGAATATAAATGCCTTCCGGTAAATCTGTAACATCAATATACTGTTCTTTTGACCTTCTTAAGAGTTGACCTGTTAATGAGTAAATTTCGGTTTTAAGATCGTCTCTGTTTAATTTGAAATGAGTTTGTGCTGGATTTGGATAAAAGCCAAAGTCGATATTTTCTGATTCAGAAGTTTCAAGTGTCGCCGTGTTAAAACTATATAATCCAGAACTGGAAGATCCGTTTTCTTCAGCTGTAATATAATACTCATTGGTATTTATCGGAAAAATAGCTTCAATTTGTGTTGAATAGTCTGTAGGTGGTTCAATACTTGTTTTGGTTACAGTGCCGTTTGAAAATAAGCCTGAATTGAAACCACTTAATTCAATTAAAAACGATCCATTGAAACTATATCCTGTCAGTACAATTGTATTAGTCAAAGCATTATATGTTGCGCCAGAAACTAATCCTTGAGCAACTACAGTATCTATAATTGAAATGTTGTGCGAGCCAACAGTTTTTGGTAGTTCATAAATATTGGTGTTTCCATCCATCCAATTTTTTGAGAACACATATAGGTTATTATTATAATGAATGAGCCCTTCTGCATCATAATTAGTTGCCAAAGGATTCGGTGTAAAATCAGTTTGATCGCTGTAATTAAAATTGATAATATCGGCAGTAACATTTGTTGATGCAAAATAATCGGCAATTGCAACTCTATAAACCCTAAGATTAGTGCGGTCTCCTTGATAATTTCCAAAGTCACCTATATAGATATAACTGTCGTCATACGTAAGATCTTCCCAATCTATATTTGTTGCATTTGAAATTGTAACTGTTCGGAGAACATTACCATTTGACGCATCAATATCGTAAAGCTGATTGCTATTTTCACTGTCATTATGGGTAATAAGTGTATTGTTAAGATATAATAGTCCAGAAGATTCTTTAACAGTAGAAGATAACGCTGTTTCTAAAGTAAACTGTTGTCCATAAATCAGATGAGTTGGCACCAGTATAATTATAAGGATAAGCGCTAATCTTCGCATAGTCACATTTAATGGCTATAAATGTAACTATTAAATGGTTTTAGAGTACAAAAACTATATGATCCACTTTTATTTTAGCTAAAGTGTTATTTGAATTCAAAATTTCACTGGTAATGAAGAAGTTCATCCTTACTGTCAAGTAGGAAGTCAACATTAACTAAATTAGATTGCAACTATTATAATAGTTTTCATGAACTCAAAATTGTATTCTAAGGTTGAGATGCATAATTCTTTAAGTCCATAATCAGCCATACTTAAATGCATCAGAGCCTTACTAGCTTCAAAAGCTCATCCAAAACTTTCAAATTCTTATTAAAACACAAAGCCGATATCTGGATTAGATTTAGCATCTCTGTGATAGAGTCTGCAAGCACCTAATTTTGTACCATCTTCTTTAAGAATAAGGACCTTATTCATAAAATTAAGATTATCTAGTTGTGAATATACTTTTTTTAGCGATGTTGTGTGAGGCTTGATTTAAAGTATTGATTTGCCTTTCTCCAATATATTAGAACCAGTTGGATGTGTTCATCAGTTGTAAAATAAAGGTGGCATCACTTAAAGGTACTAATCTTAATAGAAGTCTATTAGTTTCAATGTGTTTGATATCCCATTATAATTAAAAAAGTGAAGACTCTACTGTTGTGTGGGAATATCTTATTTTTACAATTAGAATTTCAAGATACAGAATAATTAGATGAAAGTATTTTCTAAAGAACAAATATACGAGGGCGATAAGCTTACTATGGAACTTCAAAACTTAGGTCCAACAGATCTTATGGAACGCGCCGGCAACCAAATATTTAATTGGATACATATGAGAATGCAAGGTGCTCAAGTTCCTATTCATGTATTTTGTGGTATTGGTAACAATGGTGGTGATGGACTAGTATTAGCACGTCACTTAATTACACATGGTTATAATGTGATTACCTACATTGTTAATTGTAGCGATAAACGGTCTAAAGGATTTCTTTCCAATTATGAACGTATCAAAGATGTTACTAAGGATTGGCCACTCATGTTAAGCTGTGAAACGGATTATTCTGATATTGTAATAGAGGAGCGTGATATTATTGTAGATGCCGTATTTGGAATAGGTGCAAACCGTCCACCAAATGATTGGGTTCAAGGCCTTTTTCAAATGTGGAGAGCTTCGAAAGCTTTTACGCTTTCTATTGATATTCCTTCAGGCTTATATACAGATAAAGCTGTAGAAGATGAAAATGCTGTTGTCCATGCCAATTATACTTTAAGTTTTCAATCTCCAAAACTCGTTTTCTTTTTGCCGGAAACTGCAAAGTATTCCGTTCAATGGGAGGTTCTCGATATTGGTATAGATAGCGGTTATTTAATGCAAACAGAAACAGCCGTAGAATTGATTTCGAAGTTTGAAGTCCTACCTATGTATAAACCACGTGATAGATTTGTTCATAAAGGTAATTTTGGGCACGTGCTCATGATAGGAGGTAGTTATGGTAAAATCGGTGCTGTTAATTTAGCGAGTAGAGCGGCTTTAACGTCTGGTGCTGGATTAGTTACGGCTTTTGTTCCAGAATGCGGCTACCATAGTTTACAAGCTGCATTACCAGAGATTATGGTTTTAACTGATGGCGAAAAAACAATTAACAGTATTGATTTTGATATTAGTCCTAATGCCATTGGAATAGGAGTAGGGTTAGGGACTTCTGAAAATACAGCTAAGGCTTTTGAAAAATTCTTAAAGCAAAATAAATTGCCTTTAGTTATTGATGCTGACGCTTTAAACTTAATATCAAGTAAAAAGAGCCTTTTAAAACTAATCCCAGAACAATCTATTCTAACTCCACATCCAAAAGAACTTGAGCGGTTAATTGGTTCTTGGACTGATGATTTTGACAAATTAGATAAAGTCAAAGCGTTTTCTAAAACCCATAAGCTCATTGTATTAATAAAAGGTGCAAATTCTATAACTGTAGCTGGTGATAAGCTTTATATTAATACAACAGGCAATCCAGGATTAGCAACAGCAGGTAGTGGAGATGTATTAACAGGAATAATAACAGGACTGATTGCCCAAAGTTATGAACCCCTTACCGCAACAATGTTTGGAGTGTATTTGCATGTCAAATCGGCGGATATTTCTCTTGAGGATTTTGGTTACCAGAGTTTAATAGCAAGTCATATAATCGAAACACTTGGAGAAGCTTATATAGATTTGTTTAAGCAACCAGAACAAGAACAGCAACAAGACCAAGACCAATAAAAAAAGCCTTCTCATTGAAGGCTTTTTTTTTAATTTATAATTTTAATTCCTTAAACATTTCAACCAACCTAGGGTCGGATGGACGTGGTGCATCTGCACTTACAATATTACCATCAGGATCTATTAAAATAAATCTAGGAATACCTTCAATAGCATAGTCCTGAACAAATTTAGATTGCCAAGCATTATCAGCCATTAATTGTGTACCACCCAGTTGTTTGTTTTTAACCATTTCAACCCATGTATTATGATCCTTTGCTCTGTCAATTGATGTACTAACAAACGCAATATTTTTTCCGTGAAAGTCCTTTTCTACTTGTTTTAATGAAGGTATTTCACTTATACATGGTCCACACCAAGTTGCCCAAACATCTACATATACATACTTACCTTTTAAGTCTTCCAAAGACGTTGTACCTCCCTTATGATTCTCGTAATCTGTAAACTGTGGAGACGGTTTACCTTTTACGAGTTTCTTCATTTTATTATACTTAATAGTTAAGTTTTCTTTGTATTTTTCGTCGGACGACAGCGCCATTAGACCATTATAATAGTCTTCATTGTGTTCGTTATTAGGTGAGATTTGAAAATTCAACATATCCGCTAAATCTTGTTTTAATTTAGGAAAAGCTTCTGCATTAATCATTTTGAAAATATCTGCTGGATTGTCTGTATTTCTAATTTTTTCCGAATAATGAGATTGAACAAGTCTTTGATAATATTGTGAATTATTGTAGTCTGATTCATTAGTATAGTCTATATCTTCTAGACGTTTTAAAAATTCTTCACTCGGTTTAAACTCACTATTTTTAGTGTAGTAACGATGCGCAGGCTGATAATTTTGAAGATTAACTAAATATTCATAGTTAATATTTTTGAGCTCATTGGTTCTAAAGGTCTCGCCAACATTTTCTACACTTTTAAGTAATTCTAATTTTGAGCTTTTTACTTCTTCCATAGTCGCCATAAATTCCATTTCATTCATGGCATAAACTTTTTCAAAGTCAAAATTAGAATTTTCGTCAAACAAAACTTTTTTAGATAGATAGGTGTTGTTTTCGGAACCTATTCCAGAGAATGATATGGTCTCATCGAACTCTTTAGTATCTAAAGTTACAATAATGTTATCTCCTTGTTCTAGATAGAGCGAAGCCATTTCACGGCCGTGATCTAAATTATAATATCCATTTTCAATTTTTAAGGTGTCACTGAATTTACCATCTTGGTCTAAAGTCATTTCTGTAATTTTCTCTCTACCTTGAAAAAGTGAAACCGTTTTATCAGTCGGATTTTCAATTTGTCCAGAAACAATAGCATAGTCAATTTTAGGTTCTTCTTGGCAGGAAAAAAGGGCTAACACTAATCCTAAAAGCAATAATTTTTTCATAAATAAGATGTTGTTTCGTATAAAATTAAACATTATCTGCTGATAACCAAGTCTGGTTGATTTATTAACAATTTGTTGCGAAACCAAAAAATATTCTCACTTTTGAATAACATAAATCTTTCAATATGGATAACTACCATATCATTTCTTCAGAAAAGCTAGATATAGTTACGATTTACAATATTTTCAATGAGGACAAAAAACTTAAATTGTCTGATGCTTCTGTTGAAAGAATTAAGGCAAGTAAGGCGTATTTAAATAAAAAGTTAGCCTCTAATAAAAAACCTATTTATGGTATTAATACAGGATTTGGATCGCTTTATAATGTCAAAATATCAAATAATGACTTAACCAAACTTCAAGAAAATTTGGTAATGTCGCATGCGTGTGGCACTGGACAGCGCGTTCCAGAGTCTGTAGTAAAAGTAATGTTATTACTTAAAATTCAATCACTGAGTTATGGTCATAGTGGTGTGCAATTACAGACCATTGAACGCCTGATTGAATTTTTTAATCATGATATTTTTCCATTTGTTTTCACTCAAGGTTCTCTAGGTGCTTCAGGAGATTTAGCTCCATTGGCACATTTAGCTTTGCCCTTATTAGGGAAAGGAAATGTAGTACATAATGGCGATAATTATGACGCTTCCGAATTATTGGACAAATTTGGATGGGAACCTATTGCTCTTGAAGCTAAAGAAGGCCTTGCACTGCTTAATGGTACACAATTCATGAGTGCCTATGGTGTGTATCTTTTATTGATGTCTCACAAGACGTTATATTTAGCTGATATCATCGCTGCAATTTCATTGGATGCATTTGATGGTAGATTAGATCCATTCCATGATTTGGTACATGATGTAAGACCACACCCTGGACAACGCAAAGTTGCTAAGCGATTTAATGAACTTCTTGATGGGAGCCAATTGATTGAAAGAGAGAAAGCACATGTTCAAGATCCATATTCATTCCGTTGTATTCCTCAAGTACATGGTGCCACTAAGGACACTTTAGATTTTGTAGAGAAGGTTATCTTAACTGAAATTAATTCAGTTACGGATAATCCAAATATTTTTTCTGATGAGGATTTAATCATTTCAGGTGGTAATTTCCATGGTCAACCATTGGCTTTGGCTTTAGATTATCTTAAAATAGCAATGGCAGAAATCGGAAATATTTCTGAGCGTCGCATATTTCAATTAGTGTCTGGTTTAAGAGGATTGCCTGCATTCTTAGTTGATAATCCTGGACTTAATTCTGGTTTTATGATACCACAATACACTGCGGCTAGTATTGTCAGTGCAAATAAGCAATTGGCCTCACCAGCAAGTGTAGATAGTATCGTGTCAAGTAATGGCCAAGAAGATCATGTGAGTATGGGTGCAAATGCTGCAACACAAGCCTATAACTTAATCAGAAATATAGAACGCGTTATAGCAATTGAGCTAATGAATGCATCACAAGCTATCGAATTTCGAAGACCTCTAAAGACGTCGCCACTTTTAGAATCTTTTTTAGAGCATTATAGGAAGGTAGTACCTTATATTAAGGAGGACCAAGTATTGCATTTTGATATTGAAAATTCAATACAATTTTTAAAGGATGTCGAAATTGAAGTTGAAGAGTTGTTTATAAATAATTACGGAGTAGCTAAACATTAAGCTTTATCAAGATTTTTTATTAAATCGTCAGCCCATTCAAAGGCCTTATTTAAGTCTGTAAATATTTCAAAAGGTTTGTTGTAAAATCGTTGCTCTATTTGAGCATTAATTTTAGATTTATAATTATTTGAAACAACAGCGAATCCTTTCAGGTTTTTAATTTTTGATGTTTCGTAATAAATTTTGGGGTCTACTGAATATGAATTTAAACGATGTGTAATATATATAAAAGGTTTGTCCGAATAATAGGTCTCAGCAACGTCTACTAATACAGCATTATATTCTGGTGTAAGATTAACTCCTTCTTTCATTACATTAACCACATAATTATCGTAAATGGTCATATCACAAAAGTCGAAGACAAGTTTTTCTTTCATGAAAATTGGTTTTTGTTTCTTTAATATAAAAAAAAACTCCTTCAAATTGAAGGAGTTTTAATAATAATCGTTGAGTATACTTAGGATTCCGTTGTTTTACTTGATCCTTTAACTTTAATTTTCAATTCATCATTCTTAGTATCTAAATCCATTGTAATGGTATCACCTTCTTGAATTTTTGCATTTATAATTTCTTCAGCTAGTGCATCTTCAACATACTTTTGGATTGCTCTGTTTAAAGGTCTTGCACCATATTGCTTGTCGAATCCTTTTTCGGCAATGTAATCTTTAGCTTCATCAGTAAGCTCAAGATGATATCCTAAATCTTTTATTCTTGAAATAAGTTTAACTAATTCAATATCGATAATTTTGTTGATGTCTTCTTTTTCAAGAGCATTAAAGACAATAACATCGTCAATACGATTTAAGAATTCAGGGGCAAAAGCTTTTTTAAGCGCATTTTCTATAACTGCTTTAGCGTAATCAGACTCTTGCGCCTCCTTTGCGGATGTTCCGAATCCAACACCAGTACCAAAGTCTTTCAGTTTTCTAGCACCAATATTTGAGGTCATTATGATGATTGTATTTCGAAAATCAATTTTGCGACCTAAGCTATCGGTTAGATAGCCATCATCTAATACTTGCAATAGCATATTAAATACATCAGGATGTGCTTTTTCAATTTCATCTAATAAAACAACAGCATAAGGTTTACGTCTAATTTTTTCTGTTAGCTGTCCTCCTTCTTCATACCCAACATAACCTGGAGGTGCGCCAATAAGACGAGAAACCGCGAATTTCTCCATGTATTCGCTCATGTCAATTCTTACAAGCGCCTCATTACTATCAAACAGTTCATGTGCTAAAACCTTTGCTAACTGCGTTTTACCAACGCCTGTTTGACCTAAAAATATAAAGGACCCAATAGGTTTGTTAGGGTCTTTTAATCCAGCTCTATTTCGCTGAATAGCCTTAACTACTTTTCCGACAGCTGTATCTTGACCAATGACCCTTCCTTTGATTAATTCTGGTAACTGTGCCAGTTTATTAAGTTCCGTCTGAGCAATCTTATTAACAGGAATACCAGTCATCATAGAGATAACATCTGCAACATTGTCATCGGTAACGATTTCTCTATGTTGTTTGGTTTCTTCTTCCCATTTTTCTTGTGCAGATGCTAATTCCTTTTCTAAACGTTTTTCGTCATCTCTAAGTTTAGCTGCCTCTTCGTATTTTTGTTTTTTAACAACACTATTCTTGGTTTCTTTGACCTTTTCTAGTTGTTGTTCTAATTCAAGAATTTGTTTTGGGACATCGATGTTTGTAATGTGTACGCGAGAACCAGCTTCGTCTAGAGCATCAATTGCTTTGTCTGGTAAGAAACGCTCCGTCATGTAGCGATTCGTTAACTTCACACACGCTTCAATAGCCTGATCGGTGTAATCGACGTTGTGGTGTTCTTCGTATTTAGATTTGATATTATTTAGAATTTCGATGGTTTCCTCAACAGAAGTTGGTTCAACAATTACTTTTTGAAAACGACGTTCTAAAGCACCATCTTTCTCAATATACTGTCTGTATTCATCTAATGTTGTTGCACCAATACATTGAATCTCTCCTCTTGCTAATGCTGGTTTAAACATATTGGATGCATCTAAACTTCCGGTCGCACCACCCGCTCCAACTATGGTATGAATTTCGTCTATAAATAAAATAATATCATCATTTTTTTCGAGTTCATTCATCACAGCCTTCATGCGTTCTTCAAACTGACCTCTATACTTTGTACCTGCCACTAAACTCGCTAAATCTAATGTAACAACACGCTTATTAAACAGTGTTCTTGAGACCTTTCGTTTTACAATACGCAACGCTAGGCCTTCTGCGATAGCAGATTTACCCACACCAGGTTCACCTATAAGTAAAGGGTTGTTCTTTTTGCGTCTGCTCAGAATTTGAGATACACGCTGAATTTCTTTCTCACGCCCAACTACAGGGTCCAGTTTTCCTTCTTCAGCAAGAACAGTTAAGTCTCTTCCGAAATTATCAAGAACAGGTGTTTTGGATTTTTTATTTGTTTTTCCGGACTGGCTTGATCCAAAAGGATTTTGTTTTGCTTCTTCTTCCTCATTTATATCATCGTCTGAGAATGATTCTGCTTTTGGCTGGTCTAGGTAATCGTCTTCGCTTGTTATCATTGATTTAAATTCTTCTTTTACGTTATCATAATCCACCTTAAGTTTATTCAATAGTTTTGTGGTTGGATCATTTTCATTTCTTAAGATGCATAGCAATAAGTGAGCGGTATTTATTGAAGTGCTTTGAAACAACTTTGCTTCTAAAAATGTAGTTTTTAAAGCACGCTCAGCTTGCCTTGTTAAATGCAAGTTTTTCTTTTCATTGGATGTCGAGGTTATATTGGGGTTTGCAGGACTTAAAATCTCAACTTTTCTTCTTAAATGATTAAGATCTATATCCAATGAACTCAAAATATCAATAGCTTTTCCATTTCCGTCACGTAACAAGCCTAACATTAAGTGCTCGGTTCCTATAAAATCATGGCCTAAGCGCAATGCCTCCTCTTTACTGTATGCTATAACATCCTTAACTCTTGGGGAAAAATTATCGTCCATAGTATATTCCTTTCTGCATTAAAAATAATAAAAACATATTAGGTATATGTCAAAAACCATACCTTAAATAATATGGCTAGACGAAGAGACTAAAAAAGCATTTCAAATCAAAGCAAATCTATGGATACTTATTAACTAAAAAGATATCAAAAATTGTTAATAAAAACTCGTAAAAACGGCATTGTGTATCTCTTCAAACACTACTGAAATGCTTATATTAGCACGTTTTGAAAACCTACAAAAAGAACTAATTATTTTTATATATGGCAGAAGGAGAAAAACTCATTCCAATTAACATTGAAGATGAAATGAAATCAGCCTACATTGACTACTCAATGTCGGTCATTGTGTCACGTGCATTACCTGATGTAAGAGATGGTTTAAAGCCCGTTCATAGACGCGTACTTTATGGTATGCATGAACTTGGAGTTAGAGCTAATACAGCACATAAAAAATCCGCTAGAATTGTTGGTGAAGTATTAGGTAAATATCACCCGCATGGTGACACCTCAGTTTATGACACAATGGTGCGTATGGCACAAGAATGGAGTTTACGATACATGCTTATTGATGGTCAAGGAAATTTTGGTTCTGTTGACGGTGATAGTCCTGCGGCGATGCGTTATACAGAGGCAAGAATGCAAAAAATCTCTGAGGAAATGTTAGCCGATATCGATAAAGATACTGTTGATCACAAATTAAACTTTGATGACACACTAGAAGAGCCTACAGTATTACCAACACGTATACCTGGATTATTGGTTAATGGTGCATCTGGAATTGCCGTTGGTATGGCAACAAATATGCCACCTCACAACTTAACAGAGGTGGTTGATGGAACCATTGCTTATATAGATAATAACGATATCGAAGTTGATGAGCTTATGCAGCACATTAAAGCTCCAGATTTTCCAACGGGTGGTACTATCTATGGATATGATGGAGTTAAAGAAGCATTTCATACGGGTCGCGGTAGAATTGTGATGCGCGGAAAAGCCAATATTGAGGAGGTTAATGGTCGGGAATGCATTATAGTTAATGAGATACCATATCAAGTGAATAAGGCAGACATGATAAAGAAAACTGCAGACTTGGTAAATGATAAAAAATTAGAAGGTATATCAACAATTAGAGATGAGTCAGATAGAAAGGGGATGCGCATCGTTTACGTTTTAAAGCGTGATGCTATTCCGAATATTGTTTTAAATAAGCTTTACAAGTACACGGCCTTACAATCATCTTTTAGCGTTAACAATATTGCTTTAGTCAATGGTCGGCCACAATTGTTAAACTTAAAAGAATTAATACACTATTTCGTTGAGCATAGACATGAAGTAGTAGTGAGACGAACTAAATATGAATTGCGAAAGGCTGAAGAGCGCGCGCATATTTTAGAAGGTCTTATTATTGCCTCTGATAATATTGATGAAGTTATAGCTTTAATTAGAGCTTCTGCCAATGCTGAAGAAGCAAGAGCTAAATTAATTGAGCGTTTTGAATTAACTGAAATCCAGGCCAAGGCCATTGTTGAAATGCGCCTGCGTCAGTTAACAGGTTTAGAACAAGATAAGTTACGTGCTGAGTATGAGGAGCTTATGAAGACCATTGAGGATCTTAAGGATATCTTAGATAAGAAAGATAGACGTATGGATATTATTAAGTCTGAATTAGAAGTTATTAGAGATAAGTATGGTGATGAGCGTCGTTCTATTATAGAATATGCAGGAGGTGATCTTAGTATAGAGGATATGATCCCTAACGAGAAGGTTGTAATTACAATTTCTCATGCTGGATATATTAAGCGTACATCATTAACTGAATACAAAACACAAAATAGAGGAGGAGTAGGGCAAAAGGCGTCTACAACCAGAAATGAAGATTTCCTAGAACATTTATTTGTTGGTACTAATCATCAATACATGTTGTTCTTTACTCAGAAAGGTAAGTGCTTTTGGATGCGTGTTTATGAAATACCAGAAGGTGCTAAAACATCAAAAGGCAGAGCAATTCAGAACATGATTAATATTGAGCAGGATGATAAAGTGATGGCATTTATATGTACTCAAGATCTCAAAGATGAAGATTACATTAACAGTCATTATGTCATAATGGCAACGAAGAAGGGTCAAGTCAAGAAAACTTCTTTAGAGCAGTATTCTCGCCCAAGAACTAATGGTATTAATGCAATTACCATCAAGGAAGATGACACCTTACTAGAAGCTAAATTAACCACAGGTGAAAGTCAAGTGATGCTAGCTTTAAATTCTGGCAAAGCTATTAGGTTTGAAGAAGCCAAAACGAGACCTATGGGTAGAAATGCGTCAGGTGTTAGAGGAATAACATTAGGTCACGAGGAAGATGAAGTTATTGGCATGATTGCAGTTAATGATATGGAAAGTAACATCTTAGTGGTGTCTGAGAATGGTTATGGAAAGCGATCTAGTTTAGATGATTATAGAATTACCAATAGAGGTGGGAAAGGAGTAAAAACCATATCTATTACAGAGAAAACAGGTAACTTGGTGTCTATCAAGAATGTAACAGATGACGATGATTTAATGATTATTAATAAATCGGGTATCGCCATTAGAATGGAAGTTGCAGATCTAAGAGTTATGGGTAGAGCTACTCAAGGTGTGAAACTGATTAATTTAAAAGGTAAAGACTCAATTGCTGCTGTAGCTAAGGTTATGAAAGATGAAGATGAAGAATCTAATGTTGCAGAAGATACCGAAACAACAGAAGATAGCGGTCAGAATGAAGATGGCACGGCTCTTGATAATAATGAAACTGAAAACTAAAAATTAATAACAAAACTAATATTACACAATGAAAAAATTAATGACATTAGTACTGGTCTTTGCGGTAACTACATTGTCTTATGCACAAAAAAACGAGGTAAAGGCCATTGAGAAGGCAATTAGGAATTCGAATTTTTCTGATGCAAAATCTGCTGTGGCAGCTGCTGAAGCGTTAATGGGGGGCATGGACGATAAAACAAAGGCAAAATTTTACTTTTTAAAAGCTCAAGCATTATATGCAAATGGTGCGGGTACAGATAAAGATATAAATGAGGCTGTAGTATCGCTAGACGAGTTAAAGACTTTAGAGTCTGCAATGGGTAAATTGAAATATACCGAACAGGCAAATGAAATGAAATCGCAAATGTTCAATTCATTCATAACTAAAGCAAATAACGCTTTCAACAATAAAGACTACAAAACTGCTGCGGTTAGATTTGAAAAGGTGTATAGAATTTCCCCTAAAGACACAACATATTTATTTAATGCAGCGTATTCAGCTGTAGAAGATCAAGATTATGATAAAGCACTTGAGTATTTTATTGAGTTGAAAGATTTAGGATACACTGGAGTTAAAACGAATTATTATGCTACCAATAAAGAGACTGGTGAAGAGGAACTATTTTCTGATAAGTCAGGTAGAGATTTATCGGTTAGAACTTTAAAAACACACATTAAACCTAGAGAAGCCTTATCTAATTCTAGGAGAGCGGATATTGTAAAAAATATAGCTATCATTTTTGTGAATAAGGGCGAAAATGAAAAGGCATTAGCTGCAATTGAGGATGCTAAAGCTGATAACCCTAATGATTATAATTTAATTCTATCTGAAGGAAATGTTTATTTGAAGTTAGGAAATGAGGAAAAGGCTGCTGAGCTTTATCAAAAAGCTTTGGATATGGATCCTGAAAATCCAGAACTAAACTATAATGTAGGGGTTTTAGCAATGGAAGCAAAGCAATATGAATATGCAATTGATGCCTTTAAAAAGACATTAGTTTATAAGCCTAGTTATTCAGATGCAGCACTAAACTTATCTGCAATAGAAATTAACAGAGGAAATGCTATAAACGATGAAATGAATACCTTAGGTACTTCTGCGGCAGATAATAAGCGATATGATGAACTAAAGGCTGAAAAGAATGTATTCTTTACTAATGCTGCGGGATATTTAGAAGCATTTATCGAGAATAATCCAGGGAGTAATAGCTTAGATATTCTTAATCAGTTAAAGAATGTTTATGGTGCCTTAGGCGAAACAGAAAAATATAAAGCAACTAAGGATAAATTAGAAGCACTAGAGGCTGGGGGAAATTAACATTTAGATATTAATAATAAAAAAAGCGACTTTATTTAAAGTCGCTTTTTTTATATAATTTTTTTGATAACCCTTAACTTATGAGTGTGGGTGTTTTTATCAACATTATAAATACCACTGTGATCTAATCGATCAATGCGTACCTTTCCATGAGCATGGATTATATAGTTGTTTTCCATTATTATGCCAACATGAATAATAGAGCCTTCCGCATTATCAAAAAAGGCTAAATCACCTGGCTCACTTTCTTCGATGAAACTTAAGGCAACGCCCTGGGTTGCTTGTTGTGAGGCATCTCTTAAAAGGGAAAAGCCATTCAGTTTATAAACCATTTGTGTAAAACCTGAACAATCAATACCAAAAGGAGTTTTGCCTCCCCACAAATAGGGTGCATTTAAAAAGAGAAAGGCTGTTTTGATGAGGTTAGATTTTTCATTTTTCTCAGTCAATCTATTACCATCAAAATTATGATTTAAAAATGCTAAACTATTTAACTCAGAGCCCATTGGAATTGGATAAAGTTGCTCTGCAGCATCACTTACGTATTCTATTAGATCAGTGGATAGGTTTAATTTAGATTTAGATAAGTTACTATATGTCTCCTCATTCACTTCTAAATATTGTTTATTGTCCATCCAACCTTCGTACTTATCAAAAGCAAAACGAATACGGCTCCATTTCTTTCTTTGCTCTAAAACCTTAAAATAGTCACCATAAAGAGCTTGTGTTACCATTTCACTGGTATCACTGGGCTCTAAACGAATTGGAACTATTCCAAGATTACAAATGCCGTATTGCATAGATTGTTTTTAAGAACGCTCTAGTACCATTGCAGAAGCACCACCGCCACCATTACAAATTGCGGCCGCCCCAATTTTAGCATTATTTTGCTGAAGAACATTAATTAAGGTTACTAAGATTCGTGCTCCAGAACATCCTAAAGGGTGGCCTAATGAAACTGCACCTCCGTTCACATTAACTTTATCATCAGACAGTCCTAAAATTTTCATATTTGCTAATCCAACAACAGAAAAAGCTTCATTAAATTCAAAATAATCAACATCATCTAGTTCAATATTAGCCTTGGCTAAGGCCTTAGGTAAGGCTTTAGCTGGCGCTGTAGTAAACCATTTCGGATCATGTGCTGCGTCAGCATAACTTTTAACGGTTGCAAGTATTTTTAAACTAAGTTCTTCAGCCTTACTACGACTCATTAAAACTAGTGCAGCGGCTCCATCATTAATAGTTGAGGCATTTGCTGCTGTAACCGTCCCCTCTTTGGTGAATGCGGGTCTTAAAGTAGGAATTTTTTCCATCTTGACATTTGTATATTCCTGATCCCTGTCTATAATTAGGTCATCACCACGTCTTTGCGGAACATTAACCGGTATTACTTCATCAGAGAATTTCCCACTATCCCACGCTGCTTTAGAACGCTCGTATGCTCGAATCGCAAATGCATCTTGATCTTCTCTCGTGAAATTGTATTCTACAGCACAAGCATCAGCGCAAACACCCATTGCATTTTTATCATAAGCATCTACTAAACCATCTTTTTGCATGCCATCTTCTAAAGTCGCAGGTCCAAATTTTGTTGCGCTTCTTGCATGGTAATAATGAGGAATAAGACTCATATTTTCCATACCACCAGCAACTACGATATCTGCATCACCCAATTGGATCGCTTGAGCTGCTTGCATCACTGCTTTCATCCCTGATGCACAGACCTTATTTATAGTTGTACAAGGCACAGTATCAGGTATGCCAGCATAAATTGCAGCCTGTCTTGCAGGTGCTTGACCTGTTCCTGCTTGCACAACATTTCCCATTAATACTTCATCTACCATTTCTGGATTTAAATTAATTTTGCCAAGTGCACTTTTGATCGCGCAAGCACCAAGTTGCGGCGCAGAAACACTTGATAAATTTCCTAAAAAACTACCTATTGGCGTTCTAACTGCAGAAACGATTACGACGTCCTTATTCATTTTATTTGGTTTAAAATCTAGCTGCGAAATTAATCAATTTTTAAGATATTTTGGAATGTAATAGGGATTATGAAGGTCTAAAATTCTAATATTTGTTACATTTGGTTGATATGAAGGAATTTCTAAATAAGTGGTACAAGAATCATGCACTAATTTACAAGATACTTTTGTTCTTAGTAACCACACTCTTCATTGTTTATCTATTTCCAAAAACAGGAAAATTCCGATATTCATTCGAAAAAGGAAAACCCTGGCAATCAGAGAATTTATATGCGCCATTTAATTTTGCGATTAAGAAATCACAGACAGAAGTAGATTCCGAAAGACTCGAAATAGAAGAGAATGCATCGGTTTATTTTGACAAGAATTCAGAAATTAAAGATCAAGTGCATTCTGAATATGAGTCAAAGTTTAATCAGACTTTTCAAGATACTTTAGTTTTAAACTCGAGAGATATAGCATTGTATAAATCTGGTAAAGTACTGATTAATTACCTATATGATAAAGGCATACTTGATAGTGATTATAGTTACCCTTCAAACAAGCCCGCTATCTTAACATCTTCAAATACGGTAGTAAAACAACTTGAATATTCTGATTTAGTTAAAATGAGTGGTTTACGCCAGCGTCTCGATAAACACTTCTCAAATTTAACGTCTTTAGAACGACGTAACAAGATGATTTCTTTGTTTTTCGATATTATAAAACCTGACATTTCTCTTAATAAAAGTTTGACCTTAAATGCCTTGGAAGAAGAGATGGCTCAGATTTCACTAACTCGAGGATCTATTGATCAAGATCAGCTTATTATATCGAAAGGTCAAATTGTAGAAGATGAAGAGTACAATATCCTTAATTCTTTAAAATCGGAATACGAATCACAAGCATGGAATACAACCAATTATAATTGGGTTTTAGTAGCCTACACCCTTTTGGTAGCGCTGACATTATTGATGCTGCTTCTTTTTCTTAGAAAATATAGAGCAACGGTCTTTCGTAATAATACCAAGGTAACTTTTATAATCTTTAACGTAGTTTTAATGGTTGTCTTATCAACACTAATTATAAATTATAATTCGCAATACATTTATGTAGTTCCAATATGTATTTTACCTTTAATACTTAAGGCATTTTTTGATGCTCGTCTTGGCCTTTTTGCTCATGTGCTTACAGTTTTACTATTGGGATTTATTGTACCAAATAGTTATGAATATATGTTTCTGCAGATAATTGCTGGAATAGTTACGATTTTAACTGTATCTGAATTGTATAAGCGAGCCAATCTTTTTATCTCAGTCGGTCAAATAACTTTAATCTATATCATTGCTTACTTTGCATTTTTTGTAATTCAAGAGGGGCAGGTTACAAGTTTAAAATGGGAGACCTTTGGACTGTTCATTCTTTGTGGTTTAGCCACATTATTTGTGCAACCATTAATCTATATTTATGAAAAGATTTTTGGATTAGTTTCTGATGTATCGCTCCTAGAGCTTTCAGATACTAATACTAAATTGCTCAAAGAATTATCGAATAAAGCACCTGGAACATTCCATCACTCGTTAAATGTGGCTAATTTAGCAGAAGCATCAGCTAATGAAATTGGTGCTAATGCTATGTTGGTTAGAGTAGGAGCTTTATATCATGATATTGGTAAAATGACCAATCCAACATATTTTACTGAAAATCAAAGTACAGGAATAAATCCTCATGGTGAACTTTCAAATAGAGAAAGTGCAAAAATTATTATTGACCATGTGCTCAACGGTATTGAAATTGCTAAAAAGAATAATTTACCTGATCGCGTCATTGATTTTATTCGGACACATCATGGCACAAGTACAGTCTACTATTTCTATATGAAGGAAAAAGCAAATGATGAGGAGACCAATACTGAAGATTTTGAATATCCAGGACCAAAACCATTTAGTAAGGAAACCGTCATTTTAATGATGTGTGATGGTGTTGAGGCAGCTTCTAAAAGCTTAAAAGAACCAACGACGACAAAGATTAATGAATTTGTTGAAAACATTATCAATAAACAAATGGAGAGTGGACAATTTTTAAATGCCAATATTACTTTTAAAGAAATTCAAGCCATTAAGAAGGTCTTAAAACATAAGCTAGCTAATATCTACCACTTAAGGATTGAGTATCCAGAATAATCTAAATTTTATTCCAAAAAACTGAAAAAATTTGTTGCGTTCTTGAAATTGAAAAGTTACATTTGCATCCGCATTTTTAAGGAACGTTCTTAAAATAGTTTAGGAGAGGTGCCAGAGTGGTAATGGAGCAGATTGCTAATCTGTCAACGCGTAAGTGTTGCCCGGGTTCGAATCCCGGTCTCTCCGCAATTTGATAACCAATTTTCGGGGTGTAGCGTAGCCCGGTTATCGCGCCGCGTTTGGGACGCGGAGGTCGCAGGTTCGAATCCTGCCACCCCGACAAAAAGGTCGCGTAGCTCAGCTGGATAGAGCATCTGCCTTCTAAGCAGACGGTCACAGGTTCGAATCCTGTCGCGATCACAAAAAGTCATTTCTTAACAGAGATGACTTTTTTGTTTTAGTTGTTTTTGGAATTTCTCAATCTTTTTCCTAGGTAGTAGCCCATAGAAAATGGTAATATGATAATTACAGCCAGTAAAATTATCAAATATATTAGAGAGGTTTTAATTAGCTCTTGAGTATGCCCCATGGTTTGCTCAACAAGTTTTGAGCTTATTTCGTCGGCTTTATTGGTAAGTAATTCTCTTTCTCTAGCTATAATTTTATCTAACGCTCTTCTTTCACTTATTAAAAACTCAATTAATTTCTTTCTTTCTTCAGATAAATGCTCTAACGATGTATTCATATTCTGGTCAATTCTCCAGTTAAAACTATTTAATTGCCCTTGAAGTTTATTTAAAGCATCATCAATAAGAACGGGTGATTTTTCTGCTAGCTCTACTAATTTACTAAATTTTACGTCTAAGCTATCTGCAAGTATTTTAATTTGTGTTGTATCAATTCCTTTTTCTTTTAAAAATAATTCTGTATTCCATCGTAAGCTTTTTCCAGTATTATCGGATGTATAGGTAATTCTATTGGATAGATCATTAACGACTTCTGATAATGAACCTACAGTTTCAATTGCCAAGCTATCAGGAATATTCTTAAAATCGAAATAAGATTCTCTTATTGATCTGTGGTCTAAGTTTAGATCGTATACAGGATTAGATTTAGCATATGCTTCTACAAAGTCTTTATGTTTATTAAACTCTTTTGACGGAAGCACCATGCTAGCAATCTTCTCGATTTGCCTGAGATTGTCCTTAGATATATTTATTGGGATGTTGTTATAAGGTGTAAACATTTTTTTAGTAGAGTCGCTTTGAAAAAAATCCTTTACGGCAACACTAATCGACCAACAATCTAAAAGAGCGAGCTTAGGAGATGTTTGAAACCCAACTTGTCTTAAAGATCTTAAGGTATTAATTTTCCATTTTAAGGCATTTTTCTGTATTTCAATGTCACTGCTAATCTCAAGAAGGCTGTCAGCGCCTTTTTCTACTCTTTCTGATGCTGTTTTTATGTATTCTTGAGTTAGTAAGCGCGTGTTCAATTCTAATTGTGAAAGTGGCTTTTGTTCACTCTCAATTTTAACCAAAGAACATGAATTAAATATTATAAACACTATGAGAGTTACGCTTTGCGACAAATACTTTTTCATTGTAAAAACTTTAAATATGTCAGAATTGATAATCAATTAACTTTCTTTAATTATAACATTACATTACTATTTTCAATATAAAGGAGTAGTTTAAAATCATCTCTTATGAGAAATTGTCTGCTAAAATACCTTAGGCAATGCATTAGGTTTTTTTATCGTTAAATGGATTTTGATTGTTCTTTTTGATAATAGGTTGATTTCTACCGGTAAGGTGATCAACGAGTTTTGATATTTGACCTTTAGAATTTTTCTTTATTTGACTGGGTATTGTTGTCAAACTTCCATCGCGTGCAGCTATGTATCCTGGCGATAATATTTCAACTCCAGCTTCGTCAAAAATATCCAAAATATGTTTATGTATATCAGAATATATTACCGGTATCTTTTTGTACTCTTTTGTATGTGCATTTAATTCATAAGCTACGTAGAAGTCATCCAAACTGGTTTGTAGAACGAAAGGACTAGGATCTTTCATTAAAAATGGTGTTCGATTTGCTGCTTCTAATAATAGCGCATTGGCTTTCTTCCAAGAAACGTCATAACCTAAGGTTATCGTTGTGTGTAAAATGATGCTCCCTGTTTCGTGACTAGAATAATTTATAATATTTCCTGTTAAAATATTGGCATTTGGTATTGTAACATCTTCATTTTTTGTGGTCCTTAGATGTGTTACTAGTATTGTTTTATCAATCACATCTCCAATTATATTATCAATTTTAACCCGATCACCAATTTGAAAAGGACGCATATATGTGATAACAACACCAGCAATAATATTTGCAATGGCAGAGGTAGATCCAAAAGAAATAATTGCACCAATAAAAATAGACACTCCCTGAAAGGCACTTGACCCTGAACCAGGAAGATAAGGGAAAATTAAAACAAGAGCTAATGCATAAACAAATAGCGATAATAACTTCCCTGTCGGTCTGGCCCAATCTTTATGAAAGTTATTGATTTTTAACTTGCCTAATTCGACATCTATGGTAATCGCCCTTACCACTCTTGCTACATATCGCGCGGTACTTGCAATAACAATTATGAAAAATAGAGATGGTATAAAATTTATAATACCATTGAACACGTATATTACGGGCTCTTCGATATATTGATAGAATTTTTCAACTAAATTTTGAGATAAAGGGAAAAAACTAAAAAGAAAAGGTGCGCCAATAAAAAGAACAATAGCAATAGATATTAAACGTAAAACACTAACAAGGAAAACAAATATATTTTTTGAATTACCAGGAATAAAATATTTGAGTAAATGCCCTCGACCACTCAAGAACTTTTTTTCAATTTTCATCATCCTTAAATTCATCTTATTAAAAAATAAATTGATTAATTTAATTATTCCATACAGGATCAATAATGACAGAAAAAAGAGAGCAATTCTTTTTATCCATTCCTTTGTGCTTAAATCAGTTGCTCTTGAAAAGCCAGCTTGAATTTTATCTAATCTCAATTGGGAAAGTTCTTTTAAGGTCATATCTTCAAAAGAGGCGTCCGAAGCAGTGATGATCATTAGAACATTATTATTCAATTTCAATTCGACATAATTATTTAAAGGTACAATTGAAAAACTGTCCAAAAGTTTGTTATAATTCTCTTTGAAACCGCCCAAGCGAGTGTTTATATCAACAGCTCTAAGTATAGCTGGATAATCTCCAGGAGAATTTTTTATGTAAAATAATGTGTCAGAGTCAATTATTATCGGGGCGGATTCTAATAGATTTGGTTTAATTGATAAACTATCATTATGAGTTGGTTTTGAGTTCAAGATTTCTTGTCCCTCAGTATGAAAAGAACTTAAAATAAATGCCAAAGAACATATAAGCCTGAATATATATATTGCCTTATTCATTGTGATTTCGCTAATTTAAATTGCTCGTTTTTAGTTCAGAATTATGTTATTGATCTTAGAATGAGTAGCATCGATTTCAATTGTATTGATATCAATGGTTAATTTAAGAAAATATTTGGCATTAATTTCTAAATTACTCATTCTCATCACTAAATCGAAGTAAAAAAGTTATCACTAAAGTTGGTAGGGGAATGCGAAGCACTATTTTGACACCTCACGAAAACGGTTGTTATAATATACTAATATCCATAGGTGTAAGCAGATTAGTACCATTTATTAATCCAGGTTAAACGAGATACACACACCATTAATTCACTAATACAAAACCATTACGATTTAAGACAAGGCCCTATTACTGGTCGAATCTAAGTATATCGTTGAAGTATTGACTGACTAAAGTTTTAAATAGTATTATGAATAATTTTAAATTTTAATTAAAACAATAAGGATCGTGAAGAAGTATTATATGCATACTAATTTCTTTAGGTCAATAGAATAGTTAGAGTGCATCTCAATTCTGGTAAATCAAAAAGGGGATAAGACATTTTTTCAAGTGAAAATAAGTTCTACTTTATTAGCCGAATAGTGCACTAAGCTTTAATTCTGTCGTAATCATTAAGGTATCAAATGGATGTTTAAATCAATTAAATTTAAACAACTAAGCTTACTTTTTAGCAGTCGTCAATTAGAATCTTGGGTACTATCATCATCTTCAAGGAGGCCGTAAGTAAGTAAAAATTTAGGGTAGGATCCTGAGTTTTGTGGATCATTTGGATTTGATGCTATGATTCTGATATTTGAAATAGGGTACTCTTCTTTAATGTAATTTTTAACAAGGTTCAAAATTGAGGATCTTCTTTGTTTAAATAAACTATCAATTGGTTGATTAAGTGTGAGTGCTTTAATACCTTGATTAAAATTTAATGAATCGTTGCCAACTTTATTTAATACGTATGTATTGAAATCAGCGTCATTTTTTAGATAGTCTTTACCCGTTTCTTGCAAGAATGTATTGCCTACAAACTCCTTAGCTAAAGCTTCTTTGTATAGGAGGGAATCCACATAATATGTCATCGTTATTTTGAGAGAGTCTTTACGTTTTTCTAAGGCTATTAATTTAGAGAGTTGTCTTTTGTGCTTTTGACTGAGTATGGTATCTCTATAGGTAAAATTTATCTCTTCTAATTCCTTTGGGTCTCCACCAACTAAACCTACTAAAAAATTAACAGGTGCAGCAACAGTTTTTCCTATAACATTTTTAAAAGTTTTCCATATAATAGGACCTATATCTGTACTAGGATCCTTGAGGTCACCTCGTACAGGAATATCGAGCTCTACGTCGCCATTTTTATCTGTTAAAAGAAAAAAGGCAAACTTCAGTGGAAGGTCATAAAGCCCTCCCTTTGAATTTTCAAGAGAGGCATTCTTTACTATTAATTTATTTTGGCTATCAATTTCTCCATTTGTTAATTTAGATTTAGAAAAGTAATACATGTCCCCTTTTAAAATGCGATGACCCGTATAGTAATTAGTATAAATATTAAGATCTTCCAGCAGAAAGTTTTGAATATCAAAATCCAAGGTGGAGTTCATTAGATTATTAGGATCGATACCTATATCTGATTTTAAGGTTCCTCGATTATTAAGGAGCATGGTAGCATAAATATCAATCCATTTGCTAGTGCTAGTAATGCTATCCGAATCAATTTCAATAGCACTTAAATTATAGTTAAAAGGTTCACCGGTTAAATTATCCGTATAGTCAAGGACGCCATCAGTTAATCTTAATTTATTTATGGAATATTGAACATTTTTTTCTGTTTGTTTCTTTAAACTATCTGTTGTAACATTAGTAGTCGTAGTTTCGTCTACCTTAAAAATTTTGGCAAAATTATTGGAAACTGAATCTAATTTAAAAAAAGCATAAGAATTGTCAATGTTTAATGAATTCAATTCATAATTTTCATTGAAATAATCAATAATCTTTATGTCTGTACTAATTTTGTCGGCACCTAAGAACTTTTTGCTATCGGCATCTAGCATTTGGAACTTCTGTATGTCTAAGTTTCCTGATACAATGGACTTAAGGATATCATTTGTATTTCCATTAATTGAAACATCAGCGTTCAGTGAGCCATTAAAATCATTAATTTCTGCATATTGCGCCACATAGTCATAAAAGGGGTGAAGGGCTAGATTTGATAAAGTTATTGATGTATTAAATTCACCATTAACTGGATTTATCCTCACAGTAGATTCAAAATAACCACCATTTTCAAAATTGAATTGTATATCAGCATTACTCTTTTCCTCTTGATCCCAACTGATATTAGGAATGGTAAACGAGATATTATCAATAGAAGTTTCTTTGTTAACATTTTGATCATCAAAAACAAATTTCGAGTCCTTTACCTCAATGTTTGAAAAATTATATTTGAAAGGATCAGAATCCTCTCTGATTGTAGTGTCTCGTTCTTCGTCATTTGCAAGAGCAACCAAATCGTCAAAATTAAATTCTGAACGCTTCATTATAACTTTCGCCATAAAACCTTTTAAGTAAAATTGTTCTATTTCCAATGTATTACTTATCAGTTTTAATGGCTCTAAATTTAAAATTAGAGTATCCACACTAGCAAAGACTTCAGTATCATTTTTTTCAAAAAGCTTGAAATCATAAACTTTAATAACACTGGTAAAATAGTTATACTTTAAACTACTTATTTCAGTTTTTCTACCAATTAATTCCTCGCTGTTATTAACTATATATCTTTTTACTAAAGAAGGGGCTAAAATCATAAATATTACCAGTAGCAAAATGAACCCTACACTTATTTTCTTTAGAGTACTCCATTGACTAGGATGCATTAAGTTTGAAATATTCATAAAATGGATTTTAGTCAACTTTTAGGCATTCTATAATTGCCACACCGTCTTTATCAAATAATGTTAACTTAAGGCTTTCTCTTTTAAAAGATCGTACGTCTGATATGTTGGCATTAAAAGCGTTTGGGATTGTCATATCCAAGCACAATTTCTTGGTACTCATTATTGGACCAAATTTCATCATTGATTCATTTAAAATCTCAATTGATCCTCTGAAATTATTGCAACCATCGTTACCCATAATTTGCATCGATTTTATAGAAATTTCAAGTTGAGGTATTTGAAGTGTTGATTTGTCAATAGTCAATTCTCCTATACGTGTTACAGCCCAAATATCATTTAAAAAATATTTTTTATCTCTTTCTTTACTAATTGTATTTACTAAAGTATATTTTAATTTGGATTTATCCGCGGGTGATGTATTTTCATTCAACTCATCAATTGTAAGTTCAATATGATAAATAAAACCAGGTTCAAAATCAAAACCTTCAATACGATCATAAAAATTCTCCCATGCACCAGTTTCAGAGCGTTTTATTTGTAGACATTCCATAGGGCCTACACCAGCACAATCAATCTTTGAGCTATTGATCCAAAAAAATGCAGTTTCTGTTTTCATATCAGATTTACAAGATATAATAACAATAGAAATAAAAAGACAGCAATAGAATAATTTCTTCATAATTAAGGTTCTGGTTTAATGATAATATTATTTTTAATCAAATAATCAACCAAATTATCAGCATAAATCTTGCTTCCACCAGATACCGATCTTGGATTTGTAATAGAGGACTGACCCTTCCAGACCATCGCATTTATTTCTATATTATTCACGGTTAGATCATACAAATTTGATTCAATAACATATTCTATATTTTGCTCGTAATAACCGGGTGAATACACGCGGTTGTAATTGGTATAGATATGACGGCCATATCTATAGTACCCAGTTGGATAGATATAAGAACTTCCTGGGATAAAATCAGTTCTATCCTTTATATTAACAAGACTAATTCCTATAGCCGCATCGCAACCGTAGGATTTAAGATTGGAAGCTATTTGATCAGTGTTCCAATCAGATTTTGGTGCATTTACAGGCAAAAAACTTGTAATACTTGCTATAGCGTCGACACCTTGTTCTTTTAGGTCTGATACAATTTTATTCTCAAGAGCGTTTCTTACCGCCTGATCTTTACTAACAACAACAACCCCTATTTTATTAAACTTTTTTCCTTTATAAGAGTTTTTCGTCCATGTATAGTCCATGGTTGGTGCACAACTACAAAAGAAGCATAAAATAAACACGTAAATCAAATTTTTCATACTAAGTATTTTATCTTAAAACATATAATTAATGATATTATCAATCTAATTCATAGAACGTATTTTTTACTATCTAAGTTTATACTTTAAACTTTAAAATAAGTGATTTCCTAGAATTAAAGAGCATCGAAATATTTTTATTCTTTCCAGCTAGGTGAATCGACTACACGCCGATTTTAAAATAGTGTATATCATTATAAAGTAAACTTTTTCATTGTTAATAAAATAAACTAGTCCCATTTAAAATGTGCAAATAGTAATTATTTTATTAAGATTAAGGCTCGATTAGTTCGACTTTTGTAACGATATAATTTGTGTCACCTAGCCATGGCATTGTCTTATAACGCTCCCTATAATATACTTTTACTTTTTTGCCTTCATAAGGTGTAAATTCATCAGCTAATGCACCATCTAAAACAGTAAAGGACCAAATATTTCCTTCTAAGCCTTCCATCGTGCTCACACCACCAAGATTTAATTCACCTTCAATAGTCTTAAATACAACACCTTTTTTAGAGACTTTTATTAGATTTCCAGAACGTGTACCCTCAGAATAGGTCCATGAGCAAATCCAAAGAATTGCACAAAAGACAATGACGCTAATTAATAGAAAGCGAAATAAAATAGTTTTTAATCGACTTTTAATTGTTTTTTCTTTCATAAAAATAGTGTTGCACCGATTCTAAACGTATTAATATCATTGGTGAAATTAGGAAAATAACCAGCATTTACTTTAAACTTATTAGGTGTTATCATATAATTGAAATTAAATTCACCACTCCAAATTGTATCTGATAAAAAAGTAACGATAGGATTAATAAAAAGAAAAGCTCGTTGGTTAAAACTCACACTCATATTGGTTTGTAAATTGATACCATTTTGAGACTTACCAGAATAATCATTTGGTTCAGTGACATGCACATAACCTATCCCAGGAAACATACCAATTTTTGGAGAAACAACATAACCAGCCACAACTCCTGCGGATAGTGACCAAACATCGGCGCCAAGACCATTTGAAAATGAACCTGTTGGTATAGTAATATCTGCATACGGCGCAATAGCTATCAAACGCTCAGTAATATTTCTTTTTAGGGCATGAAAATAACGCACCCTAGTATCTGACATCCCAAATTTTTTAGTGCCTTCATTATACAATAGTGGAATTTCAACTAACAGCAAGTTGTCAGGGTCAAAGGCATACTGTACATTAATGCGTGTACCATATAAATCACTACTGTTTTGATGTGCTTGATACTCAAATGCTCCATTTATTTGTGTGTATAAGTTTGTTGGTTTTGAAGCATCAACAGTCATGGTGGTATCGCTATTTTGAGCACCTATAATAAGACCTAGCAGACCTCCAAAAAATGTAATAAAAATTTTTTTCATTTGTTAATATTTAGTTTGTTATGATTTAATGTACAAGTTTATTCACGTCCAAGTAATTGTATTTTAGCTCGTTTAGTGATAACCATATTACCTATGGCTTCATAGATTAGACCAATCTTGTTTGGGGTTTTATCCTTGTTTATTAAAAAGGTAAAGGAACTCATTCCCTTAGAGATAAGACCAGTGCCATTTGGTTTTTTTTCATCCTCTGTATTGTCTTTATAGTAGACAACGATCTTTTTAAGTTTTAAGGTACCTTGAGTACATTTAATTTTAAACTTTTTAATATTTTTCTCGTCGCCTCTAAGGTTGATAATATCTTCATCTTGTTTAAAGGTCACATCCTTTGTCCCTAGAATTTTCCATTCATCATTTTGAGATGTAACATTTGAAGTTATAAAAAGTAGTGAAACTATAAATAGTATTTGGCGAATCATTTTTATGGAATAAGTTCAAAGTCTAAAATTTCTTTCTCATTTTGTAAGTTGACGTACACTTTTGTCCTATACTTTTTTCCATCTTCTAGTACCATATCAAATTTGTAGTTCTTTCCACTAACTATTTGACTTGAAGCATTTGTGATTTCTTTTAAAGGACTTGTAATGTTATTTTCATTAAGCACATAAGATGCAAGTTCTTTTATTAATGGTGTAACTTCTGTAGCACTAAACCCTCCTACTACTTGGTTTGCTTTATTCGTTACATTTTCTTTTTCTGTTGCTGTATTATTATTTTCAATTTTCGATGAGCTTGCCTGATCAGTATCCTTACATTGGATAAACAGGAGGCATAATATTAGAATGACTAAGTTTGATTTCATAGTTTTAATTTAAAATTTGAATGATAGTTTTATAATTAGTGAGATTGAATTTTAAAGGTTCGAATTTTGTCAGCCACTCAATATTTGTGTCTGATGATGCATTTAAAAATGCCGTATTTCGCCCAATCTGCTTCCAATGCACTATCGATTGTTGCCTAGTGACCTTTACATACAGGTAAACACAGCAAGAGTCTGCACAGCCATATAAGGGAGAAATATGTGTCTGGCCCTCTATCGGCAATGGCGATTGTAAGAATTTATCCTTACTATGATATAGGTCAGATAGTGTTCTGCCTAGATAGAGTATAAATGATTCTTTAAAACGTCCTTTTGCAAACAATTCGTTATAGTCTGTTTTTAAAGTTTTCTGTAATGATATACCATCAATAAATATGTCGTCTACCATAACTTGACTTTGGGCAATGGGATAGGCAACTTTTCTAACGCTTAACTCTTGAATGCTATTTGACATCGTATATTAGAGGCTTACTTCTTAATCTAAAAAGTAAGCCCTTTTTTATTTATTGTAAATGGCCTTACCACCTTTATAGGTGGCAATAACATTTAGATTTTCTAATTCTAGTGGGTCGATTTTTAGCGGATTTTTATCTAAGATCACAAAATCAGCAACTTTTCCCTTTTCTATAGTACCTTTAGTAGCTTCTTCAAAATGTTGGTAAGCTGCCCAATCTGTTAGAGCTTTGAGACCTTGATATGCCGTAACACGTTCATCAGGTCCTATAATAGCGCCACTTCGCGACTTTCTCGTTACTGTTGCAGAAAGAACTCTTATGGAACTAGGTAACGCAACAGGGGCATCGTGATGACTTGTAAATTTAAGTCCTTTTTTTAATGCGGTATTTGTAGGCGATATTTTGTAAGCACTCTCTTTTCCTAATACTGAATTTACGTGATAATCTCCCCAGTAAAACGTATGCATCGGGAAAAATGAAGGCCATATTTTTTCCTCCACAAAACTATCTAATTGATCTTCTCTAGCGGTTTGAGCATGGATGATAATAGTTCTACGATCATCATTACCAAATTCGGTATTTGCTTTTTTTACAGCTTTAATGTATTGGTCAATGGCAGAGTCACCATTGCAATGTGCCATAATTTGGAGGTTATTTTCATAGGCATCAGCAACATGCTTATAGGCTTCCTCATCGCTCATACTTTCATACCCGTGATAATCTTTTGATTCTCCACTAGGTACAATATGATACGGATGAGACAACCATGCGGTTTTTCCTTGCGGTGATCCGTCAAGATTTAATTTAACGCCACCCACTCTGTACTTATTGGTATACGTTTGTCCTTGGTATTTAGAATTTGCACCCTTTCTGTTACTCAGTATATCTACATACGATACAACATCTAATATTAAAGCATTATTTTCTGCTGCTCGTTCCATAGTGGCCGAACCATCTGGTGTACTGCGCCCTTCTTGCGCAGTTGTATAACCAAATGATGCGTAAAGTTCCTGTCCTTTTACAAGCATATCATCTTGTAATTCTGGTGTAATGTTTGGAAGGACTCCAGTTAATAAAACCATAAAATGAGCCACTTCTTCCAAGACACCATTAGGTTCATTACTTCCATCTACACGTCTTATTTTACCTCCTTTTGGATCTTCCGTCTCAGCGGTATATTTTACCAATTCGAGTCCTTTTGAATTTACAACGGAAAGGTGACCAGATTGGTGTATAATAATAATTGGTACTTCAGTAGAAATGAGATCTAAATCCTCTTTAGTAGGGTAGCGGTCTAATTGTGAATCGTCATATCCAAAACCAATAATCCAGCCCGTAGTGTCAATAAATTCTTGATTTTCAGCAATCCAATCTTTGAGTATCTTTTGTAAAGCTTCAACACTATTACCATCGCCGTCTGGAGCCGGTAGTAGGTTGGCGGAGACCGCTTGCAAACCTACATTAAATACATGGCCATGCCCATCTATAAATCCTGGAAGCATAGTCCCTCCTTCTAAGTCTACAAGGTCTGCTTTACCTTCAAACCGCGCTAAAGCGTCTGCTTTACTACCGGTAAAAATTATTTGACCCTCGCGTTGAACAACGGCCTCAACATATTTTGGTTCTTCACCAGCCATGGTGACAATATCTCCACCAAAAAAGACAGTTTGGTTTAATTTGTAGGGTTCGGCAACGGCTGTGTTAGTCGATTCCGTCGATGTTTTTTTTGTGTCTTCGCCCTTACAGCTCGTTAAGAACGTCATCAGGAATAACATAATAGTTGAAATATGTCTCATAGTAGTTTTAATTTTGTGTTTAAACTTATCCATTTAACAGATATATATTTAATGACCGAGGTTTATTTTTTTTACTCGTTTTAAATAGGCTTTACGTAATTTATTTGGTTTTAAGGTTATTAGATTTAATTATATTAAAGTTACCCTCAAATACAGTTGCTAGAACTTTTATGTCTTTGATTTTCATGGGATCCACAACAAAAGGACTAGCGTCAAGAATCACAAAATTAGAACGTTTTCCTACTGCTATAGAACCTATTTGTTTTTCTAAATTAAGGGTGCGAGCAGCGTCAATGGTTATAGCACGCATAGCATCGTAAACAGAAATACGCTGATCTTGCGAAAACGCACTATTTTGAGAAGTAACTCTATTGATTGCAGTCCATGCTAAGGTAAGTGGTTCCATCGGCGCCATCGAAAAATCGGAGTGAAAAGAAACAGGTACATCTCGTGTAACTAAACTATTGATACGCACCAAGTTTTCTCCACGCTCTTTTCCTAAACCAACTTCACTATACTTATCGGCTAAAGCCCATAAATAATATGGATTTACTGAGCCTTCAACGCCCATATCTGCAATTTGTTGGGCCATATCATCTGTAAAATACCCCATGTGGTGTAAGGTAAGTCTATGATCTGATCGTGGATTACGTTTAAGATCGAGTTCAAGAAAATCCAGTACTTGTTGAATGCCCTTATCACCATTAGAATGTACATGAATTTTATAATCGTTATCATAATACATTGTTATTTGTTTCTGAAATAAGTCCAAAGGGGTCATCCATTCTCCATGATGACCATCGGTGTAATCATCTTTCATTTGCATCGCTTGACTATATATTGCACCATCAGAAAATAATTTTACTTGTTTTGGTAAAAAATGAATATTATTTGTACTGTAAGTAGTGTCTAAGGTTTCCATAAAAGCCATGGCTTCTTCATTACCCCCTTTCATTGAAAATAATTGTGTACCACTGGGTATTAAATACACATCATAAGGTGGGTTTTTGGCCATTTCCTTTTTTAGAAGTGCCAACTCACCATCAAAATCAGAACTTGGAAAACCTGGTTCAGCGACGGTGGTAATTCCGTTTTGTTGGATTAATTGGGTCATCATCCCTAGTCCTTTCATGTAGCGGGTAGGCTCAAGCATTATAGGTGCCATTTTTGGCACCAATGCCAGCCAGCCACCTTCATAAAAGTGCCCTTTATCCCATTCCACTTGTGGGTTGCCTTTAAAATCCTCCTCGGTAATACCTAGAAGTGTAATTGCTGCGTCATTTAAATAAATTTCATGAAAAGAGCGGTGAATAATACCCACGGGTTTATCTTTAGTAATGGTGTTAATCATATCGCGTGATAACTCACCATGCCATAATTGATGATACCCCCAGATAAAGTACATTTCACCCTCTTTAGCATTGTCATTAATAGAGTTGGTGATACGGTCCATATAAGCATCGTGTCCTGTAACTCCTTTTTTAGTACCATTTGGCAATACCCAGTCGTAGGGTGCTATAATCTCATTGGGCAGCATAGTGGCTGCCAGTGAGGGGTGGACGTGTGGCTCTACCAAACCCGGCATTAGAGTGCGGCCTTTAAGGTTATGTTCTATTGCTTCTGGAAATTCTTTTTTAGCCTCAGCGAGGGAACCTACATACACAATTTCTTCATTTTGCGCCACTACAGCTTCAGCAAGTTCCAGCTCATTCCCATCCATGGTTATGATGTCACCACCATAGAATACAGTTTGTTTAAGGCTATTAGCAGCCGCTTTAACTAAGGGTTTGTTTTGATTTGTATTTGGTTTTTCATTCTTGCAACTTAAAGTTATTAAGGCTATAAGAATTACAATTGTATTTAATTTTTTAAGCATCATTTAATTTTTAATTACAGTGTCGTAAGTTAAGGGTGTTTCTGATTCAATCACATACATTTTTCCGTTGGCTTTTTCTAAGATATCTTTTAACACTAATTTCCTAACATTTTGATTTTTATATGTTTTATAATAATACACTGAATTTTTGGTATCTACAGCAGAGGTCCAAACTGTATAGTCGGTGTGAACTCCATCGGGTGTTGGTTGTCTTACTACCCCTTTAGGAATATCAAATGCATTTAGCAGGTGAAAAGCACGAAATATGCCTTCTTCTATATTTTGGCTAGGAAGTGTTGTATTAACAAAGGCAGTGGCTCTTACAAATCGAGAGGGTGAGGTGTAGTCGCCTGGAAGACCAAGCATGCCTGTACCTTCGCCAAGTGGTGTATAGTTCTTACCATTTAAACTAAACCCCTTAGCGTTATTTGGTGCTAAATTTACATAGTTTCTCAAATTTGTAAGATGCCAATCGTAAGTTGGGTTATTGCATATAGCATTGACTGTATTTTCGTATATCTGTAGACCATCTTTTGTATATTCAATAACTACAGAGCGTCCCGACTTATCAGTAACTGCATAATGAAATGGAGCTTCGCCTTGAATGTCCTCAATAAAAGATCCAACTATAGTAACATCATTTAACCCCTTGATAACTTCATCAATCGAAGCAAAGCTACCCAGTATAAAATTACCAAATTCTTCACTAGAAACAGCTCTTGATTGATTCTCAGAGGTGAGCTTTTCATAAGATGCAAATCCAGCGAAATAGAAGCATCCTAGATATAAGCCAGCTTCATTGACTCCATCAACTACGATATTCTTTTCTACAGCATTCATTCCAGCAAAACCGTATTTTGTAGTCATTGTATAACCATCCTTACCGTCAATAGAACTTAGAAATTTTATTGTCGTTCCTCTTGGAATGGCCAATAGTTTTGAGCGCACATCAAACCCAAATTCCATGGTCCTTGCAGGAATTGATATCCCATTTTCGGTTTTAATAATTATTCCTGTACATCCAAAGGAGGTTGGCATGAAAATCATTTGTAATGCAAAGGCTGCAGCTATTATTTTTTTAAAATTCATAATCTATGTTGTTTAATAGTTGATAAGTTATAATCTTCCGCCATTATATATGTCAAAATCTACATGTGGTCTTACTCTTGGTCCATTTGGTCCCCATGATACATTTAAACCGGCCTCAGTACGCCAGCGTGCATTCGCACATCCATGAAATAGTTCCATTAATAATAAAGTAAGAATTAATAATGTTATTTTTTTAGTCTTTTTCATAGTCTTTAAGATTTAGTATTTTGAATCGCGATTATTGCTCCATGTGGATCTTGAATAATACCAACATTACCTTTTCTTACCTCTTCGG
>NZ_JABSST010000018.1 GCF_013213975.1 Winogradskyella sp.
CTGGCGCTTCTAATCTATCTTGAAAATCAAAATATAATTTAGCTAATTCCAGTTTTTCATTTGAAGCCTTAACTAATTGTGGCCAGTTAACGAAACCTACCATTTTTGCAATCATGTGTTGTGAATTTCCTAATTTAAAGTTAGTTTCATCTACATTAAATACATCAAAAACCATTGATACTTTAAAGTACTTTTCACGTTCTATTTCGTACTCTAGTTCCCCTCGGTTTTCGAAGAAAGTTTGATTCTCCTTAAAATCTTTCAATAAATTTTTTGCTTGTAATTTGAAATATTTGATAATATCCATAATATATTCTTTTGCTCAAAAATTATTATTCTGAAGAAAGCGTTCGTAATCTATTAGTGAATAATAATTCTTGAAAGTTATATTATAATTATCAAATTGGTAGATGAAATCTTTGCACGAACGAACAGGCTTACCAATTAAGTACCTAATCCAAAAATATATAATATAGTTGTTAATTCAAAGACAATTCTCTAATTTAGATAAACCATGTTCCATTCAAAATGCCGATTTAAGCATTAAATGCGGTTATCAAAACCATTCCACACACATTATGCTTCCCTCCTGCGTCGTCGCATAAAAAGTGTTCCATTAACATTGTAAAGAAACTTTTGAAAAAAAAATTTTTTGAAGAAACTTTAGTAAGAACTTTTCGCTTTTATCCAAAGCTCAAGTTACATAACGCAAGTACATTATAGGACAGTTGTATCATAAAGACAATCTAAGCGTATTAGCGCTGAAAGTGATATTTGACATAATCTTAGCCATAAGTTAAAACCATTAATTTCTCAAGGCACCAAAAATTCACCCTTCCAACCGTCTGCGTTGTACTCAAATTTTATCCGTAAATGGTTTGGACGCTTTAGTTGTAGGTATTCTAAAGTTTTTGGAATAATACGTATGGCCGTAAAATAGCTGTTTTCAAGATCGTAATGTACTTGATCTGAATTGCTAATAGTAGTACCTGGACTATCAACTGTAATGTAATCTTTTCTTGAATTTTCAGGAATATTCTGCCAATAACGTTTTAACTGATCAGCATCTGTAATAATTTCTGCTTTGGCATCAATACGTATTTGTAATAATTGCTTTGGATGATAAAACAACGCGTTAACGTTTGGGTTATTAGCTATATCAGCAACCTTTTGCGAGCGTTCATCTGTATACACCAAAAGTACAAAATCATCTACAATTTTGCGTAATACGACAGTCCGCTGCCTTGGTTTACCATCTTCTATCGTAGCTAATGTAAAATACCGAAACGGATGACGCTTTTTAACATAGCCATTAATAAGTTCGCGTCTCGCTTTCTCTAAAAATTCTAATTCCAAGATTTTTTTTAATCAATATAATCATTCAATCTAAGTATAATTCTTAAGGATTTTGTAAATTTCACTTAGCGTAATAAACACTATTTTAAAAACATATAAATGGCCAATAATGTCTATGGCAAACCTTTAATCGCTTGTTGTACAAATCCTATGACTGGCTATTTTAGAGACGGATTTTGTAGAACGATGCCGCAAGATTATGGCACGCACGTGGTTTGCGCAGAAGTCACTAAGGAATTTTTAGAGTTCAGTAAACGTCGTGGTAATGATTTAACAAGACCAATACCACAATGGCAATTTCCGGGTTTACAACATGGTGATAAATGGTGTTTGTGCATATCACGTTGGTTAGAAGCTTATAAAGCGGGTGTAGCACCTAAAATTGATCTAAATGCCACCCATGAAAAAGCACTAGAATTTACTACACTGGATGTCTTAGAGGAATTTTCGATAAAAATCTCATAGTTATAAATGCTTTAAAGCAACGTATCTAAGCGCTCAACAAGCGAATGAGGTTTGCTCCAAAAATTGATCGTTCCAAGCATATGGATTGTCCATACATTATTCCTGAGCGGGCTTGATCTCATTTACATGCTATCGCATCTCAAATAATGAATCTAATTATATCAAATTTCCTGTACGCTGTTTAGTTCTTCTAATTCTTTAAAATAGCGTACGGTACCAACTCGTAATTCGTGAGTTGCATCATCGTCACAAACAATTATGGCTTTCTTATGAAGTTGTAAGGCACTGCCTGTCCACATATGGTTGATCGGTTCCTCAATAATATGCCGTAATGCTAGGGCCTTAGAATGGCCACTAACTAACAACAGTACCTCGTTAGCATCCAAAATGGTCCCAACACCAACAGTTAAGGCAACCGTTGGCACTTGAGAGGTATCCTCATCAAAAAAACGTGCATTATCCATCACGGTCTTATTATTTAAAGTTTTAAGGCGTGTACGCGATGATAATGACGACCCTGGCTCGTTAAACGCAATATGCCCATCAGAACCTATACCACCAAGAAAAAGGTCAATACCACCATACGCATTGATTTTATGTTCATAATCCTCACATTCTTTTACCAGATCTGGTGCATTACCATCTAGAATATTAACGTTTTCAGGCTCAATATCTATTTTACTAAATAGATTATCCCACATAAACGTATGATAGCTTTGTGAATGGTTCTTAGGTATACCAACATACTCATCCATATTAAATGTAATGACATTATTAAATGACACATTGCCAGAATTACAATACCTTATTAGCGCTTTATAAGTGCCTAATGGTGTACTTCCTGTTGGTAATCCAAGAACAAAGGGTTTATCGGTTTCTGCCTTATGATTGTTTATCTTCTGAACAACATAATGAGCAACCCATTCTGACATTCCAGAATAATCTGTTTTAATCATTAATCTCATTTGTGATAAAATTTAGATGAGACTTAAAATTACTAAATTTTTAGCTAGTTAATTCTTAGATATTTGAGAATCTTATCTACTAGGTTTAGGCGCGTTAAGCTTTCCGCATGTGCCATTTCAAAAAAATAAATTACTGGCATTACACTTACATTAAAAATAAGTGCTTGTGAATTCTTAGAATGGATTTGGCTTACCCCCTAATCTCATTCCTCGATTTTATTAATAGTGTATAAAGACAATTGTCACTAATAAAATATAGAAAACAAAGTATTAAACTTTCGCTTTCGTCCCAAAGCACAAAATATTTAAAGCAGTTCATTATCACTATAAGACACTTTTAATATGTAATTATATCATACAAAATTTTATTTGTTACATTTTTACAGGAATAACTTTTTCAAACAAATCAGAAATTACATATTGAAGTGAATCTGAGGTGACCTCTCTAAAATAACCTAATAAATCTTGCGTTGTTGCATATCTATCTGTTGCCATTTTTAGTTTACCATTTTTGGTATTCCAATCTTGGAGAAAGCGCCTCAACGCCTTATTAACGTTCTCCTCTCCTATTGCTTTTTGAAACTCATACATGTTAATCGCTCCTTTAGCATAATAAATGTGGTCTTGATCTTCTACCAATGCCAATGATGGTTCTTTAACATCTTCTCTATCTTTTCCCTTTATGTAATCCTCTTTTTGAGTTTCTAAAAATTGCAATACTTTTTCTTCGGAATAATATTTTTTCAATACCATAATTGCTGCATATTGCGACAAGGTTTCTAATATGGTTAGTCGTCCTTTAACATTTGCTGCTTCTACTTGCATGCCAAACCATTGATGTGCAATTTCGTGTGCAGTGACGTAAAATACCATATCAACATCTTTTTGATCATCGATATCTAAAACAAAGCCAATAGCCTCTGAAAATGGAATGGTTCCTGGAAATGATTGTGCAAATTTTGCATAACGCGGAAACTCCATAATGCGTAATTGTTCGTTTTGATAAGGGCTAAAATTATTACTGAAATACTCTAACGACGCTTTCATAGATGTCATCATTCTATCTATATTGTAATGATGTGCTTTATGATAGTAAATTTCAAGATCAATAGGTTTTGCTGTAGAATCCTTACGCGCTATCCATACATCTTTTTTTATTTCATATTCGGCTGAAGTGATGGCATAAAAATTAATCATTGATTGCTTCATTTTATAATGAAAATAGTTACGGCCATTTTCTGTCCATTCTCTCATTAAATTCCCAGGTGCTAAAGCAATTTGATCTTTTGAAGTTCCAATTATCATTTCAAAGGTAATACCATCAGAATCACCACCATTTCTTGCATTGTTAAGCTCATTTAGATTATTTCTATTTGCCATACGAATTCTTTTCGGTAAGCCATATTTTTCGCGTTCATGAGCATCATTTAGTTCATATTTTTTGTTATAGCCCATTGTTGGTAAATCCGTATTATTAAAAAATGTTCCGTTAGAATTTATTTTAACATTAGAATTTCCAGATTCAAATCCTTTCGTGGTGAAACTTTGTTTGAAATACATTTTTACGGTATCTCGTGGCTTCAAAGCCTTTTTTAGATTAAAAATGGAATAATCAAACTTTTTATATTGTTTATCGATTGTAAACTCGCCTTCAAAAACAACTGAATCCAACCTAACATTATCTTCAAGAAGCTTTTGAATGTGAATAGATTTAATATCTTCTGTAGTGGTGTTTTTAAGTATGTAATACCCTTCTATGGTATAATCTCTTGTTTTAGGATACAGTTCTACACGCAAGTTAACATCTACTATTTTAGGTTGTGGTATATATTCATATACTTTGAGTTCTTTTTCATAAGTAACTCTAAATTCTGTTGCTTCAGAATTTGTCCAATAGGTATTTAAAATATTAGTGCTATAAAAGATAAAACTCCCGGTAGTTATAAATAATATACACACCGTAATTGCTAGGGTAAAAAGTGGCTTACTTAATCTATACTTAATGGCCTTTACTCGCTTCCACATATTGGTCTCAGCACCTCTTACGTTTACTAAAGAACTCATAATTAGCAATAACAACCCGAAAAGAGACCAGTACAATTTTATAATGAGATATGGTTTTAAAAAATGACCGTAACCACTCATATCTGAATAGGCGCCTAAAGCACTGCCTCCAAAAAAATATAAATCGTGGTCGAAACCAAATAAGCCTAAAGCGATATTGGCAATAAAGAATATAATCACCAACATAATACCTAAAAACTTGTGATTTACAATAGACTGAATAAAAAATGCAATGCATGTATATAAAGCTAAAAATGGTAAAATCTCTAAAAAGAAACCAGATAAATACACCTGATATTCATATTTATAATAGCCATTTAAGGTTTGAAATATAATTCCTGAGCCAATTAAAGCTAACATTAAAACGACATAAATTAGATTCAATCCAATATACTTACCCAATAGTTTTAAGAAACTAGACATTGGTGTTGCGTCGTAGATTAAATCTAGTTTTCCACCTCGTTCTTTCCAAACTAATTCTCCTGAATAAAACACCAAAAGGATAATAAAGAAATACATTGACGTTTCTTTAAGTTCTTCTACAATAAAATAGGTTGCGGGATAACTATCCACCCCATATACAGTTCCCAGATTTACAGAATTAATAAGGATGATAATCATACCACAAATAACGATACCCCAAAATGAGGATTGTTTAAAAATGCCTGTAAAATAAAATCTTGTAAACTGTTTTAGTTGCGCCCATTTAGATAATAAACCGTACTGCTTTTGGGTATGTGGAATTATTACATCTTCAATTGTAGAGGTTTTTTTAATAGTTAATGATTGATTGCTTTTAGAGCGCTTATCTTTAACTACGTTAAAATTGAATTTCTTATAACCATAAATCAACGAAATTGCCCCAAGAGTAACCCAAAACAGCTTGTTGTAGAAAATGACACCAAAAAATGGAATATTATGAGTACTTTTTTCTAAAGCAGACCAAGATTTTGTAACAAAGGTGGTGGTAGTTAGTGAAAATGGATCTAAAATGGCTTGCCAAAACGCATTAGTGATAGCTTTGGTTAACATAAATATCACAAATACAATAATACCTTGTGTATAAACAACCACTAAATTTCTACTTAAAGCTCCTGTAACAAAAAATAATGATGCTCCAAAAAATAAGCTTGGTAAGGTTATCATAAAAAAGGTTTTTACATACACAAATGCATTAAAAACTAATAGATTCTCTGGCTTATGCCATGGCATAAGCTCACCTACCATCATACCAAATACAATTCCTGTAAAAGCAAAGAGTAATACCGTAAACGATCCTAAAAATCTGCCAAACAAATAATCTTTTTTACTGATAGGTGCGGTAAAAACTAAGGATTCTATGTGGTATTCAAAATCTCTTAATACCGAAACTCCCATAATCATAGAAGCTAAAATCATAAATATTCCAGTGATGGCTCCCATTGTTTTTGCAATTACTACAGGTGAGTTTTTTTTCATTAGCCCCATATCAGATCCTTGAAAAATAAAGTCTACACCAAAAATTGAAAATAAAAAGAGAAACAAAAAGAACACGTAAGTATCAAAACGTTTGATTCTATATTGTATTTCGAACTTAAAAATATTGTACCACATAATTATAGAGATTTAACGTTCCTAGTATTAAATATTTCGGAGAAATACACATCTTCTAATTCGGCATTAATAAGTAAAAAGCCATTTCCAGGATTCACATTGCTTAAAATATGAATGGTCGGTTTTCCTAAAAAGAGCTTTTCACTAATGACTTTATAATTTTGCTTATACGCTTTTAATTCTGACTTTTGGATTGTTTTTTTATAGACTCTGCCCTTAAGGTTTTCCAGTATTTGTAATGGATTTCCCTTTAAACACACTTGGCCTTGATTAATAATTGCCATATGGGTACAAAGTTCTTTAACATCATCAACAATATGAGTAGATAAAATGACGACTGTGCGTTCTCCTAATTCGCTTAGCACATTATAAAATCGATTACGTTCTACAGGATCTAATCCTGCCGTTGGTTCATCAACAATAAGTAATTTAGGATCATTAAGTAAGGCTTGTGCTATACCAAAGCGTTGCTTCATTCCTCCTGAATAGCCTTTAAGATTTTGTTTTCTTACGTCGTATAAATTGGTTTTATGCAAAAGCGCTTCTACTAAGTCTTTACGCTCACCTTTTTGCGTAATTCCTTTGAGAACCGCAAAATGATTTAGTAAAACTTCCGCAGATATTTTAGGGTATAAACCAAACTGTTGTGGCAAGTATCCTAAAACTTGTCTCAATTCGTTCTTTTGTTTTAACACATCAACGTCCCCAAGTGTAATAGAACCATTGTCTGCGTCTTGTAATGTTGCAATGATTCGCATTAATGTTGATTTACCTGCTCCGTTTGGTCCTAGTAAACCAAACATTCCTGTTGGGATTTCTAAAGAGATGTTTTGTAATGCCTTAACACCATTAGAGTAAGTTTTAGATAAATTGTCAATAATGAGTTCCATAAGTGTTCGTTTTTTGATTGATTGAAACAAACATATATGTGATTTTTGCTTGTGTAAAATATTTGTGACACAAGTATAGGTTTGAATGGCAAACAGATTATGCTATGTTATAAAGGTCTTTTAAAACAACTTTAAAATCGTTTACCACTGATTAAAGGCCGTTTGTCAACTAATTTGTTTGAGCTGTTTTATTTAATTAATATTGATTTATGAAGTTGACTATATCTGAAAGAAAAAAGAATATTGTAACACGATTTTATAAAATAGCGCTTGTTATTATAGGCTTAGTCATTGTAATATTTAATGACACTTTTGGTAAACTAGAAGGGTTTGTAGAATTTATGGCATTCTACTTTATACTGGTTTTGATCACCATTGCATATTGGGCTTTTAAACAAATCAAATCGATCATTAGATTAAAGAATGAAAAAGCAAAAACAGAACTGTTGCATTTAAAAAGTCAAGTAAACCCTCATTTCTTTTTTAATATGCTCAACAACCTGTATGGGTTAGTTGATAAAGATTCAAAGAAAGCCCAAGTGCTCATCCTTAAACTTTCTGACATGATGCGTTATAGTATTTATGAAGGTGATAAAGACACGGTTTTATTGTCCGATGAAATTACGTATTTGAAAAACTACATCGAACTTCATAAAATGCGTTATCACAAGACTATTGATATACAGTTTAATATTGAAATAAACGACACTAATTATGAAATAATGCCGCTTCTTTTAATTATTCTTCTAGAAAATGCATTTAAACATGGAGTTGAAAATTTAAGGGAAAATGCTTTTGTACATATTAATTTAAAAGCTCAAAACAATAAAATAGAATTCGAAATTGAAAATAATTGTGATGCATCACAGAGCAATCATAAAGTTGGTATTGGTTTAACTAATTTAAGACGACGATTAGCACTAGCATATCCAAAAAAGCATTATTTTGAAGTCTCTGAAATCGATGCTATTTACAAGGCTAAATTGAATATAACATTATGATTACGTACATAATAGTAGATGACGAGCATATTGCTCACGACATTATTAAAAACTACTGCGATATGCTACCAAATTTAGAATTCAAAGCCGATTGTTATGATGCTTTAGAGGCTATTGATTATTTGAGTAAACATAAAGTGGATCTGATTTTTTTAGATTTAAACTTGCCCAAATTAAAAGGGTTTGAATTTTTGAAAACCTTATCATCACCTCCACAAGTTATTGTAACTACAGCATACAGTGAGTTTGCGATTGAAGGCTATGAATTGAATGTGGTTGATTATTTATTAAAACCATTTAGTTTTGAACGTTTTTTGAGTGCTGTTAATAAAGTAACAACATTTAACACAAATACGGTAAAAAAGGAACATAAGATAAATTCAAAATCTAAAGAAAAACACATCTTCCTGAAGCAAAACAACAGTTATATTCAAGTCGATTTAGATAGTATTCTATTTATTGAGGCCTCCGGAAATTACACTAAAGTCTTTACCACTAACACTACAATAACGATCCGCGAAAAAATATCTGATACGATACAATTACTTTCAAATGAAGATTTTCTTCAAGTACATAAATCGTTTGCAATTGCAAAAAAGCACATCAGTAGCATAGAAGGAAATAGAATTTATATATCAGACCATATTGTGCCAATTGGAAAACTTTACAAAGTAAATATCAAACAACTTATTAAATAGACTTGTATTAATTCTAACTATTTCATCTCACATACCTTGTGCTTCCCACCCATGTGCTTGCTTCAGACGTATTTAATAACTATGGGCTTATGAATCAAAATGGATATGGCCTAACTCTAATCTCACTCCTAGATTTTATTAACATTGTATAAAGACCTTTGTCAACAATAAGATATAAAAAAGAAGTATTAAACTTTTGCTTTTGTACTAAAGTTGAAATCACATAACCCTGTATATTAAAATGAATTAGAACTAGTATGATGTTAAAGGCCAACTTGAAATAAAGTTGGCCTTTTTTATATTACACGCAATAAAAACAGTGTTTTATATTTTTCTTACTAATAAAATTGCATTAGAGTTAAAACAAGAGCCCAGAAATGTCTCGCCTCCAAAATTAGAATCAAAACTCATGACGTAAGGTTGATAGCCTGCCTTTGATGATGTCCAATAAAACAATGTTTCGTCAAAATTCCCAATATCTTGAAGGTGAAGATTATTAAAAATTGCTTCTATAGATTGGCGACTTGGTATAAACCAATCGTCATAGGCATTATAGTTTAAATCATAAGCAATCTTAAAGGCATAGTCGTCACTTCCATATTCTAAACCATTTGGCACATTACTATTATCGGCCAAATTTCCATTAACAATTTGCTCTGTATTGAATTCCCCATCGCCAAAAGCCTCACCATTGGTTAAATCAAAATGGTCACCCCAAGATTTAGTTCCGATTTGAGAATAATTAGTTGCAACCATTAAAGTACCATCGATCTCATCAACATGATAAATATAACCACCACCATATTCTAAACCATATAAAACCTCTGCACCTAAGGTATTTGTAATATCTAGAACTGGGACGCCATTTTCTAAATTTTCTATTATTGAAAGATTTTCGTTAAAAATTGTTGGATCTACGGTGTCGTCTTCTGAACAGTTGAAAACTAATAAGGCTAAAAGAACTAAAAGACATTTTTTCATAATTAATTGAATTTAAAATTTTATTGTGTTTATGTATAAAACAACACAAGTTTTAAAACTCCTGAATAAATTTAATTAATTAGAAAGCGTTATTATTTACTGCAACTTAAACTTTCACTAAATCCTTATTTGATTTTTCTTCTACAATTTCCCATAGATAATCTGAGGTTAAACGGAAACTTCCCAAGTGTTGAAAATCGCAGCTATCTGGCTCTATAATGGATAAAAAGGGTTGTTCCTTAGTATTATTGTACAAATGATACACCTCACCTATCAGTGGTTCAAATGTAAATTTAGACGCTGTCACCAACTCGTTGTACTCCAAAATTTTAAGTAAGGCATCGTATTCTGCTTTTAAGGCCTCATACTTGGCTTTTAGATGCTTATTAGCTTTATAAATTTGGGAATTTTTCCAGCTGCCATTATTGGGCAACTTTATTTGTGGTGCACCAACATTAGTTGCATACGGTCTAAAGGCCGCATCGTAGCGCTGCTTGTCCTCATCAAACACCACTAAATCAGGTCGTTTGACTTTTTGTTCTCCTTTTTTTTCCATAACATTTTGTATGACAAAGATACGGATTTCGCAGTTAAGCCGCTATTTAATTGCTTTTCTAATTCGGTAATCTACTTTTTGCAGATTTAGGGAGCTGACAAATAGCATAACCTTTTAAAGTACATTAGGTAAAATAACTTGGGAAGATTATTAGTCAATATCGTAGAGAGATCATATTAAATCTGCGTACCATTTTTCTTAAAATCTTATACTAAAATTTATTCTTCGGGCGGATACCCATGAATTTCTTCGAACTTCTCATCGAAATTAGCTCGTAAGTAGGAGTTCAATTTCTTTTTGTAATCGTCTTTTAACCATTTTAAAAAATTCCCTGTACTCTTACTGATTAATTTGGCATAAATTTCTATCCGCTGACTAATATCATCTTTTAACAATTTAGCCAACCCAAGTGCATCATAGACATCCTCACTATTTTCAATGCATATCTTAGCATGTTGCTCAATAGAACGTTCAAGAACAACTTTTGAGGATTCTCCTGCATCTACAGCATTTTTATACGTTTGCCTTATATCAAAGTAGGTGTCTGCTGACTTTGAGAATTCATCTTTAATTTCATCAGCAAGTTCGTGCTTAAAATTGGCTTCAATAGATTCGTCACTCTTAATGCGGTCAGCAAACCAATTCGGTGATCTAAAAATCAATTGCCAGTCTAAATCGGCTCCCCAAGGCCCAAAACGGTATAAGTTATTCCCCAAATCAATAACCGTAAATTTTGACTTATTGTTAAGAATACGAGACCCACGACCAATCATCTGGTAGTATAAGGTTAGTGATTTTGTTGCTCTGTTTAGAATAATCGTATCAATAGTTGGCTCATCAAAACCAGTGGTTAAAATACTTACTGAGGTTAAGATAGCATTGGGTGTTTCATGAAACCAATCTAATATCTGTTTACGCTGCTTTTTAGTGGCTGTGTTATCTAAATGCATAATTGGTAAACCTGCTTGTCTGAAAGCATAATAAACACTTATTGACGTGTTAATACCATTATTAAATATTAGGGTCTTTTTGTTTAATGCGTGCTTTTTATAAGCATCAACAGTCTTTTGAAGCATTGCTGGACTGGTGTATAAATCCTCAGATGATTTTACCGTATAATCACCATTAGACCCAACTTCTAAGGACGTTAATCCCATATCATATGCATATGTTTCACAACGTGCTAAAAATTCGTTTTCAATAAGGTTTTCAATAGTTTCGCCAGTGATTAATTCACTATAATTACCCTTCATAGGTAGCTCCTTATTAGAACTTAACGGTGTGGCAGTCACGCCCAGAATAAAAGATTTTTCAAAAAACTTAAATAGCTTGGTAAACGAATTGTAATGTGCTTCATCAATAATTACTAAACCAACATCTGAAATGTCTAGTTTATGATCATTAAGCCTGTTGTTTAAAGTTTCAACCATAGCTACAAAGCAAGAATAATCAGCCTGATCATCTAGATTAGCCTTACTATCTACCACTTTATTCGTTACGCCGAAACTAGTCAGCATTTCTGAGGTCTGTCTGCATAACTCGATACGATGCGTCATAACCAAGACCTTCTTATTATGGTTTTTAAGATATTGACGCACCATTTCAGAGAAAATTACGGTTTTACCACCACCTGTTGGTAATTGGTAGAGCAAATGGTAGTCTTCTGGTGCATTATCAAACTTTTCGAATATCTGATTTATAGCGCCTTGCTGATATTCGTATAATTCTTTATCGGTCTTTTTATCTTGAATCACTGAATTGGGTTGAGACATATATGTTGATTTGAAAGTTGTAAAATTAAGGCTTTTTACGCGATGATTACCTTATTTGAGGTTAACAATATTTTATAGTAATTTAGCGTTTCTTAAAACGATTGATTTTTTTAAACATTAATGAAGACCCCTTTATTTACTTTCGTTTTTTTATTGGCAGTGACAACAGTTTTTGCCCAGAATGACAGCCTATTACAATCTATAAAAATTAAAATTCCAACACCTGCAGGAAAAACACTACTGATGGAAGAAGTTGAAATTCCAATGGTTAGTTCTGGAGATAAAGCAATTCAAAAGCAAGCGGATATTAAAAGCGAATTCTGGGAAACTACAGTATACAATCCTTATCGTTACACCCCTATAGACTTTCCATTTCAAATAACGTTTGATGATTCTACCTATGCTTCTCCAGTTAAGCATGAAAAAGTGATCACCTCACGGTATGGCTGGAGACGTGGTCGGCCCCATAAAGGTATTGATATCGACTTGGTAACAGGAGACTCTGTTGTAAGTATGTTTGATGGTATTGTGCGCTTTGCTAAATATAGTAGCGGCCATGGAAGAACCGTTGTAGTGCGCCATTACAATGGACTAGAAACCACATACGCGCACCTATCAAAAATTGCTGTTAAAGCCAATGACTCTGTTTCAAAGGGGCAGTTTATAGGAAAAGGGGGAAATACAGGAAAATCAACAGGAAGCCACTTGCATTTATCAACAACCTATAAAGGTGCGTTTATTCACCCCGAATACCTGTTTAATTTTGACGATTCTAATTCTATACGATCAAAAAACCTATGGGTTACCCGAAAATGGACGAGAGCAAGTTACCACAGCTCTAGACGCATGTCAAAATTAGCCTTGTATGAAACTAAAGAAGATGCTCTAGCAAGTTTAGAGAAACAGCGTAAAATATATGTTGTAAAAAAGGGTGATACATTATCTCGCATTTCGAGACGAAATAATACAAGTATCGCTTCAATTTGCCGGACCAATAAGATTAAAAAATCGTCCACACTTAGAATTGGTCAAAAGTTAATTCTTGAGCTATAATTTTTCTATAGGAACGTAGACATCCTCTTCTGAATCTTGACACCCATTATTGTACTTCTCACCCATCACTTGAAAATGTGGTCTATTAGCAATTTTATAACCAGATGTTGGTAACCATTCTGTGATTATCTTTTGATAGGTTGCACCAGCATCCATACCTTTATGTAAGACAATGGCATATTGACCTTATGGAATTTTCATGAACCACATCCCTTCTGGCAAAAAACTACTATTTGATGCTTCTACACAAGCCCAAAATTCAAAGTTGTCTGTACTATTTCCAAAATCAGAATAGTTTTGAAGTGCTATGAATTCTTGAGTTAAGCGATTTTTAATTTGTGTCTACCGAGGCATAAATTGCTTCCATAAAGCTACAATATTCTGATATTGAAGCTGTTGCATTTTGCTTTTCATGCCAACCACCAGCTTTTCTCGTAAATATCCTACACGCAGGTCCAAAACAGGACTTAATTATGTATGGAAAATTAAATAATTATTTAAGTCAAAAATTATTTTTAGAGCATTTTCACCTTAACAGCATTCATGCCGCGTAGCCCTTTTTCTAATACAAAAGAAACTTTGTCATTCTCACAAACCTTATCTATCATTCCGCTAATATGAAAGAAATGTTTTTCATTGGTTACAGTGTCGACAATAAATCCATAGCCTTTAGAACCGTCAAAATAAGAGACCTTTCCGTTTCTTAATGGATCCGATTCAAGCTCGCTATCATCTTTCTTTGGTATGCTTATTTCAATGTTTTTGGCTTTAACCTTAACTTTCATAGAAGGATCAGGAGGAATATCTGTTAGGTTGCCATTATGATCTACATAAGCTAAGGGAATCCCAGCAGACCCGTTTTCTTCTCTAGCTAGTTTTCGTGCTTCCATTTTTTTGCGTTTTTCTTCGCGCTTTTTTAATCGTTTTTTCTCTTTTTCTATTTTACTAAAAATCTATTGCGATCTACCCATTAAGGGTATTTAAGTTAAAAATATATGCCTAAGAAAATAGCAAAGCAAACACTTTCAAAAACTAAACAATACCGAATATTAAATCAGAAAAGAATGAAAGAAAAACCTAGTAAACTCGTTTGAAGTATTTTCTATAACACGAAGTGAATACACGACTTTAAAACTTCTATTATTTCATCTTGAAAATAGTTTTACCAAAACTACCTATAACCGCACAATAAATTAATAATTCATCTTAATGTGCTTGCGAATCAATAAACTCACTTACTGTCTTAAATTAAATATATTCTGATGCTATTTCTTCAACCTTCAAACCATCTTCTAATGCCATAATAACTCCTTGAGCTGCCCGCTCACCCGAAGTCATAGCAGCATTTAGAGAACCATTAAGAAGATGATCACCCGCTAAAAATATTGTAGGCTTCAATTGAGTTTCAGTTGGTGAAATATCATTTTCTAAATGTTTTAAATTTGGTAGAGCTTGTCTTATGTGATAACACTTAATACATTTTTCTGCGCTTATATTACAGAAGCCTTTTAATTCATTTTGCACCCTATCAATCAATTCCGCTTCACTTAATTGATGCTTTTTAACAACAGTTACTGATAATAATTCCTGAGATCCTTTAGAAGATGTTGCCATACTATTATGAAAAAAAATGTTATTAATTAATGCATCATCTTCTGCAACAAGTCCAATAATGGGCTCTTTTATACTGCGCTTTTCAACTTCAAAGTAGAGTGTGTAACACGATTTCCATGACGTTTTTTGAGCTTTCAAATTAGGAATTAAAACGCTAGCATCAGTTGCTATTATAGTAAAATGCGTGCCAATTTTAGTGCCGTTACTCGTTAATATATGATCATCATTTACAACACCGACTTTATTATTAAAAATAAATTCTGTGTGATGGAGTTGCGCTTGTAATTGTTTTGGTATAGCCCCTATTCCATTCTTTGGTAAAACAGCATAGCCTTGACCAAACATTTTATAGACAAACTTAAACATTCTACTGCTTGTATTTAAACTAGGCTCCAAAAAAATACCCGTAAAAAAGGGCTTAAAAAAATTAGCTATTATCGCATCTGAAAACCCAAAATCTTTTAAATAATTTAAAGTACTGGTTCCTGAAGATTGAAAGATAGCATCAATTGATTTCTTTTTTAATATTTTTTCAAGTTTTAATATTTTGATTTTGTCCGCTACAGAACCCACCGAGGATAATAATGTGGGTAATAATAAACCGAGATGTCTTGATGGATCACCGATACGTTGCGCCTTACCGTTATTGTAGATCACTGCTCCTGGTAAGAATCGTTGCAATTGCAAATTGCTATAATCTAAGTGCGCTTTTGCCATAGGATAGGCATCAAGTAACACCTGAAAGCCATGATCTAATTGATAGCCTTCAACTAGATCTGTTTTAACGCGGCCACCAACACGATCAGTAGCTTCTATAATTGTTGGTCTATAACCGTTCTTTTCGAGTGTTTTTGCAGCAACTAATCCACTAATACCAGCCCCTATAATATGTATTTTATAATCCTCTCTATTCACAATTATAGCTTTTTTATTATTGATTAATTTGTGATCAACGATTAATGTTTAGCCTATTTGTTTAGGTTATTCTATAATGTAAAATTACATCATATTCTTCAATTCATTTTCAGTGTAGAATTAAAAGATTTTAATAAAAAAGCCAATATCTATAGACATTGGCTTGTGATTATGTATTGTACTTGTTTTATAAACGTTCTACACTTCCTATTTGATTAATTGTATCATCACCAGACTTAATAGCCAAAAAAGTATAACCATTAGCTTTAATATCTATATAAAAATTGCGTTGTGCACATAGAAATGATATTGAAATAGCCTGCTTTTCGTCATTATAATCAACTTTATAATCACTAATTTGACCATTTAATACGATACTTTTATCGTTTATTTCTAACGTTGATGTTTGTCCCGAAAGCTCATTTCCATTAATAAATATTGTGTTTAATGCAGTGTCTAGGGCCTTGCGCTGTGAACTATCATACACGAAATTACCAATAAACTTGAACGAATTACCTTGCACCGTTGCCTTTAATTTCTCGTAAGTGGCTTGGAACGTTTCATTTTTCATAACCCTTGATTGTGCAGAACTTGAAGATGTTGCACAAAGGGTAAATACCAAGACCATTAAGATCACATATCTCATAGACTTTATTTTGGCTCTAAGATAGTATTAATTCTTCCAACTTTATAATGAATATCTGAAATAGACATTTTATTAATTCCTTTTAAAATTCTATGGCAATTATTCAATTGTAAAGTATTTTTGCAACATGTTTTTAATTCATTAAGTATGTTGTTGTCTACCTTTAGAATTATTGCATTATTAGAAGGCACATCTTATATTTTGCTTTTATTTATTGCAACACCCATAAAGTACTTAGCAGATGATCCTCAATATGTAAAATTATTAGGTATGCCTCATGGATTATTTTTTATAATTTATGTGGTTCTAGCTGTAATAATAAGTAAAGACATGAATTGGACAAATAAAACCTTTTGGATAGTTTTAATTGCGTCTATTATTCCGTTTGGTACCTTTTATATTGACAAAAAGTATTTGAGAACAAAACATGCTTAAAATTAAACATTACATATACGATTTACTCATTGAACGCGGGCTTTCAGAAACTTCAGCCAAGTACTTAAATATGTTGGCTTTATTAGTGGCCTTACTTATTGCTGCATTCATTATCGACTTTATTACAAAACGAGTTTTATGGAGGTTTTCTACAGGAATAGCAAAATCAACTAAGACAAATTTTGATGATATACTTCTTAGCAATAAACTACCTCGAAACATTGCACATATCATTCCGCTTGTAATACTTATTGAGTTTGTGCCTCAAGTATTTTCTGATTTTGATTATACTGAAAATATAATTGAAAAAACACTAAAGGTAATAGCCATATTTCTTACTCTGAGAATCATCAAGAGTTTCTTCTATTCACTCAGGGATTACTTGAAGACTTTACCGAGATATAAAGACAAGCCTGTTTATAGCTACATCCAAGTGGTTATGATTTTTCTTTGGATATTGGCTGTATTTTCGATATTCGCTATTGTTACAGGGATTTCATTCATTCAGTTTTTTGCTGGTATTGGTACGGCATCTGCAATTATTGTTTTAGTGTTTAGAGATACCATTCTTGGTTTTGTTGCCAGTATCCAAGTGACCGTAAATGACATGGTTAGAATAGGTGATTGGATTACGTTTGAAAAATATGGAGCCGATGGTGATGTTATAGAAATTACCTTAGCTACCGTTAAAGTACAGAATTGGGATAAAACCATAACTACTATTCCAACTTATGCCTTAATATCTGACTCTTTTAAGAATTGGAGAGGTATGATGGCTTCTGGGGGACGACGCATAAAACGTTCTGTTATTATAAAAACCTCAAGCATTAAGTTTCTGTCTGATCAAGATATTGAACGCTTTAAAAAGATTGAATTGGTTACCAACTATCTCAATAAACAATCCGAAGAGATTAGAAAACACAATACTGAAAAGGGAGTTGATAAATCTGTGCTTATAAATGGTAGAAATCTGACAAATTTCGGAGTATTTAGAAAATACCTAATAACGTATATGGAAAATCATGCCGCTATAAATAAAGATATGACCTTAATGGTTCGTCAATTAGAGCCTACATCTCAAGGTATTCCCATGGAGATTTATGCCTTTAGTAGTGATATTCGTTGGCAAAACTACGAATATATAATGGCAGATATTTTTGACCACGTATTGGCTTCAGTGAACTATTTCGATCTTGAAATTTATGAGTTAGTCGTTGCTAATGTAGATTAGTCATTACCCTCTAGCCTATTCTTTACAAATTCTACTTCTGTTTTACCGTGCGGAGCAGGTTTACCCTCTGGTCCAAGATTAACCATCGTCATATTTTCAACGGTAAGTATGGTTTCTCGGGTCATTTTATTACGCGCTTCACATTTCATGGTTATTGAAGTACGTCCAAACTTGGTAACCTCAATGCCTATTTCTACAATATCACCTTTTTTAGCTGAAGCCATAAAATTAATTTCGGACATGTACTTAGTCACAATTTTAGAGTTTTCTAGTTGTATAATTGTATATAAAGCGGCTTCTTCATCAATCCAGGCCAATAACTGACCACCGAATAATGTACCATTAGGATTTAAATCTTCGGGTTTAACCCATTTACGCGTGTGAAATCTCATACTTTTTATTTTTATCAAAGATACAGTTTAGTATCACCATTAAGTCGTATTTTAAAAGGCTTTTATCCATGCAAAAATTGGCAATGTTAATAAGACCGTTAACAAGAATAAGTCTATGAATTAGGGAACACTTGATTAATAGTTAACTTTAAATCAACATTAATTCTTATTCACTTAACCATGACTACGCGATCTGAGCAATTATTAGCGATTCGTCCAGAAATTCCAAGTGCTAAAATTTTTGATGCTATGAGTGCTGATGAATTGTTTCAAAATAAAACATTACGTCCTATCATTAAAATGCAGCACGACTTATTTATAGCTGTTTTTAATAATTATATAAGAAAACGTAAAAATGTGTTTTATGATCTCAACATTGAGAAGCAGTTAGCATATGTAGATAATGCTATTCATAAAGACATGAAATTTAGAAACTCTGTAAAAGGAATGATTATTGGTCAATTTACTACAGAAGAATATGAACTCTATATTACAAACTCATCAGCATTGAATAAACGAATGATGAATATCGTAAAAGAACGCATAATCAGTAGTCTACAATTATTTACAAAACCAGAAGTTTTAAAAGCCGTTTAAGTATTTAGTATTGTTTTAGCATTTAACAACAGATGTTGATAAAATTTAAAACAATCATTTCAAATAAAATGCTAAGAGTATAGCTATTCATTAGAAAAGAGGTCTTAGATAAAGTGATTGTAGTATAATAAAAATAGGCCTTATTACTTGGGCACATGGCGATTTAGGTTTCGCTGAGGTATAATTATGTTTTAAAGAAGGAACTAAAGTAGTTTTATCTGGACGATGGCAAAAGATCTTAGATAATGTCGCTAATGAATTTACTGGCGATTTAACAACAATCTTTACTGACGTCTCTAAACATGAAGACAAAAACACCTAATCGAACAATCCTTTGCTAAGTATGCTAAGATAGATATCCTGTTTTTAAATGCAGTAGTAACCTTTCCTTCTCCTGAAACAGATATTAGTGAATTGCACTACGATATAACACTTAACATTTATAATACAAAAGACCCGTTTTGGCTACCAAGAAAATACTAACACATATAAATGATGGTGGTAGCATTTTATTCACAAATTCTATAGTACGCTACAAAGGATTTGAAGACATGTCTGTGTGCTCTTAGCTTATAAGCGTCCTTAAGTACATGTATAAGAGTCTAACCACTGCAGTAAAAGATTGTGGTATTAGAGTTAATTCAATTGCTCCGGAGCCAATTGCCACTCCGATTTATATAAAAATGGATTTACTACAAGAGATTGCAGAGACAAATGGGTAAAGGCTTTGCATTTCGGTTGCTACTGCCTCGCTTCGTAACGTCTGAAGAAATTGCAAATGCAGCGCTTTTCTTTGCGACTCATGATGCGTCCTACATTAATGGCATTGCGTTAGAAGTTCATGGTATAATAAACCAAATTTAATTCGTTAAAAGACTAAACAAACAAAAACACCAAGTAATCTAGCTTGTTGTGTTTTTATAATAATGATTCACCATTGAGATTTGTAGTGAGCACATCACTCATGTAATCAAAAAATGGCCTAATAGTGATAAAAGCTTCGTTAACATTTTCCAAGAAGCCGTCTTCTAATACGTCTTTATCTGTGTATGATTTTATGAAAATAAATTGCTTCCTTCTAATAAGATCAATGGCAGGGTGTTCTTTATTAAAACCCTTAGGTGCGGTTTTTAATTCATCACCTACAAAACCTCCCCAAGTGGCACTAAATTTTTTGTCATTTAAAATATCGCGCATTTCACTGTCATCCATTTCAAACTCCTTACGAATTCTAAATAAGTCTTCTTTATTTGGCTCCCAAAAACCAGTTGCAATAAAAGATTCGTTGTTTGGCTGTATATGTAAATAATAGCCACCTCTTAATTCCGGTTTTTTTCTGGTAAAAGAACCACCAAAATGAGTTTTATAAGGTAATTTATTTTTGGAAAATCGTACATCTCTATATATTCTAAATATTTTGATCTTTTCAATTTGATCATGAGCAGTCATCATTTCTCCTAATGTATTATACGCCAACTTAACCTTAGCTTCAATAGCTTTAAATTCTGGTTTATGCGCATTAAACCAGTCTCTGTTATTATTTTTGGTCAATTTTTTAAAAAAAGGAAAGGTTTCTTTTGGGATCATGAACTTAAAATTTAGACTAGAATTTCTTAAAAATAACCAAAATGATTGACTAAATTTCACAAAAGCCATTTATAATACACTTGTTAAAAACTCCGTTTAGAATTGTTTTAAATAAACTTGTTTGTTGCAAGAATTTTCAGTATAATGCACTACTTTTAAAACATTCACAATTTTTATGGGTAGACCAGCAACAAGACCAACAAAACTCAAAGACGGTTACTATATCGAGATTAGAAACAAAGGTTCAAAATCGGGAGTAAAACTATATAGTGGCACTAAATTACAGATGCATCGTGCAATAAAAATGTACGAGCGTTCTAAAGAAGTTTTAATTTTAGGCGAATCTGTTAATGGGAAGTTTGTTGATAAGGAACCTAAATTACATGTAGTAGAATAACTATATATATAATGGTATTGAAAAGGGGTAGAATTAAAAATTCTACCCCTTTTTTGTGGGTAGTAATCAACCTAAAGAATGTATTTATGTTATATTTCATAAATTACTAGTCCATTCGGTTTACTTTAAAACCCAATAACTAACTAAACTAAATCATCATTATTATGACAAATTCAACAAAAAGACCACCAATATGGTTTTGGATTGTAAGTGTTATTGCCCTTATCTGGAATGGACTTGGTGTTCATGGTTATTTAAGTCAAGCATACAATACAAGTGCCTATACTGATGCATATACATCTGAACAACTTGAAGTAATGAATAATTTACCTGCTTGGTATACTGGCTTGTTTGCAATAGCAGTCTTTGCTGGTGCTTTGGGAAGCTTGATGATTATCTTAAGAAAAAAAACAGCGAAGTTTCTCTTTATTATGTCTTTTTTCGCGGCAACAGCTCAAATGACTTACTTTTTATTTCTGGCTGATTTAAAGGATGTTGACTTTAGTGTTAACAAAATTACAGCATACATCATTATTATTTTTGCTGCTTTCTTGGTATGGTTTACAAAAAATGCTCTTTCAAAACATTGGATCAACTAGATATTACCCAACCAATCTTAAAAAGGGATGCGTATTTAATATTCGTCCCTTTTTTTATTCAAAGTCAAGTTTATGCAAAATTAATCCCGAAGCTGGTGCGATATAATCCATGACTTCAGTGCTTGTTTCTAGGAGCGTAGAATCTATATAATCTAAAGTAATTTCGCCTCTACCCAATTTAATGAGGCAGCCAACCATAAGTCTAATTTGATTACGCATAAAGCCCTTTCCTCTTACTTTTAACACATAAGATTTTTTTGGAAAAAAGCTTGCAGTATAAAGGGTATTGTCAACAATTTCACATTGGTTTATGGTGCGTATATATTCGCCTTTATCAGTGGCTTTATAACAGTAGGTTTTAAAATTATGCGTGCCTTCAAAGTGTTTTGCTCCTTGCTTCATCAAATCCACATCCAAAGTTTCCAATATTGTTGTTAATATAGGTGCGCAAAATGGATGGTTTTTCTGCCCTTGAGAAAAAATATAATGGTACTCCTTAATCTTTGAGTCCTGAATAATATTAAAGTCCTTATTAACTTGCTTAATAGATAGTGCTCTAATATCCTGAGGAAGATTAAGATTAAAGAGATCTAAAAAGCAATCAAAATCCGTTATAGGATTATTATAAATAAAAAGCTCTAAAGCCGCCTCATTCGCTGAAACCATTGCATCCGTTCTACCTGCTCCTAAGGTTTTAAATTTAGTATCCTCGAGGATATATTTTAAGGTTCTGTCTATCATAAGGTGAATCGTTTTAACATCAGGTTGTTTTTGCCAACCATGAAAACGATATCCTAAATATTGAAACTTAATCAGGTAATAATAACGCTTATCAAACATTGTAGCAAGAACGTTATTTTATTGAAGATTCCAAAAGCAATATGTATTTTTATACTCATAAAATAGTAGCGTTTGAACCGAAAATATCCATTCGACCCATTATTAAAGCATCACCTTGTAATTGCTTTATTATTAGTAGTTTGGATATTCGTATTTTTATATTTTACAGAGCCCTTAGATGTCAATGAATTTGGTGATAATGAAAAACTAATTTATCTCCCAATTTATGGTTTATTAGGAGCACTTCTTTATGTGATACATCTACCGTTTCAGAATTGGCTTTATAAAAGAGAGCAAAATTCATGGACTATGAGCTCTGAACTTATTTGGCTTCTGCTCTTTATTACTGTATCATCGCTTGTCTTAAGACTCTACTATTTACAAGTTATTGTTGAGTGGAATCCAAACGCCTATAAGTTATGGTATCATTTAAGAGCTATAATTTTTCCTGCGATACTCACCATTTTACCTATTATATTAATCGGTCGATTCGCATTGGGAAAATATCATGAAAAACTATTAGAAGACAAAAAGATTGAATTAAAAGGAGAAGGCAACTATGAAGGTTTAAGACTTCAACTCAACGATATTATAAGTATTCAATCTTCAGACAACTACATTGAAGTGTTTTACTTATCAGGAACTAATCTTAAAAAGACTTTGATTAGAGCTAAATTATCTGCAATAGATGATGAATTTGACTTCTTACTAAGAACACATCGTTCGCATCTCATAAATCCTTTTCATTTTCAGCAATGGAAAACTGAAAATGGCAAACATTTTCTTATCCTTAATTATGATATTATTGTTCCAGTTTCAAAAACTTATTTAGAGCACATTAAATCTTTCATTAATTCTACCACAAACTAAGGGTGTTTGGCCCCAAACCCTTATCATTATTGTCATAGGTTATATTTTCAAACTTAGATTTGCTTCATAAAGTTTAATCAAAAATCTATTAAATCATGAAAAAGCTGGTCTTAATTATTGGAATTTCACTCTTCTCAAGTTCTTTTACTAACGCACAAATTGAAACTTGTGATTGTAAAATGGATCTCGATTTTATAATTGAGAAAATACGAAAAATGCCCTCGTACAAAAAGCAAATAAAAGGTCAAAATGCTGAAGAATTTGAAAAACTATATTCAGACCTAAGCTCTAAAATGAACATACCGATTAGCATCGAATCTTGTTACAAAATGCTACTTCAACCTATGGCCTTGATAAATGACATTCATGCCTCTATAAAAGTAAATACCGAGTTTTTATCAAATGCTATAAGAAAGGATAAAGAAAAGTCTCAAACCTTTAAAACTTCAAAACGTTTTAAATCACATCCAAAATTTAATAAAGACTTATCGCTTCTAAAGGCAGAACTTAAAAAGAAGTTAGCTACAGAAAAAGAAGGTATTTATCTTCTGGGTAAGCATGAAAAAATTGGCATTTACTATGACACCAATAAAAAGGACTTTATAGGAGTACTATTAGAATCTAACCTAATACACTGGGAGCTGGGAGAAATTAGATTTTACCTAAAACACACCAACGGTAATAAATACAACATGTATTTCTACGATATTGATACAAGAACACCAAGATTAGTGAAAAGTTTATCCTTTGAGAATGGTAGGATATGGAATTATAAAAAGCAAGGCAATCCGTTTAATAACGAATTATTATCTGAAAATATTGAGGTTGCCACCTTTAAACAGATTAACGAAAACACCCAATATCTCTATTTCGCAACATTCAGCAATAACAAGCGTAGAGAATTAAAAGCCTTTATTGAAGACACTAAGACCAAATTAACTGCAGATAATATCATTATAGACTTGCGCAGTAATAACGGCGGGAATAGTAAATACTCAGACCCATTCCTAAAACTATTGAAGGATAAAAATGTCTACGTTATTACCAATTGTTTTACTGGTAGCAACGGGGAGCAGTTTACCTTAAAACTCTTAAGAAATAAAAAGGCTATACATTTAGGTCAAACCACAAGAGGTATAATAGCATATGGGATGAACTACGGCTATAGCTACGCTACACCCTCTGGTCATTTTGAAATAACACCAACAGATATGAATTTTCATAAATACATTGCTTACGAAGGAAAAGGTATTATTCCGGAAGTTCAATTAGATTTTGAGACTGATTGGATAGAACAAACTTTAGATATTATAAATAGTTACTAAGCGCTTATGATGCTCTATGAAGCAACGTTTTTTACCTAAATTTATAAAAAAAAGGCTGCTATTTTCTAATGATAATAGCAGCCTAATTTTACATATTATTTAGTTGTTATGCCTACTCTCTAAGATATTAATCACATGTTCAAGCCTAAATCCTTTTGCTTGCAATAAGATCAAATAATGAAATAGTAAATCGGCACTTTCTTCTAAGAAAAGATCGTCATTATTATCCTTTGCTTCAATAACAACTTCTACCGCCTCTTCACCAACTTTTTGCGCAACCTTATTAATACCCTTTGCAAACAGTGAAGCTACATAAGATTTCTGTCCTTCTGCATTTTCAACTCGAGAGGTAATTACGTCTTCTAAAGTACTCAGAAATCCATAAGACTGAACATTCTGCTCATGCCAGCAGGTATCGGTTCCTGTATGACATGTGGGGCCCTTAGGATGAACACTTACTAATAGCGTATCATTATCACAATCTATTTTAATATCAACCAAGCTGAGGACATTACCACTCTCCTCACCTTTAGTCCACAGTCTTGACTTAGAACGACTATAGAAAGTTACTAGTCCTATTTCATTTGTTTTATCGTAGGCCTCTTGGTTCATATAACCTAGCATCAATACATTTTTAGTTTTAGCGTCTTGTATTATTGCAGGCACAAGGCCATCACTACTTTTATTGAAGTCTATTTTCATAATCTCACTTCTATTCCGTTTCTTTTTAATTCTTGTTTTAATTCTAAAATTGGAATCTCACCAAAATGAAAAACACTTGCGGCTAGTGCAGCATCAGCCTTGCCAAACATAAAGGTATCTACAAAATGTTGTTTTGTCCCAGCGCCACCAGAGGCAATAATTGGGATATTAACAAGATCTGAAAGCTTTCCTATAGCTTCATTGGCAAAACCACCTTTAGTACCATCATGATTCATTGACGTGAACAGTATTTCACCCGCACCACGTTCTTCAACTTCCTTTGCCCATTTAAATAGTCCAATATCTGTAGGGATTGTACCTCCTGCTAAATGAACCATCCACTCCTCTCCTATTTTTTTTGCATCTACAGCAACAACGACACATTGGCTACCGAATTTTTTTGATAGCTCATTGATTAATTCTGGACGTTTTACTGCTGCAGAATTTATAGAAACCTTATCGGCTCCGCAATGCAATAAATCATCCACATCCTCAACAGAAGAAATTCCACCTCCAACAGTAAATGGAATGTTGACCTGTTCTGCAACTTTTAAGACCATATCATGCATGGTCCTTCGTTTTTCCTGCGTTGCAGAAATATCTAAAAACACGAGTTCATCTGCACCTAATTCCGCATATTGCTTCGCCAATATCACAGGATCACCAGCATCTTTTAAGTCGACAAAGTTGACACCTTTTACTGTGCGACCATCTTTTATATCTAAACAAGGAACAATTCGTTTTGTGAGCATGGCTAATTATTTAAAATAAATTGTTCTAATTCCTTTAATGAAATTCTATTTTCATAAATCGCTTTACCTACAATGACACCTTCACATCCCATTTCTTCTAATCGAGGTAATTCGTCAAACTGTGAAATACCACCAGAGGCTATAAGCCTTACGGCTGTAGTCTCTTGTAGGATCCGCTCATACAATTGAAAAGATGGTCCCTTTAACATCCCATCTTTGGAAATATCTGTACAAATCACATACTGAATGCCTTTTGATTGATAGTTATGTATAAATGGTATCACTTTTAAATCCGATTCTTCTTGCCAGCCAGAAATGGCAATATTTTCATCCTTACAATCTGCCCCAAGTATAATTTTATCAGCACCGTATGTTGTAATCCAACCTTGAAATACCTCTGGGTTTTTGACAGCAATACTTCCTCCTGTTATTTGATTGGCGCCAGACTCAAAGGCAATTCTCAAATCCTCATCAGATTTTAATCCACCACCAAAGTCGATTTTGAGGTTTGTTTTTGATGCGATAGTTTCTAGCACTTTATAGTTTACAATATGGCTCGCTTTCGCACCATCTAAATCGACCACGTGTAAGAATTGAATTCCTGAGTCCTCAAAAGCTTTGGCCACTTCTAAAGGATTTTCATTGTAGACTTTTTTAGTGTCATAATCGCCTTTTGTAAGACGTACACATTGTCCATTAATAATATCTATTGCTGGTATTATTCGCATCTTATAATTCTAAAAAGTTCATTAATAGCTGTTCGCCCACCTTTCCTGATTTCTCTGGATGAAATTGTACACCAAAGAAATTATCATTTTCTAAAGCAGAGGCATACTCCAACTCATAATCGGTCGTTGCAATATTCTGATTGCAATTTTCAGCATAATAGCTATGTACTAAGTACATATAAGCCCCTTCCGCAATTGACTTAAATAAATTAGAGTTTAGGTTAGTTACCGTGTTCCATCCCATTTGAGGCACTTTCACCTCATTTGAAAAACGTTTTACATCGGTATCAAATATGCCTAAACCTTTTGTATCACCTTCCTCAGTAGACTTGCACATTAGTTGCATCCCCAAACATATACCTAAAACTGGCTGTTTGAGTTCTGGAATTAAAGTATCTAGTCCGCTTTCCTTCAATTTGCGCATGGCAGAACTCGCTTCACCCACACCTGGAAAAATAACTTTGTCAGCTCTCAATATAGCTTCTGGATCAGCAGTTAAAACTGCATCATACCCTAAACGTTGAAAAGCAAACTGAATACTTTTAATATTACCGGCTCCGTAATTGACTATTTTCAAATCCATTAGAGCATACCCTTTGTAGATGGTAGAATCATCTTATTCACATCACGCTTCACAGCCATTTTTATAGCCTTTGCAAAGGCTTTGAAAATAGCTTCAATTTTATGGTGCTCGTTGGTTCCTTCTACTTTTATATTCAGATTACATTTAGCACCATCAGTAAAGGATTTAAAAAAATGATAAAACATTTCCGTTGGCATTTTACCGATCATTTCACGCTTGAATTCAGCATCCCAAACTAACCAATTTCTACCTCCAAAATCTATGGCAACCTGCGCTAAGCAGTCGTCCATCGGTAAACAAAAGCCATAACGTTCAATACCTAGTTTATTACCTAGTGTTGTAGCAAACACCTCACCTAGTGCAATTGCTGTATCCTCGATAGTATGGTGCTCATCAACTTCTAAATCACCATCAACTTTAATATTTAGATCTATTTGACCGTGTCTTGCAATTTGATCTAGCATATGATCGAAAAAGGCAATTCCTGTGTCAATATTACTTTCCCCTTTACCGTCTAAATTTAAATCAATTTTAATTTGAGTCTCATTAGTATTACGCTCAATGCTACCTTTCCGTTCTGTAGTTTTCAGAAACTCATATATTTCTTTCCAATCATTGGATTCAAGAGCTATAAATTTATCCAGTTCAGAGTCACTAACGGTCACTTCATCAGTTCCCAGATTTGTATTGTCGTTAATAAAAATACCTTTCGCTCCTAAATTCTTGGCTAACTCAACATCTGTAAGACGATCACCAATAACAAATGAATTTGCTAAATCATAGTCATCGGAAAAATATTTGGTTAAAAGACCAGTATTCGGTTTGCGTGTAGGTGCATTATCTTTTGCAAATGTTCGATCAATAAATTGCTCCTCAAATACAACACCTTCCTGTTCGAATGATTTAATTACAAAATTATGCACAGGCCAAAACGTGTTTTCAGGATACACCTCAGTACCCAAACCATCTTGGTTAGTAATCATCACGATTTCAAAATTCAATTCATTAGCTATTTTACTTAAGTACTGAAATACCTTAGGGTAAAACTCTAACTTCTCAAATGAATCAATTTGTTCATCTGCTGGTTCGCGTATAAGTGTACCGTCTCTGTCTATAAACAAAACTGGTTTCATGAAAGCTGATTTAATATCTTAATTAATATGTTGTTCTCTTCTGCTGTACCAACTGTAAAACGTAGGCAGTTTTCGCAAAGTACTTGTGTTGTTCTATTTCGTACCACAATACCTTTTTCAATAAGCTGGTGATATCGCAAATTGGCATCATCTACCTTTGCCAAAATAAAGTTTGCATCCGATGGATAAATCTGTTTTATAAATGTTATTGGAGCTAATGCATTTCTAAGAATATTGCGTTGCTCCAAAATATTTTGAACCTCATTTTTTACATCTGAAAGGGCTTCAAGTCTCTCTAAGGCTTTTATCTGCGTTAATTGATTAATATTGTACGGTGGTTTAATTTTATTAAGCACTCTAATTATAAATTCTGATGCATAACAAATCCCTAATCGAATTCCTGCTAAGCCATAAGCCTTAGAAAGGGTTTGTGTTACAATAAGATTAGGAAATTCACTCAGTCGACTTACCCAACTCTTTTGAGTTGAAAAATCGATGTATGCCTCATCAACGACAACGATTCCTTTAAATCCTTTGATTAATCTTTCTACTTTATCGGCATTGAAACTATTTGCTGTTGGGTTATTTGGTGAACACAAGAACAACAGCTTTGAGTTACTATTTTGAATTTTTAGTATCTCATCCACTTTAGGTTCAAAATCAGATTCTAGCACGACAGAAAGGATGTCTATGGCATTTAAATCTGCTAACACCTTATACATACCATAGGTTGGTGGTAAAGTAATAACATTATCTGTTTTGGGTTCACAAAATGCCCTGAAGATTAAATCTAAAACTTCATCACTACCATTACCTAAAAGTATTTGTGATTTCTCAACGCCTTTTAATACTGACAATCTTTGCTTTAAAGCAGTTTGTTGTGGATCTGGATAACGATTAACAGTTGACTCAAATGGATTCTCATTAGCATCAATAAAAACCATGTCTGCAGAAGCATCTTTATATTCGTCTCTTGCTGATGAATAGGCCTTAATGCTTTTTATATTATCACGAAGTAGACGTTCTATATTCATGATTCTAAATCTTTTAAACGTAATGTGACGGCGTTTTTGTGTGCCTGTAGTCCTTCCGCTTCTGCCATCAACTCTATAGCAGGTCCAATATTTCTTATCCCTTTTTGAGATATTCTCTGGAAGGTCATACTCTTTTGAAAACTATCTAAGTTAACACCTGAATAAGCCTTCGAAAAGCCATTTGTTGGTAATGTATGATTTGTTCCAGAGGCATAATCACCAGCGCTTTCTGGTGTATAATCACCAATAAAGACAGAACCTGCGTTACCAATGTTTTCTACAAAGTAATCGTTGTCATTTGTAGAAACTATAAAATGTTCTGGACCATAAGCATCAATCAACTCGAGTGCTAATGTATTATTATCTACTACGATTGATTTAGAATTATTAATAGCATCAGAAGCCATAGCCTTTCTTGGTAAGACCTCTAGTTGTGATTTAACTTCTAAATTGACTTTTTCGGCAAAACTCTTAGACGTTGTTACTAGAATAACCTGACTATCAGACCCATGTTCGGCTTGACTTAATAAATCTGATGCAACATAGGCTGGATTTGCTGACTCATCTGCCATTACCAATAATTCACTTGGCCCTGCAGGCATATCAATGGCTACCCCATACTTTGTTGCTAATTGCTTTGCCACAGTTACATATTGATTCCCAGGACCGAAGATTTTGTAGACCTGAGGAATGGATGCTGTACCAAATGTTAATCCAGCAATCGCCTGAATGCCTCCAACCTTGACTATTGTTGTTACACCACATAGTTTTGCGGCATATAAGATCTCATCTGCAATCTTACCCTCTTTATTTGGTGGTGAGCATAATACAATGTCTTTACAACCTGCAATTTTAGCCGGTATAGCCAACATTAATACTGTTGAGAATAAAGGAGCGGTTCCACCAGGAATATACAAGCCAACTTTCTGAATAGGTCGCTTTTCTTGCCAACAAGTCACACCCTTCATTGTTTTAAGAACTACCTTATCTGTTTTTTGCGCTTTATGAAACGCCTTAATATTACTCTTGGCTAATTTCATGGCTTTTTTAAGCTTCTTAGAGGTACGCTTTCTTGCTTCCTCTATTTCTACATCAGAAACTACTAAACTACCAAGGTCTACCTTGTCAAATTTAGAGGTGTATGATTGTATAGCCTCGTCACCCTTAGCTTTTACCTCACTAAAAATGTCATTGACGATAGCTTCGATATCATTAACAGTTTTGGTGGGTCTCTCTAAGAGTTTTGTCCAGTCCTTTGGATTTGGATTTTCAAAAATCTTCATATTACAACACCATATTTTCAATTGGACAAACTAAAATTCCCTCAGCACCATTAGCCTTAAGCTCATCAATGACATTCCAAAAATCATTCTTATTAATTACGGAGTGTAATGAACTCCAACCTTTTTTAGCTAAAGGTAAAATGGTTGGACTGTTCATTCCAGGTAAAATATTTACAATCTTGTTCAACTTATCATTTGGTGCGTTTAATAAGACGTATTTATTTTGCCGGCCTCTTAAAACAGATTTTAATCGAAACTGAATTTTATCAATAATGACTTGATTCTCAGGTGAAATTTTTGGTGAAGTAGCTAAAACAGCTTCAGATTTTAGTAAAACTTCAATTTCCTTTAAACCGTTTTTAAACAAGGTGCTGCCACTTGAAACGATATCGCAAATACCGTCCGCTAAACCAATATTTGGCGCAATTTCCACAGAACCATTAATAATGTGCAAGTTGGCGTTCACGTCATTTTTAGCTAAAAATTGGTTAACTGTGTTAGGATAAGATGTAGCAATTTTTTTCCCCTCTAAATCTTTAAGACTTTTAGCCTCAGATGATTTTGGTACTGCTATAGAAACTCGGCATTTTGAAAATCCTAATTTTTCTACAACAGTGATGTCCTCTCCTTTTTCTACAAGCACATTTTCACCAATTATAGCAGCATCCACAACTCCGTCTCTTAGATATTGTGGTATGTCGCCATTTCTTAAATAAAATACTTCAAGTGGAAAATTTCTGGCAGATGCCTTGAGCTGATCCTTACCATTATCAATAGAAATACCAATTTCCTTAAGAATCTTTAATGAATCTTCATTTAACCTTCCTGATTTCTGAACTGCAATTTTTAGTGTACTCATTTTGTCTTTATTGATTTGAACCTATCAATTGAGTCAATAAAAAAACCCATTTGATATTTTCAAACGGGTTTACTTTTTATGTTGAAATTAATCAATACATTTTCACCTCGCTTGAGCGATTACCTGAAAATGATGATGTAATTGATTGTTTAACATGATTTGTTTGTTGAAACAAAGTTTGTAAAAATAATTTTAGAATTCCAAGTGTTTTTTAAAAAAATTATTGGTTGCCTAATATAATAGGCATTCCGCTCTCTCCAGAGCCGATAACAACTACCTTACTGTTAGGCGATTCTGCCAATTTGTTGGTGGCTTCAATTCCTTTATCCTGTAAAATCTTATCAGTCAAAGAGGCGCTTAAAATTCTGTTAGCATCAGCCTTTCCTTGAGCTTCAATTCTTTGACGTTCTGCTTCTTTTTGAGCAGTAACCAACCTGAACTCATATTCTAAAGATTCTTGCTCTTGTTTTAGTTTTCGTTCAATGGCCTCTTTAATTGTCGGCGGTAACGTTACATCACGCACCAAAATTTCATCCAAAACGATATATTGCTCGTCTACAATTTTCTTTGTTTCTTCAAAAATTTCTTTTTGTATCGCATCACGCTTACTCGAATAAAGCTGTTCTGGTGTATAGCGACCAACAACACTACGCGCTGCAGAACGAATGGTTGGTAAAATAATTCTATTTAAATAATTGTCACCGATCTCTTGATGTAGCTTTCCAAGGTTTTTTTCGTCTGGCTTATACCATGCAGATGCATCCAATTGAATATCTAATCCGTTAGACGATAATACTTTCATTTTTTCGAAGATCTCTTGACGTCTTACTTCATAAATGTAAACCTTGTTCCAAGGTGCTACAATATGAAAGCCTTCACCTAAGGGTGGTTCATCAGTAACTACACCACCACCAAATGTCTTATAAAGTACCCCTGCTTCACCAGATCCTATTGTAACAGCTGATTTAGCAATGATTACAATAGTAAGTATGATTCCTAATAAAATTGGCAAGCCAACTTTTGGTAATTTCTCCATGTTTTTGTTTTTAAATTAATCCGTTATACTTTCTTATAAACCACTCAGAAAAAAGACACAATGCTATAATTCCAAGTAAATATTTCCAGCGTATCAAAGGTACGATATTTTTAGTGCTTTTTTGAATGATTTGATAGCGCGAATCATTTAATAAATCATTGACCAAGCTATCAAATTGATCCGAAAAATAACCATTTCCTTCACTTGAACGTGCTAAGGACATTAACTTATTTATATCTGCATTTAAGAATTGCTGTTCCACATTATATTCTAAAACTTCAAAGCTACCCGAAGTCGAAACTGATTCTGTGTTATGTTTTAATGTAAACTTATAAATACCTGAGTCAACTCCGCTTAAATCGACACGATAATTACCTTCATTTAATAACAAAGGAAACTCACGAACAGTATTGTTTTCTTCATTCCTTAAAACTAACGTTAATGCTGCGGAATTGTCAAACTCAAAATTCTTATTGAAGTACTGTGCTGAAATTATAATGTCATCATTACCATTGTAAAATGATTTATAATCAATATTAATTCTATTTCGTTGTTTATTTGAACTTAAATACTGTACTATTTTTCCTATAAAATTATCAAAGTCATTGAAGCTCTCGGTATCCAAATATGACTGAGCACGCCATCTCCATAAACCTTCCCCATTTAATAAGGCAAATTTACATCCATCTGCTTCAAAGGTTGAAAACATGGACTGTCCCGTATCAACCCTATTAACTGTTTTAGTCAAAACAATATCATTTGGAATACTGAAACTAATATTACCAAATTCCGATTGTAAAGGTGGATAGTCTTCGAAATTAAGTTTATCAATTATAAACGTACTATAATTTCGATTCAAGGTAGGTTGAAAATCTTCGGATTGGTTCGTGATGGTTTGCTTAAAATATGACTGAGCGTTATTTAGTAAATTCCAATTGGTGGTATTACCTGTAATAATCATGGTATTGCGTCTTTCACTAAAAATTTCCTCTAAGACATTAATGAAGGTATTAGTTGGCTGATAAACTACAACCAACTGAAAATCATTAACGTTGTTAATATACTCGATAGGTTCTAAAATAGAAACACTGCGTTGTTCGTTACTTTCTATGGCTTTCTTTAAAGCACCAATGTCGGGATGTAAACGCTCGGTAACAATAGCAATATTTGTTTTTTGATCGATAACCTCCACACCAAAACTCTTAACGTTATTAACTGTATTTTTCTCATGGTCATGTGGTGATAATTCCACTCTATATGTTTTTGCACCAACCCTATTAGCTAATAATGTTGTTGAAATAATTTCAGAGGTTTTATCTGGATTAAAATATAATGTTTTTCGAAATACTACAGAATTTCCGGACCAGATTTTGAGTTCAGTAGTAACTTCTATTTCTCCTTTATAATTAGCAATAATTTCAACTGGAAATCGATTCTTTAGATACACATAGCGGTTTACATTTAGCTGCTTGATATTTAAATCAGAATATACTGTTGAATCCCCAAGTATAACGGGATAAATAGGCTGATTGATAGAATTTGATATGAAACTATAATCACTGCCATAAGTCTGGTTTCCATCGCTGACCAAAATGATAGGTGCTACTTGATTTGCATAGACTTCCCCAAACTGTTTTAGAGCTTGTGAAATATTTGATTGTGGCTCATTATAACTAAACGTGTCTACCTCACTCACATTCTTTCCAAGACTAAAGGTCTCAATGTTAAAACGCTGATTTAAAGCTTCATTCCCTTTCAGACCACTATATATTGCGTTAGCATTAGCGTCTTGTTCTAAGTAGGAAACAGACTCAGAATTATCTACTGCAATAACTAGTGATGGTTTCTCATCATAATACGACTTAGACTCAAATTTTGGATTAATTAATAACAGTAGAATTCCAAAAATGGAAAGCGTGCGCAATGCCAAGAGGCTATACTTGAGTTTAGTATTTAATTTCGATTTATATATATACTGAAACAGCGCTAATAAAAGCGCCGCTATCCCAGCAAATATGATATAGAAAATCGATTCTGTTTGCATTAACCTTTTTAAGTTAGCATACCACCATCAACATTAAGAACTTGTCCTGTAACATAAGCACTTAAATCGCTCGCTAAATAAACACATGTATTTGCTATATCTTCTGGTGTACCTCCACGTTTTAATGGAATTGCAGCCCGCCAGCCTTTTACCGTTTCTTCATCTAACTTCGCAGTCATTTCAGTTTCAATAAAACCTGGTGCAATAACATTACTGCGAATATTACGCGATCCTAATTCTAAAGCTACAGATTTAGAGAATCCTATGATTCCCGCCTTTGACGCAGCATAATTGGTTTGCCCAGCATTACCCTTAACACCCACCACTGAAGACATATTAATTATAGATCCTTTTCTTTGTTTTAGCATGGTGCGTTGTACTGCCTTAGTCATATTAAATACTGACTTTAGATTGACTTCGATAACCTTATCAAAATCCTCTTCTCCCATGCGCATTAATAAATTATCCTTGGTGATACCAGCATTATTTACAAGAATGTCAATAGAACCAAACTCAGCGAGCACATCTTCTGCTAACTTCTGCGCGTCATCAAAACTCGCCGCATTACTCTGATATCCGACCGCTTTAATACCTTGAGAATTTAAATCTTCTTCTAATGCTTTCGCTGCATCTTTAGATGAACTGTATGTAAATGCGACATTAGCACCGTGTTGTGCAAAAACTTCCGCAATACCCTTACCAATTCCTCGACTTGCACCAGTAATAATTGCTGTTTTTCCTTCTAGTAATTTCATGTTGTTATTTTTCGATTAGTTGGTTTATACAAATAGGATAATACCATATTCAAATATACCAATTACAATTTACGACGACATAAAAAAACCTCACAAGATTTTGTAAGGTTTTTAACAGTTTTAGAGAAAATCATTAGCCTAATACTTCAGCCACTTTCTTTCCTATTTCGGCAGGTGAATCTACAACGTGAATTCCGCATGCTCTCATGATTTTCTTTTTTGCTTGTGCTGTATCGTCACTACCTCCAACAATAGCACCAGCATGTCCCATTGTTCGTCCTGCAGGTGCTGTTTCACCAGCAATAAATCCTACAATTGGTTTTGAGCTCCCACTCTCTTTATACCAATGAGCTGCATCAGCTTCTAACTGACCACCTATTTCGCCAATCATTACAACGGCTTCAGTTTCAGGATCGTTAATTAATAACTCAACAGCTTCTTTCGTTGTTGTACCAATGATTGGATCTCCACCAATACCAATAGCTGTAGTTATTCCTAAACCTTGTTTTACCACCTGATCAGCAGCTTCATAAGTTAACGTACCCGATTTTGATACAATACCAACTTTACCTGACTTAAAAACAAAACCTGGCATAATACCCACTTTAGCCTCACCTGGAGTAATTACACCTGGACAATTAGGGCCAACAAGTCTGCAGGCTTTATCTTTTATATAATCTGCAGCTTTAATCATATCAGCTACAGGAATACCTTCTGTAATTGTGATAATAACTCTAATACCAGCATCTGCGGCCTCCATAATTGCGTCTGCTGCAAATGCAGGTGGAACAAAGATAATTGTGGTGTCTGCACCAACTTCTTCAACGGCCTCTGCAACCGTATTAAATACTGGTTTGTCTAAATGTGTTTGACCACCTTTTCCTGGTGTAACACCACCAACAACATTTGTTCCGTAATCAATCATTTGACCAGCATGGAAAGTACCCTCACTACCAGTAAAACCTTGAACTATAATTTTAGAATTTTTATTAACTAAAACGCTCATTAGATATTTGTGTTTTTAAATTTATTGTTCTTTTTTGTTGTGCAAAAATAAGAGTTTTGCGATGTATAAACGAGCGCTTTTAAAATTTTTATTTAGGAATATGATGCCATGCTTTGGGCATTACTTTCATCAGCTTGTTGGCTGATTTCATAACCTCTGTACAACTTACCATCTTTAACTTCCCAAATGGTTGAAAAGTGCCCTAAAGCAGATTCATTGGAAGCATCTTCTATAATAGAACCATACAAGGTATGTCTCGTTATAATTGTAGTGCCTGCTGCGATAAAATGAGTGAATTCAAATCTGAGATTATCATAGGCCTTTCTTGTCTGCTCAAAAAACACAAAAAGGTCATTGTAATTTAATATTTGAAACCCTTGACTACTCGTCCAATGTAATTGGCATTCTTTATGAAAGAATTTTGAGATAACATCTGGATCATTCGCCAAATCTGAATCATAAAAGCCCTTGACTATATCTTTAGCTGACATCTATTTATCTTTTAATTTTTCTAGTATCTCAGGAATTTTTCGAATCGAAGCAATTTCCTTGTATTTAGATCTAAAATCATCCGCTGGAATACCAAAATAATGTTTACCACCTTCCAAAGATTTACTCACACCAGCTTTAGCCGAAATAATGGCTTTTTTTCCAATAGTAACACCACTTGTTATACCAACTTGTCCCCAAATTGTAACTTCATCTTCAATTATTGTGCAACCGGCAATTCCAACTTGAGAAGCTATTAAACACTTTTTACCAATAATTGTATCATGACCAATCTGAACTTGGTTGTCTATTTTAGCACCTTCCTTAATTGTTGTATCTGCGGTTACTCCTCTATCAATTGTACAAGCCGCACCAATATCAACATTATCCTCAATAACAACGCGTCCACCAGATTTAAGCTGATCATATCCTTCTGGTCTATTTTTATAATAAAAGGCACTGGCACCAAGTATTGTGCCTGCATGAATTATGACGTTATCACCAATCACAGCATCATCATAAATACTGACATTTGAGTGAATGACACAATTTTTGCCAATAACTACATTATTTCCAATAAAACAATTGGGTTGAATTACTGTACCTTCACCAATAATAGCATTTGCAGCAATTGCCGCATTACTTGCTTTGAACGGCCTAAAATGATTGGTTAGTGTATTGAAATCACGGAAAGGATCGTCAGAAACTAAAAGAGCCTTTCCTTCAGGGCAATCGACCGCTTTATTAATTAACACAATGGTCGCAGCAGATTCTAATGCTTTGTCGTAATACTTAGGATGATCTACAAAAACAATATCCCCAGGTTCAACGACATGAATTTCATTCATTCCCAAAACAGGAAAGTCATCATCACCTACATAGGACGTACCAATGAGATCGGCTATTTCTTTTAACGTATGGGGTTTTGGAAATTTCATTTACTCCTTTATACGCTCTTTATACGTTCCTTTTTCAGTTTCTACTTTGATTTTATCACCTTCGTTAATAAATAAAGGAACATTCACTGTAGCCCCAGTTTCCACAGTCGCAGGCTTTGTCGCATTTGTTGCTGTATTTCCTTTAACACCTGGCTCCGTATGTGTTACTTCTAATATAACACTGGCTGGCATATCTACAGATAATGGCATATTATCTTCAGAATTAATCTGAATTGTAACTACTTCCCCTTCCTTCATTAAATCTGGTCGATCTAGAGCACCTTCCATTAATTGAATCTGAGTATAATCTGCTTCATTCATAAAATGATAATACTCACCATCATTATACAAATACTGAAATTTATGAGTTTCAACTCTGACATCCTCAATCTTGTGACCAGCAGAAAATGTATTATCAATAACTTTACCCGTCGTTACACTTTTAAGTTTAGTTCTTACAAAAGCAGGACCCTTACCTGGTTTTACATGTAAAAACTCAATAATTTTATAAATATCATGATTATACCTAATGCATAATCCATTTCTTATGTCTGATGTACTTGCCATTATTAGTTTGGTTCTTTGTTAATTTGATTTGAAATAGCCTTTCATAATTCCTCGATGCGAATTCTTTATAAATTGTAAGATTTCGTCACGCTCAGGTGTGGCTTGCATTTCAGCTTCAATAATTTCTGAAGCCTGAGTATTATTATAATTTTTTTGATAAAGTATTCTGTAAATGTCTTGAACCTCTCTAATTTTTTCAGTGGTGAATCCTCGTCGTCTTAATCCAACAGAATTAATCCCCACATAAGATAATGGTTCACGAGCAGCCTTAACATAAGGCGGAACGTCTTTTCTAACTAAAGAACCACCAGTTACAAAGGCATGCTTTCCAACAGATGCGAACTGATGCACTGCTACCATACCGGCTAATACCACGTTATCACCAATAGTTACATGTCCCGCTAAGGTTGTATTATTTGAAAAAATACAGTAATTACCAACGATACAATCATGTGCAATATGGCTGTAAGCCATGATTAAGCAGTTATTACCAATAACCGTTTTCATTTTATCTGAAGTACCTCTGTTAATAGTAACGCACTCTCTTATGGTAACATTATCACCAATTTCAACAGTAGTGTCTTCATCATTATATTTTAAATCTTGTGGAATTGCAGAAATTACGGACCCTGGAAAAATATTACAGTTTTTTCCAATACGAGCTCCTTCCATAATGGTTACATTACTTCCAATCCATGTGCCTTCACCAATTTTCACATTATTATGAATAGTTGTAAAGGGCTCTATTACTACATTCTTTGCAATTTTTGCTCCAGGATGTACGTATGCTAAAGGTTGGTTCATTATTATTTAACTTTTGAGATTTGAGCCATCAGCTCTGCTTCTGCACAAAGCTTACCATTGGTGTAAGCGTAGCCTTGCATATGGCAAATTCCTCTTCTAATTGGTGTAATTAACTCACATTTGAAAATTAAGGTATCGCCAGGCACCACTTTTTGTTTGAATTTTACATTATCCATTTTCATGAAAAATGTTAAGTAATTTTCTGGATCTGGAACAGTGCTTAAGACCAAAATACCGCCTGTTTGAGCCATGGCTTCAACAATTAAAACGCCTGGCATAACAGGCTGACCTGGAAAATGCCCTTTAAAGAACTCTTCGTTCATTGTGACATTTTTCATACCGATGACATAATTCGCCGTGAGCTCATAAACCTTATCTAGTAATAAGAATGGTTGTCTGTGCGGTAACATATTCATGATCTGATTCACATCCATTAATGGTGCAGAATTCAAATCAACTGTTGGTACATTGTTTCGGCGCTCATTCTTAATCATTTTAGACATTTTCTTTGCGAATTGTGTATTTACAAAGTGTCCTGGTTTATTTGCAATGACCTTGCCTCTAATTCGTGTTCCAATTAAAGCTAAGTCACCAACAACATCTAACAACTTATGTCTGGCTGCCTCATTGGGATGGTGCAGTGTTAAATTATCTAATATACCGTTAGGCTTTACAGCGATATTATCTTTATTAAAGGCTATCCTAAGCTTATCCATGGTAGCTAGGGATAATTCCTTATCGACGTAAACAATAGCATTATTTAAGTCTCCACCTTTAATTAAACCGTTTTCAAGAAGCATTTCAATTTCGTGCAAAAAACTAAATGTTCTGGCATCTGCAATTTCAGTTTTAAATTCTGAAATGGAATTCATGGTGGCATTCTGTGTTCCTAAAACCTTAGTTCCAAAATCAACCATTGTTGTTATTTTATAGGAATCTGAAGGCATTAAGATAATTTCACTTCCAGTAGATTCATCAGCATAAGACACCACTTCCTTAACTGCATATTCTTCTCTAAATGCATCTTGCTCTACAATTATTGCTTTTTCAAGGGCTTCCACGAAGAATTTAGAAGACCCATCCATAATTGGTGGTTCCGAAGCATTAAGTTCAATGACCGCGTTATCAACATCAAGTCCTACGAGAGCTGCAAGTACGTGTTCACATGTCTGAATGGTAACACCATTTTTTTCTAAACAAGTGCCGCGTTGGGTGTTTGTAACATAGTTGGCGTCTGCTTCAATTTTAGGATTACCTTCTAAATCAACACGCTCAAATAAAAATCCAGAATTTTCGACACCTGGTTTAAACACTAAGGTAACATTTGCACCTGTATGTAACCCTACTCCTTTTAAGGTTACTTCGTTTTCAATGGTCTTTTGTTTTAC
>NZ_JABSST010000019.1 GCF_013213975.1 Winogradskyella sp.
AGATTATGATTTAACCTTCCGGTTTTATAGAGCTGGTTATAAATGTATTCCTTGCGATCAAGTGCTATTACATTGGCGAGACTATAGTACTAGAACATCTCGAACTCATGAGCATTATGCTATCAATTATTTTCTAGAGATAAAAGTGCATTACTTTTTAGAATTAGATTATGATGAAAAACGACCACTAACAATTTGGGGAGCTGGAAATAAAGGAAAAACAGTTGCTAAATTGCTCATTAAAGAAGATATACCATTTTATTGGATCTGCAACAACACTAAAAAAATAGGAAAAACTATTTATGATCACGCGCTTTTAAATTTTGAGTACCTATCCGAACTACATAAACCTCAGAGCATTGTTACTGTGGCCAATGAAGATGAACAATTAAAGATTAAAACCTACCTCCAAAAGCAAAATATGAAGGCTGCTAGAGATTATTTTTTGTTTTGTTAAATTTCTCAAAAGCTACAGGTTGTTATCTTTTATCATTTTCTATATTTGATTTTATAAACTTTTTTTACTGGAATGCAGTTTAAATATCCCGAATTACTTTACGCGCTTTTTTTACTTATAATTCCTGTTCTTATTCACTTATTTCAGTTACGTCGTTTTCAAAAGGTCCAATTTACAAATGTGAAGTTTTTGAAATCTGTTAAACTGCAAACAAGAAAAAGTTCTCAATTGAAAAAGTGGCTAACCTTAGTATCTAGATTATTACTCTTAGCCTTTGCTATAGTCGCCTTTTCTCAGCCGTACATCCCTAATGAAAAAGATTTCAATGAATCCCAAGAAACCGTAATTTATTTAGATAATTCCTTTAGTATGGAAGCCCAGGGCAATAATGGCTCCTTACTTAATGAAGCAATTCAGGATATGATTAACGGTTTACCTGAGGATGAGACTATTAGCTTATTTACTAATACAACAACCTATAAAAGCACATCCATTAAGGCAATTAAGAATGAACTCATACAATTGGAGCACTCACCAACTCAACTTAATTATGATGTACTTTTATTAAAAGGCAAGCAATTATTCTCAAACGACCAAACTTCAACAAAAAATTTAGTCTTGGTTTCAGACTTTCAGCAAAAAGATAAAGCATTAACTCTTGTAGCTGACAGTTCATATAACTTAAAGCTAGTACAACCAAAGCCCGCAATTACAACAAATGTTAGTATTGACAGTTTATATATTTCAAACACTAATGCCGAAACTATAGACTTAAAGGTTTTACTTTCAAATCAAGGTAACACTAACTCCAACGTAACCGTTTCTTTATATAACAATGAGACATTACTAACAAAGAGCGCATTAGATGTTGAAACAGAAGCTGAAACTATTTTTACAATAGCCAACAAAAATGGATTTAATGGTAAATTAGTTATTGAAGATAATGGTTTACAATATGATAATACATTCTATTTTAATTTTAATTCTAAACCAAAGATTAAGGTTTTAACCATTAATAACAATAGTAGTGATGACTTCCTTAAACGTATTTACACATCTGATGAATTTGAATATCTTTCTTTTGGAATTAATGCTTTAAATTTTAATCTCATTCCAGATCAAAACTTAATTATTTTAAATGAATTAGAGCGTATTACAGACGCCTTATTATCTGCACTTAAATTATTTAAAAATGAAGGAGGTCATATTATAATTATTCCTTCAGTTGACATCTCTTTAAATTCTTATAGTCAAATTTTTAAGGAATTTACAAATAATAACATCGTCGCTTTAAATAGCAGTGAAAAACGTGTTACAACTATTAATTATAATCATCCACTATTAGCTAATGCTTTTTACTCGAAAGTGAGTAATTTTCAATATCCAAAAGTGAATAAATCTTATGTTTTTAGCAGTAGTATGAATACCGTTTTATCCTATGAAGACGAAAACTCTTTTTTAAGTGGCTCAAACGGATTTTACATATTTTCTTCTGCTTTAAATAAGGATAATTCTAATTTCAAAAATTCACCCTTAATAGTTCCTGTACTTTATAATCTGGGTATCCAAAGCTTAGAGTTAGCTCAACTGTATTACACTATAGGGCAACCTAACACCATTGCTATTCCAAGCTCATTAGGTCAAGATGAAATCTTAACACTCCATTCAGCCAACAATTCTGTAATTCCCTTACAAAAAACATATAGTAATTCTGTAGTTATTGAAACTTCAGAGTTTCCAAATGAAGCAGGAATATTAGAAGTTAAGAATAAAGCAAGACGTCTTGAAAACTTAAGTTTTAATTATAATCGTGATGAAAGTCAGCTGCTTTATTTCGATATCAATGCGTTAGATGACGTTTTAACTTTTAATAATCTTGAAGAAACTATAAATGATATAAAAAGTAGCACAACTATTAATGCACTATGGAAATGGTTTGTTATTTTTGCGCTAGTATTCTTAATAATAGAAATACTTCTGCTAAAATATCTTAAATGAACGCACTCATAAAATCTGCAACTATCGTTGATTCTAAAAGTGATTTTCACAATGAGACAGTTGATATTTTAATTGAAAAAGGCCGAATTTCTAAGATATCTAAACGCATTTCGAATCCTAATCATTATAAAGAAATTAAACGGGAAAACCTTCACGTATCTCAAGGGTGGTTTGATTCTAGTGTATCCTTTGGTGAACCGGGTTATGAAGAGCGAGAAACAATAGACAACGGATTAACCACTGCTGCACAATCAGGTTTTACGGCAGTTGCTTTAAATCCAAATGCAAACCCTGTCATTGACAGCTATGCAGCCATCACATTCGTTAAATCAAAGGCACAAAATAAGGCAACTATGCTCTATCCTGTTGGTGCTCTAACCCAAGGTAGCAAAAGTGAAGATTTAGCTGAATTGTTTGATATGAGTAATGCAGGTGCAGTTGCTTTTTATGACTATCAAAAACCTGTTAGCAACCCTAATTTATTGAAAATTGCCTTGCAGTATGCAAGTAATTTTAATGGGTTAGTTTGTTCCTTTCCTCAGGAATCTAGAATCTCAGGACTAGGTGTTGTCAATGAAAACATTAATAGCACACGATTAGGGCTTAAAGGAAATCCAACCTTAGCAGAAGATTTGCAAATTGCTAGAGACCTCTTTATTTTAGAATACACACAAGGAAAACTTCATATTCCAACAATTTCTACAGCAAAATCAGTGGAACTTATAAGAGCTGCTAAAGCTAGGAAATTAGATGTGACGTGTAGTGTGGCAATTCATAATCTTGTTTTAACAGATGATACGCTTGAAGGGTTTGACACGCGTTACAAAGTATTGCCACCGCTAAGAACCCAGAATGATTGTGATGCTCTTATTGAAGGGCTTAAAGATGGAACAATTGATATGGTGACTTCCGATCATAACCCAATTGATATTGAGGATAAAAAAATTGAATTTGACTATGCCAAATATGGAACCATTGGTTTAGAATCAGCTTTTGGTGCGTTACAAACTGCGTTTACAACTAAAAAGGCAATTAGTTTGTTGACTTCTGGTAAGTCAAGATTCAATATCGCAGAGCATTGCATTAATGTTGGAGAAATGGCAGATTTAAGCTTGTTTAATCCTACTCCATCTACTACATTTAGTAAATCAAAGATTACGTCCAAATCAAAAAATAGCGCATTTTTAGGGCTGGAATTAAAAGGAGAAGTATTTGGAGTTATTTCAAATAATAAAATTGCGTTGAAATAATGACACAAGAAGATATTAAGGCAGGAAAAACGCTAGCCATAATCAACTATATAACACCAATTGGCTTTCTCATTGCAGTTACAATGAATCAAGAAAAGAGAAACCCATACGTTTTTTTTCATGCCAGACAGATGATTGGACTAATTATCATGGTTGGTTTCTCCAATTTATGTGAAAAGTTTGTCAACTCTTGGTTAGGCACTGGAATTTGGTTTATTACGTTTGTAGGTTGGTTATATTGCCTCATATACGCCATAAAAGGTGAATATAAACTTCTACCAGTTTTAGGTCACTATTTTCAAGACTGGTTTAAAAACTTAAAGTAACAAATTAATGTCCTCAGATCTTTATTACATTACTCGTAAATCGGTATTAGAAAAAAACGCTCCTTTATTGATTATGTGTCATGGTTATGGAAGTGACGAAAATGATTTGTTTTCATTCGCTTCAGAACTACCGGAAGAATTATTTATTATATCACTAAGAGCTCCTTATCCAATGCAGCCTTATGGTAATGCTTGGTATGCCATTAATTTTGATGCTGTTCAAGGAAAGTGGTGTGATAATGTACAAGCGAAAGCGTCTGTTGATGCAATCTCAAAGTTTATTGATTACGCAGTAAACACCTATCCCGTAAATCCTGATAACGTTACATTACTAGGTTTTAGTCAAGGCACGATTTTAAGCTGTGCTGTAGCGCTTAATTATCCGAAAAAAGTTAAAAACATTGTTGCATTAAGTGGATATTCAAACAAAGAAATTTTACCAGAAACAATTGAAAAATCAGAGGTTTCGCATTTAAACTTTTTCTGCTCTCATGGCACAGTAGATCAAGTAATTCCTGTGGACTGGGCAAGACAAACACCTACATTTTTAGAGGTAATAGATATTAACCATATTTACAAAGAGTACCCTGTTGGTCACGGTGTTGCACCTCAGAATTTTTATGATTTTAAAGACTGGTTAAAAAACTATATCTAATTAATTTTTGGGTACATAAAATATTCAACCAACTTATATTTTAAGTTGTTGTTTTCGTCTATATCATAGGTGACGAATATTTCTCCCCAATACTCACCATCGGTAAAATTAGCAACAATCCAACGGTGATTAAGAATTCTGATTTTATTAATAAGAAGTTTTGATCCAGTTAGTGATACAAACGGCACAATCGGATGATCATCTCCTTTATAATCGTTCATATTATATAGACCGTCAGTAATTGCAGTTATTAGTTCGTCTGCATTGTATCCTTGAGCTATAAAGTAGTCTAAAGCATTATCATTACCTTCAATATTAAAATAACCGAGTTCAAAGTTTTGCTCCTCTAATTGAGAAATCGTCGTGCTTTGTTCCTCAATTGTATTCTTAAATCCTTTAATATCCTTTTCGTACTTATCAATTATGTTTTTTGAATTCACATACTGAAAAATAAGCAGCAGTACTGAAAAAATTAGGAGATACGTTAATACTCGTGCCTTCATAAATCTTAAATCGTAATTTTTAAATTATCGTATGCCAGAAAAACGTTTTCTGGTAGTTTTTGTTGTACGTCGTCATGAAAACCTAATAGGTGACTTATATGCGTTAAATAGGCGCGTTTAGGCTTTACTTTTTCAATAAACTGTAGGGCTTCCTCAAGATTAAAATGTGAAATATGGGGTTCTTCACGTAATGCATTAACCACCAACACATCAAGATTTTCTAACTTTTTAACTTCTTCATCAGGAACGGTTTTCATATCGGTCAAATAGGCAAAATTGTCAAACCTAAAACCAAATACTTGCAGTTTATGGTGCAAACCATCGACAGGAATAACATCTAAATTACCCAATTGAAAGGTTTCATTCTTAATTTCATGCTGTATCACACTTGGAACACCAGGATATTTTTCTTTCGTTGTAAATATATAGTCAAACCGTTTTGCAAGTGCATTAAATACGCGCTTATGCGCATACAAATTAATATCACCTTGTCTAAAAAAGAATGGTCTTATATCATCAAGTCCCATTGTATGATCTGCGTGCTCATGAGTAAAAATTAGACCGTCTAATTTTTTGACATTTACACGTAACATTTGTTGCCTAAAATCTGGACCACAATCAACTACATAAGTAAAGCCATCCCATTCTAGTAAAATTGAAACACGTAAACGTTTATCCTTTGGATTTTCACTTAAACAAACGGGATGAGTACTACCGATTATTGGGATGCCTTGTGAAGTGCCAGTACCTAAAAATGTTACTTTCAAAAGGTGTTAAGTTTATAACAAAAATAAGCTTATTTTTTTGTTTGAAGTACTAATTTGATACCTTTGTAGCTCAGATACAATCCCAATATCCATGGAAGAAATAACGTATAAAGGCGACTTTCATATTGAGAATATTCCTTCTCTAAAAGACAAAGCTTTACGTATTAATCTTAATAAAGACATTTATGGGACATTTGCAGAGATTGGTGCTGGCCAAGAAACTGTACGTCAGTTCTTTAGAGCTGGAGGAGCTTCTGGCACAATCGCAAAAGCCATGTCTGCCTATGACAAACATTTTAGTGATGCTATTTATGGAATCGAAAACGATAAGCGTTATGTAACAGAAGCGAGACTTCGTAAGATGTTAGTGCATGAAGTTAACTTAATGGAAGAACGTATTCCAAGAGATGACAATCCAAATAAAATTTTCTTTACGTACGCCAATACAGTGGCTACAATAGATTTCGCAAAGAAGTATAAAGGCCATGGTTGGGTGGGTATAAGATTTCAGGTAGAACCTAAAGGTGAATATAACGAGATTGTACTTCATATTCGCTTTAAAGAAAATGATGCGCGTTTACAGCAGGAAACTTTAGGAAAGCTAGGAACGAATTTGATTTATGGTGCTTTTTACAAGTATAATCAACCACGTAAATTACTACGGTATTTATATGATCATTTAGACAAAGATCAGGTTGAAATTGATACTATAAATTTTGACGGTCCTGTCTTTAAAGATGTCGACAATCGCTTAATGAGTTTACAACTTGTTAAAAATGGTATGACGGATGCCGTAATGTTTGCCCCAGATGGAAATAATGTTTTACCTGCAAGAGTTCTTTACAAGAAAAATATTTTAGCCCTTAGAGGTAGTTTTAGACCGGTAACAAAAGTAAACATGGATATGTATGAGAAGTCATACGAGATGTTTATTAAAGAAAATAAGGTAGATAAAGAAAAAACACAGGTTATATTCGAAATTACCCTCTCAAACCTTAGAGCAGAAGGTGAAATAGATGAACAAGACTTTATGGATAGAGCACGACTTTTATGCTCCCTTGGTCAAACTGTATTAATTTCAAACTTTCAAGAGTACTATAAACTAGTGGAATACTTCTCACAATACAGTAAGAACAGAATGGGTCTAGCATTAGGTGTCAATAACTTGGTAGATATTTTTGATGAAAAGTATTATCGCCATTTAAGCGGTGGAATTCTCGAAGCCTTTGGGAAACTATTCTACAAGGATTTACGCGTGTATCTTTACCCAATGCAAAATGAAGATGGTACGCTAACAACGAGTGAAAATCTCAAAGTACATCCGCGTATGAAGGAACTTTACAAGTTCTTCAAGTATAACGGTAAGGTTGTTGATATTACTGATTTTGACACATCAAACTTATCCGTGTTTTCACGTAAAGTTCTAAAAATGATTGCGGAAGGCAAAACCGGTTGGGAAACCATGTTGCCAGAAGGTGTTGCTAATTTAATTAAAGCACAAAGTTTATTTGGCTGTGAATCTGAAGAAGTAATCCATAAATAATGCGATAGACTAATAATAAAAAACGACTTAAATCTAAGTCGTTTTTTTGTTTAAATATCTAATCTGCTAAGATTTGAGCCGTATGTTCTTTGGTTTTTACTTTTGTAATTACATTAGACAATATCCCATTTTCATCAATTATAAAAGTAGTTCTATGAATACCATCATATTCTTTGCCCATAAACTTCTTTGGTCCCCAAACACCAAAAGCCTCAATCACAGATTTGTCTTCATCTGCTAATAACGGATATTGAAAACCATATTTATTTTTAAAATTTGATTGACGCTTAGGACTATCTGCACTAACACCTAAAATCTCAAAGCCTTGAGCTTTAAATCTATCATAATTATCATTTAGATTACAGGCTTCGGCTGTGCAACCAGGTGTACTCGCTTTTGGATAAAAGAAAACCACTAATTTCTTACCTGCATAGTCTGCAAGGCTAATTGTATTTCCATCTTGATCAACTCCTGAAAAATTTGGTGCTTTATCACCTACTTTTAAATGCGTCATAATTACTTTAATTTTGTTTTTGTAAAAATACGATGAATGACAAAACAAGAAAAGGTAGAGTTTGTTATAAATACGTTAAATGAACTTTATCCAGAGATTCCTATACCTTTAGATCATAAAGATCCATACACCCTATTGATTGCGGTTTTAATGTCTGCACAAAGCACAGATGTAAGAGTCAACCAAATTACACCACTGCTGTTTGAAAGAGCCGACAATCCATATGACATGATTAAATTAAGTGTAGAGGAGATTAGAGATATTATAAAACCTGTTGGACTATCACCAATGAAGAGTAAAGGGATTCACGGTCTATCTCATATCCTTATTGATAAACATAATGGGGAAGTCCCAAAAACTTATGAAGAACTCGAAGCCTTACCTGCAGTGGGTCATAAAACTGCCGCTGTTGTATTATCTCAAGCTTTTGGAATTCCTGCATTTCCTGTAGACACTCATATTCATAGGTTAATGTACCGTTGGAATTTAACTAATGGTAAAAATGTTGTTCAAACCGAAAAGGATGCCAAACGTCTATTCCCAAAAGAACTATGGAATGACCTTCACCTTCAAATAATTTGGTACGGTAGAGAGTATTCACCCGCTCGTGGTTGGGATTTAGATAAGGATGTAATTACTAAAACTGTTGGCAGAAAAAGTGTTATAAATAAACACCTTAAAAAAAAGAAATAACAGTTCTTGGTATAATTATTGCTCCTTGTTGTGAAACTTCCAATCAATGAAAAAAACTATAATTCTACTCTTTACACTTATAGCTACATCTTGTATTCCCTATAAAATTGCACCAAAGTTTAAAAACAAGGATTATAAAATTATGAAGGCTAAAAAATTTCAAAGAAAATTGCCCAATGAGACCTCATACATTTTTAAAGACCCTAAAGATGCAAACGAATTCTACAACTACCTAAACACAAAATACAATCTTAATCATGTAAATGTTGGTCTTAACACAACTATTAATATAAACAACAGTACTTACAATTTAACGTATCATGAAGTAGAGCGAACAGATGAAATTGCTAATGTTGGACTAGTGGTTACTGATTTAGTATTAGAAGAGAAAACAGGGCTTACTGCCTTCGAGAATAATTATTCCTCAAGAACAGGACATTGGTATATTATTATAACCGTTTATGATGAAAGCCTAAAGAATTGTTTGCTAGAGAAGCATCCTAAACATAAAGAGATTGTTTCGTTTTTGAGAGAATTACAACAAGAATATCTTAGAACGTACAATTACGAGGAATTACGATTCACAAAAAAATCCTGATTTTTTCAAATCAGGATTATTTCCAACTTAATTTAGAAGTGCTTCAAACTTCAATTTATTATAATTTATAACACTTAAAGCCTTTGAATAATTCAAAAGGAAACTTATCGTTTCTTCTTTTGGTTTTAGGTTATCATTTTTTGGGGAAGCGTTAGAGTAAATTTTTTCCATACTAATAAATTAGAGTTTATTATATGTTAAAAACGCATCAAAAAACACTTTATTGTATCAATTTGTTAAAACTATATTATTTTGTTCAATAACCTTTCGCATATTAATCAATGCATATCGCATTCTACCTAAAGCTGTATTTATGCTAACACCTGTTCTTTCAGAGATTTCTTTAAAACTCATATCCTGATACATACGCATTACAAGCACTTGTTTTTGATCTTCGGGCAATTCTTCAATAACCCGTCTTACATCAGACGCTACTTGAGTTTTAATCATACTCTTTTCTGCATTTAGTGAAGAATCACTTAAAATCGAAAATATGCTAAACTCCCCTGCATTATCAAATTTTGGCATACGGCTATTCTTTCTAAAATGGTCAATAACCAAATTGTGCGCAATACGCATTACCCATGGTAAAAATTTACCCTCCTCATTATATTTTCCACGTTTTAATGTCCTAATTACTTTGATAAAAGTATCCTGAAAAACATCTTCAGTAATATCTTTATCATAAACTTTAGAATATATAAAACTGTAAATTTTCTGTTTATGACGTTCTATCAACACTGATAGTGCTCTTTCGTCTCCTCTAATGTAGTTACTAACCAACTCTGCGTCCTGGATAAGTTCTTGTTTCATAATATTACTCTTAGTAGCAAGAAGTGAACTTCTTGTCAAGGGGTTAAAATTTTCTAGAGTAATGTTATGCTATACAGTGTTGTTTTATTGCGTAATAATGTTGTAAATATAATAACAATCATTCTGAAAAAGCAAAAAAAAGCACCAAATTTTAACATTTAATCTATTAATTATGCATTTTATCAGCTTAAATAGATAACGTATCTTTGCAAAATTATACGCGAACAAATCCAATGAACACTACTATTTTAGATGTAAATCCTAAAGAAAGCATCATTATTAAAGGTGCTAAACTGCATAACCTTAAAAATATTGATGTTGTTATCCCTAGAAATAAATTAGTAGTTATTACCGGATTATCTGGTTCAGGAAAGTCTAGTTTAGCCTTTGATACCTTATATGCAGAAGGACAACGACGCTATGTAGAAAGTCTTTCGAGTTATGCCAGACAGTTTTTAGGTCGACTCAATAAACCTAAAGTAGATTATATTAAAGGAATAGCGCCTGCCATTGCGATAGAACAAAAAGTAAATTCAACAAATCCTAGATCTACTGTAGGCACAACAACAGAGATTTACGACTATCTTAAATTATTATTTGCAAGAGTTGGTAAAACCTTTTCACCCATTTCTGGAAACGAGGTGAAAAAGCATACAGTTACAGATGTCATAGAACACATCACTAAATACGATGAAGGTTCCAAATTACTGTTGCTCTCTCCTATTCTATTAGAGGAAGGTCGTACTATAGACAATAAATTACAGACCCTTTTGCAACAAGGTTATGCGAGAATTAAATATAAGGGCAAGGTCTTAAGAATTGATGATGCCTTAAACGAAGCTATTTTGTCAGATAAAGACCTATATCTTGTTGTAGATAGAATTGTTTACAAAGACGATGAAGATTTTTTAAATCGTTTGGCAGATGCCATTGAGACTGCTTTTTTTGAAGGGGTTGGGAGCTGTATTATTGAATCGCTATTCGATAATTCGCAGATGAGTTTTAATAATAAGTTTGAGCTAGACGACATGCAGTTTCTAGAGCCAAATGTTCATTTATTTAGCTTTAATAATCCTTACGGTGCTTGTCCAAAATGTGAAGGATATGGTGATGTTATTGGTATTGATGAGGACTTAGTCATCCCTAATACAGCCTTATCTGTATATGAGAATGCCATTTTTCCATGGAGAGGTGAAAGTATGAGTTGGTATAGGGATCAGTTAGTGAATAATTCTCACAAATTTGATTTCCCTATACATAAGCCATATTTTGAACTTAGTACAGAACATAAAGCATTAATATGGTCTGGGAATGCCTATTTTGAAGGATTAGACAGCTTTTTTGCTGAATTGGAATCGAAAGCCTACAAAATTCAGAACCGCGTTATGCTGTCCCGGTACCGTGGTAAAACAAAATGTAATGTTTGCAAAGGTAAACGCTTACGTAAAGAAGCTAGTTATGTTAAAATAAATGGTGCTACAATTACAGATTTAGTGGACCTTCCACTCAATGAACTTAGAAACTTCTTTAATGGGCTTGAACTCAATGCTTATGATGAAAAAATTGCAAGACGTCTCCTTACAGAAATAAATACGCGATTAGATTTCTTAGCAAATGTTGGTTTGGACTATTTAACATTAAACAGGCGTTCAAACACTTTATCGGGCGGGGAAAGCCAACGTATTAATTTAGCAACCTCATTAGGAAGTAGTTTGGTCGGTTCGATGTATATATTAGATGAGCCCAGTATAGGCTTGCATCCAAAAGATACAGAGCGATTAATTAATGTTTTAAAGTCTTTACGTGACTTAGGCAATACAGTAATTGTTGTTGAACATGACGAAGATATCATGAAGGCTGCTGATGAAATTATAGATATAGGTCCTGAAGCTGGCACCCTTGGTGGTGAGATTGTAGCCACTGGAAATTTTAATAATATTCTCGCATCTACAACACTTACAGCTCAATATTTAAATGGACAATTAGAAATTAGAGTACCTGAAAAGCGAAGAACCTCTAAATATCATATCGATATCCTAGGAGCAAGAGAAAACAATTTAAAGAATATTGATGTGAGCTTCCCTTTGAATATGCTCACTGTTGTCACTGGAGTCTCAGGAAGTGGCAAGAGTACTTTGGTTAAAAATATACTGTTCCCTTCTATCCAAAAGAAATTAACAGGTTTTAGTGATAAGGCTGGCCAGTTTTCTGAAATGACAGGTAATTTCTCAAACATTCAGCATGTAGAGTTTGTAGATCAAAACCCGATAGGACGATCATCCCGTTCCAACCCTGTAACCTACATAAAAGCTTATGATGATATTCGCGCATTGTTTGCCGCTCAAAAGTTAAGTAAGATACGAAATTACCAAGCCAAGCACTTCAGTTTTAATGTAGATGGTGGACGCTGTGAAACGTGTAAAGGTGAAGGAGAAGTGACCATTGAGATGCAGTTTATGGCTGATGTCCATTTAACCTGTGATACTTGTGGCGGAAAACGTTTTAAAAAAGAAATCTTAGAAGTACAATTTGAAGGCAAGTCCATTCACGACATCTTAAGTATGACTATTGATGATGCTATTGATTTTTTTAAGACCTATAAGCAAACTAAAATTCAAAATAAATTACAACCGCTTCAAGACGTTGGGCTAGGCTATGTTACTTTAGGGCAGTCCTCTTCTACCCTTTCTGGTGGCGAAGCTCAACGTATAAAATTGGCAACCTTCTTAGGAAAAGGAAGTAAAAGTGATAACGCGCTTTTCATTTTTGATGAACCAACAACTGGGTTGCATTTCCATGACATACAGAAGCTCTTATCATCTTTTCAGGCTCTAATAGCTAAAGGGCATTCAATAATCGTAATCGAACACAATATAGATCTTATAAAATGTGCTGATCATATTATTGATCTCGGACCAAAAGGGGGCAAACAGGGTGGACAACTCATTGCCCTTGGAACACCAGAAGAATTAGTAAGTAATTCTGATTCTATTACTGGAAAATATCTACAAGAAAAACTGTAACTATGGAATCACCAGAAGGATTCCATCAAGAAGCTATAGAGGCAAGAGAAAATGCAAGAAAAAAGGTTAGCACCTATTTATTAAATCGTGGTGGACCTAATTATGAAACCCACTCACTTCACAAAACTAGAAGAAATAACCTTTGCTTCAAACTTAATGCTCGCTTAGGTTTTGAATCTGTAGTTTTTTTTGGACTTCCCTTGGCTTTTATTGGTTTTATAAGTTATAAATACAGTGTTTCAAACAACCTTAAATTTTTATTAAGTAACACAGTTTTTTATTTAGTCTTTGGATATTTTTCTTTTACACTACTCTTAAGTCTATTCGGAAATTTAAAGTATTTTACCTTTAGTAAAAGACATAATCTTTACTATAAAGGTTTTCCATTATTTCCGCATCAGCTAGCTTATTTTAAATATAAGCTTAGTGACATTATAGCAATACAGGTTTTAGGAGAAGAATTGGTTGCTGAAGAATCAAAACTTAAAAGAAATAGTTTTGAATTAAACCTCGTACTTGAAAATCTAAAAAGAGTCCATCTTATAGACCATAATAACTTACAAGGTTTATTGGACGATGCCGAAATTTTATGCGCTTATCTCAACGTACCATTATGGCATGTGAAATCCGCTGAAGACTCAACCTCAATTAATTGGAAAAACTCTTAGAAAATAAATGCTAATAAAACCAGTACACTAAACGACATTGGTACAATAAACATAAGAAAGGTAAACGTAATTATACCACTCTTAATCCAAGATAAAAACCAATTCTGACCATAAAACTTAATAAGAGAGATTAAAAAATAGAAATAGGTTGATATAGCAATAAGCCAATCAATCCAGTTTGGTATGTCATATATAAACCTGTTAACACCGAAAAGAATACTAAATACGGTAAATAGAAATGAGAAAAAATAAAAACTAAATACTAAATGGTGAGAGTATCTGCCTTTATTGAAATAAAATATCTTTAATATAAATGCAAACAGTGGCAACAAGAAAAACATTGAAATAGGAATACTATCAAAAAAAGCTTGTACAATGCCACCTGCACCTCTTCCCTTAGTGATTTTAAGTAAATTTTCAAAGATGCGTCTTTCAAAATATCCTGGATCATCAGACATTCCCATTGCTTTTAAAACAATTTCTTTATCTGCACCTGCAACAATTAAAGAATCTACTTTCTCCTTATCAAAATCCCAGGTTATATTTTTAGAATTACTCTTTTTAGCCCCTTGTTTTAAGATAGAATCAGTTAATTTTAAATCCTCATCCTTTAAACCTAATAGTGCTTTATTAGCTTCCAAAGGCACCATGGCTTTTGATATTGCTATCGAATCAAGGACATTTTTTACACTATCATTTTCTACTTTAGTGGCAGGATTACTCGCAACTACTTTTTCATTGATTTCATTAGCCTTAGTCACCAATTCTCTAGTACTAAAAGATATAATAAAAAAGAAAATAACAGAAATAAATAAGTACATCTGAGCTGGATGCAGGTACAACAATCGCTTCCCTTCTAAAAACTTCTTAGCTAAATAACCTGGTTTAAACATTAAAGGCAGAAAACTCTTGAAAAATCTTGCGTCAAAAGAAAAATAATTACTAATGGTATTATAAAATAACACACCAATTGTGAGATCATCATTAGTCTTCTGACCACAATGCGGACAAAATTGAAAGCCCATCTCGAAGAGCTGATCACAATTCTTACAATTAATTTTTTCTGTACGCATTTATGATGGTTAGTCTGGTTTAAAAATAATGAAATTTATAATATCGCGTCTTTAAATAAGAAGAATCAATATGTAAAATGTAACATATTAGCGTTTAAAAATATTTTTAGATAATTGTTTATCAACCTCTTATAGTTTTGGCACGCTAATTGGGTATTAAGAACATATTGCGTATACCTAAAAGTCCTAAAGGAGTTAGTGACTAGGTAAATCTAAAAACCTATTAATTATGAAAAGTAAATTACTTTTTTTGGTAATGATGTTATTAGGAATAATATCTACCGTAAACGCAACAGCAGGATATGCTGTTTTAAATGGGGAAGATTTAAATAATACGCGCTACCGTTTTACACAACCAATATTGTTTGTAGAACGTGGTGTAGAATTTCTAATCTTTCCAGATGGAAGTTTCGACTTTAATACAGATGTGTTTGCAACGAGATCTCGAGATGGACACTATTATTACAGACATAATAGAAGAGGAACAAATCGAACCTATGGGGCGCCAGGAACACGATACCACAAAGTTAATCGAGGTGTTTTAATTACTCATGACCGACTTGGTCGAGTAAGACGAATTGGAAATGTATTTATCAATTATGATAGACGTGGACGTATAAAACGCGCTGGCTCTGTTTACATGAGTTATCGTATAGGACAATTAAAGCAAGTCGGGGGGTTAAGGTTATTGTACAATAGATATGGAAAAGTTATTGGTATTAGAGGTCATGTTAACCTTAATAATCGCAGCAATAGTTTCAATTTTCAAACCAATGATGAATGGCAAAACGACTGGAATAATGAATGGAATGATGATAATGACTTCTATTACTACCGAAAAAACGGTAAAGTAAGGACGCATAGAAAACGTAAAGTAAGTCTTGATAACTCAACACAGTCTAAATAGATGTTGAGTGCCAAAAATCCTGAAGACCTTCCCCAAAGCTTCGGGATTTTTATTTGATAGCATATAGCGCTAATTATCAATTGTTTAAATTTTTTGGCACGTTGTTTGTATAAAATATATCGAATGATTTTAAACCCTTTAACTATGAAACGGATTCTATTATTAGCAGTTTTAATTGTCGTGAGCACAACTGTATTTGCAACTACCATTAGAGTAGCAGAAGCAGAAGCTTCATTAAATAATTACGTGAGAGGTTATGGTAATTCTTTCATATTTAACGAAGGAGGTATTGAATTTTCAGTCTATAGAGATGGACAATTTGACTTTTACATTCCAGATAATGGACCGGATGTAAGTGTTGGAATCAATACACCTGGATTTGCTTTAAGTTTTAATGCTGGTTACAACTATAATCCATATGTACAATACGATAGATTTGGTGCAATTATCCAAATTCAAAACACACCAATCTTCTATGATTTCTATGGGCGTGTTAACCAGATTGGCGACATCTTTATCGCATACAATAGTTTTAATAGAATCAGCAGAATTGGCGGTTTAAATGTGTATTACAGAAACAATATCTTTTGGCGATATGATGGATTCATCAACACTTATAACAGAGCCTATGTTTGGAGGCCTTGGCATAGATTTTATATCCTTCCACCAGTCAACTATTGTGTTATTAATGTAAATCCTTACAGACAGTTTTATTCACCTGTAAGACACATTTGGTATAGACCATACAGAAACAATGTGAGATACTATAATGTAAATAATGGTAGACGCGGTAATACACAGATTACTAGAAGAAATAGCAATTATGTACAAACACCGCGCACACAAAGAGAACGTACTATTCAAAGAACAGTAACGCGTAGAAATGCAGAAATAACAAGACGAAGAACTACGAGCCTTGCTGAAACCACAAGACCACGTGCTATGGTTAGAACAACACGTAATAGCTCAAATACAAGAGTGTCAACACCAGAAAGGCCTACAAGATCTAATTCGGTTAGAACAACTAGAAGTCGCAATGAAAATGTGACTAGAACACAAAGATTTGTGTCTAAAGAAGTAGAAAACCCAAAAAATACTTCTGTTAGACAACCAAATGCGATGGAATCTCGTATATATAATAGATCGACATCGCAAAACAATAGACAACGAAGTACAATTCAGAAGCAAAGAAAAACGTCTTCAGTATCATCAAGATCTAATGCAAGTAGACAAAGTAACCAAAGGTCTACAAGGTCTAATTCAAGACGAGCTAGAGGATAAAAAATAAAACATGATTTTTTTTGGTTGGTTAGTAGAAGTCCCGTATGATGTATGCCTCAGAGCACCTTGCGGGATTTCTTGTTTATAAATATTAAAAGTATCTAAATTTTTAGGTACTTTTTTATGAGCTGTGATACGTCATCAGATACATTCAACTTATAAATGATGCAAATATATAGTCCTGAAATTAGAATGGATTTTATACTGATATTTAGAATAGCATAAAACTGAAAGTCCCAAAAGTAGAAACTCATGCTCAACACCAATAGAATTCCAATTAACTTAAGACTATGAATAGAGTAAGGCAGCATGTTAAACTTCTGCTTTACAAATAATATTTTTATAGTGTTATACATAAAAACTGCAAGAAACGTGGCTATGGCTGATCCTTCTATCCCATAAATAGGAATAAATATCAGATTTAATAGTATTGCCATTATGGCAAGCCCAATTCCAAAAAGAAGCACCATGAAATAGTAGTCACTATTAAATAAGATGGCGTTATTATTACCTAAACTATTATCATAAAGCTTTGCCAAACTAACAATTAAAACCACAAACAATCCACCTGTAAACTCTGTTGGTAAAATGTCGTAAAGTGCATTTATATTTACCACAATTAAAAGAAATATCAAACCACTAACAACCATTAAACTTAAAGAACTTCGCTTGTACAAATCTTCTAAAGCCTCAGCGTTATTTTCATTTAAATATTTAGCAGTTAAAGGCATCATTATTTGATGCATAGATCGTTGCGGCACCGCAATAACAGTTGCAATAAAAATTGCAACACTATAATAGGCTACTTGTTCAATATGCGCTAGAAGCAATCCAATCATAAACTTATCAATATCCAAAATTAACATAGCCACCGATCCAGCTATGATCATTAGCAGTGCATATTTGAAAATAGATCTAAATCCTTCGAAATTTATAAATTGAAATTTAGGTGACCAGACAGAAAACGCATATAGCTTCATGATGAGCATTCGTAAAACATAAACCCCAACTAATGCTAAAATAAAGTCTTTAACGGTGATCCATTTTAAATACACTGCAATTAACAATACCATGATACAAAGGCGATGAAAAATTTCTTTCATAATATTGCCAAAAACGGTTTTCATCTGGACCTTAGCCCATGAAAAGAAAATTTCAAAATACGCCATTGTAATAGCTAAAACCAAAATATGCCATAGATAATCCTTTACTATAGGATTTTCCCCAGATAACAAAATAGCAATACTTTCATATGACAAATAGCCAATAAATACAGCCGGAATAATAACTAATAATGGCAATAATAGCATCAATGTGAGAAAGCTATCAATGCTTTGTTTGGTTTTAAAAGACGAATAAAACTTTATAATAGCATTATGAACACCAAAAGCCATAAATGGCATCATAATATTGGCTGCAGAGAGCAAAAAAGCAACCAAGCCATAATATTCGTCAGTTAAAAAATTGGTATAAAGAAATAAGGTATTAATGGCACCTAAACCAAAACCGAGATAAGTGCTAATTGTATTTTTAAAAGATTGTGTTAATACAATACCCATGGCTTTACAAAGTACAACTATAAACGCTCAATATGCAAAAACAGCATTAACTCTTAATAATTGAAGTTAGAACTTTAGTTAAGTTTTTTCTACTATATCTCTCAATTCCTGTAGGATTAACAGTTAATGCGTCTTGCTGATAAGCCTTAAAACAGGAACTTATGCGCGTCTTAAGCATTTTCTTTTGCTGATAGTTAAAATAAGAACCTGTATTGGTTTCTTTGATTATTTGCTGTATATCTGAATCATCCGGACCAATAGCCAAAATTGGTGTTTCAGAAACTAAATATTCAAAGAGTTTTCCAGGAATTATGGCCTTCGTGTCTTCCGAATCAATTTCGATGAGTAATAGTAGTCTTGATTTAAGTTGAAATTTAATAGCGTCGTTATGACTCACATAGCCAACTAAATTCACATAAGTTTCCAAACCAGAATTATTTAAAGATTCTAAAACATCTTCACTAACGACACCAACTAAATTAAGTTGAAATTTAGAAGCAAATTCTGTATTTGATTGGATAAGCTCTGCTAGAACTTCCCACAGAACTTTTGGATTGCGTTCAGAAAGTAAAGATCCAATATGAGATAATGTAAATTTTTCATCTTTACCCTCTACCCTTACTGAGTGATTATCATAGCCATTGGTAATTACAGAGATAGGCTGTTCTGTTTTAGTCTTAAATTCAGCTTGTGTATGCTCACTAGTTACGACAATATGATCTGCAGAATTCAACACTTGTGCTTCAAGTGTTTCATGTTCTAATTCAGAGGATTTAGTTAGTTTTAATGCTTTATGATATCCTATTGTGGTCCATGGATCTCTAAAGTCTGTAATCCATTTTAAGTTTAATTGCTGTTTTAATTGTAATCCAATAAGATGTAAACTATGAGGTGGACCAGTAGTTATAATTGTATCTATTTGGTGATCTTTTAGATAGTTTGATAAAAATGACACTGATGGTTCTATCCAGTTTTTCCTTGCATCTGGAATAAAATAGTTACCTCTGATATAAAGCATCAACTTTTCGATTAGTGATTGCTTTTTAGTTTTTGGAATAACACCTGAGCTAATTGTTGTAGCGCTTTTTTTAGAGAATAGTCTAGCCAAGGCGTATGGCTCTTTTATCGGTAGCTTAATAATTTCAACACGCTCAGGAACCTCATTAAGTAAACTTTGATCTATGATTGGATAATTAGGATTCTGTGGACAATAAACGATAGGGTCTATTCCAAATTCAGGTAGATACTTAACAAATTTCAACCAACGTTGCACGCCTGGTCCACCAGCTGGAGGCCAATAATAACAAATAATAAGTGCCTTTTTAGTATCCATAAAACCAATTACGCTGGTTCTTTACGCTGTTTTAATTGAAAGGCAATTGCTAACAAAACTAAAATCCCCAATAATGCAGAACTTGCTAAGGCAATAGAGCTTCCCGTCTTTACAACTCGCGGCTCAAACTTAAACTCAATGGTATGATTACCGGATGGGACTTCCATACCACGCAGCACATAATTCACACGAATATGCGTGGCCAATTCTCCATCGATATAAGCGTTCCAACCATTTGCGTAATAAATCTCAGAAAACACTACGAAACCTTGATTTGGATTTGTTGATTCGTATTTTAAATAGTTTGGCTTAAATTCTTTTAAACCGATGGAAGCTGTAGAATCAACTGAATAATTAAACTGCTTCTGTTTCAAACTCCAATTATTCATACTCGTAACTGCAGCACGCTTTGTATCTAAAGAATCAAGTATTTGAATTTCTTCATTAGAATCCTTTAATACATGTAAAGATGACACAAACCAAGCATTACCGTTTGCATCGGGATTATCATATGGAAAAATCTGTCCTTGGTCTTCGGCAATGATATATTTTGTATTAAGCATATTAAGAACATTCATATTATTATTATAAATATGAAATTCCATAAGCTCATTGTAACGGCCTAATTTAGCAGCATGGTAACCAAATAAAGAATTGTGAAAATAGGCTGCGCGACCAGGGCGACGCTGTCCCTCAGATGACATGTCTAGGACACGATAATGGCCTTTATCTTTTAATATTTTCTTATCAGCAGCATTAGGTTGATAAGGCTTATCGACGCTGATAGCTGAAACAAAGTCCTCATTATTCACATACGATTTATTAATGCTCACCTGATCAAACAAAATCAACACACCAAAAACAACTACAACAAGCACTTCAGATAATTTCTTTTTCAAGAATACATAAATAGTACCAGCAGACAACAACACTAAAATCAAACTTCTAATAGTATCTGCATTAAATAGTGTCTTTCTGTCTTTTATTAAAGCATCTATCAAAGGCTCAGGAATGCCTTGGTCTCTAAAGCTTTTAAAGTCGAAGAAAGTTGATTTGAACAACAAGAAAATCAAGCATAAACCTGCTGTTATAGCAATGGTATACTTGAGTGCCTTTAGCTTTTCGCCATCTTTTTCAAAGTCATTGAAAAGACGCACTAATGCAAATATTCCTAATACAGGAATGCATAGTTCTAAAATCACTTGAATTGAACTTACCGCTCTAAACTTATCGTAAAGCGGTACATAATCAATAAAGAAGTCCGTTAGAAACCCTAAATTCTTTCCGTAAGAGAGTAGTAAGGATAAGATTGTTCCACCTACCAACCACCATTTCAATCGACCCTTTACTAAAAACAGTCCTAGTACAAATAAGAAGATAATTACGGCACCAACATAAGCCGGAGCCTCGACTATAGGTTGATCTCCCCAATACATAGGTGCATTACGCGACAAATCCAATGCTTCAATTGGTGACGCACCCATAGTAACATATGTCTTATATGTTTCAGAGTCTTTACCAATATCTTCAGAATTACCACCACCCATAAACTTTGGAATGAATAAGTTGAATGTCTCCGTAAGTCCGTAACTGTATTCAGTGATGTAATCTTTACTTAAACCACTGGTAGCTTCCTTAGCACTGCCATCCACATTTATGGTTAACTCGCTTTGACCTCGGGTACTTTCTTTGACGTATTCTTGGGTGGCCATGATATTAGTGGCATTGAGTCCAACCGCAAGAATAGCAGCAACAGAAAGTAAGCCTACAGATTTAAAAAAATGCGGCAATAATTTCTTCTTATAAGCATCAATCAAATAAACCAAGCCAAGGACTAACACCAATAACAATAAGTAATAAGTCATTTGAAAGTGATTGGCAACAATTTCTAAACCAAGTGCAACTGTTGTCAGTAAAAATCCGAGAACATAGTTCTTCCGGAATGTGAGTATTATTCCGGCCAATACCATTGGCATATAGGCTATTGCATGGGCTTTTGCATTATGTCCCACACCAAGAATAATAATTAAATACGTTGAAAATCCGAAAGCTAAGGCACCAAGTGCGGCTAGTTTAAAGTCAACCTTTAAGGCTAATAGTAACATGTAAAATCCTAAAAAGTAAAGGAACAAGTAATCTGCAGGTCTTGGTAAAAAGCGCAAGGATAAATCGAGCTTTTTAATGTAATTATGAGGGTATTTAGCCCCTAACTGATAGGTTGGCATACCACCAAACGCACTATTGGTCCAATACGTTTCTTCACCTGTAGTTTTCGCATATTCTTTCTGCTGCTGCGCCATTCCAATGTAATGCATAATATCACTCTGGAATATTTTTTTACCTTGTAAAACTGGACTGAAATACGCTAATGATAGAACCACAAAACCAGTTAGAACTAGTAAATGTGGCAATAAACGTTTGAAAGAAAATGACATGAAATCTTTATATTATTGATTCCGAAAAGTAACTAATTTTTAGTAAAGAATTAGAATGGGATTCAAGTAATATTATTCGATTTCTTCAAAATCGATATACTCCCCCACTTTCTCATTAGAAGCCTTATTTTGTTTTGGCATTGTATCAATAACCGTTTCACCTTCCCTACGCTTTTGATCTGCACGTTGCTGTGCTTGATTTTGAAAATCTCCAAATTGTTGTCCAAAGCGTTCCTCCGCCTTCTTTGCAACAAATTTCATCAAAACCGGAGCAAATAGTCGGGATAATATCTTTAGACCAAACCAGATAAGTAAAATTATTAATACTGTTCTTAGTAAACCCATAGCCGAAGCTTCTTATCGTATTTTATAATGTTAGTATCAAAAATACAATTATAGTTACGTATAATCCGTTATTAATCCTTAAAAAAAGTATAAATTATATATATTTGAATTCAAACCAAAAGTACATGCGCATACTCAAATCAATTTCTATCTTAATACTGATTCTAACTTACTCGATGTCCTATGCTCAGTATACTGAGGTCATAAATTCTAACAGACCTGGACTTTCTGAAAGTGCCTTTGCTGTGGGTGTTAATGTAATTCAATTTGAAGTCGGTGCTTTTACAGTAAAGGAAGAACATGTTCCTTTAGAATACGAGGTTGCAGGTTTTGGACTTGACTTTTCTGTTCGCTACGGATTATTGTTTGAACAACTGGAAATTTTGCTCGATGGTGCTTATCAAAACGATCAGATAACATTTAACAGCGCTTCAGTTGCAGTAGAACGTGACCGTTCAAATTTTAGAAATTTTACTTTAGGAGCTAAATATCTGGTATATGACCCTTATAAAAATGCTGAGGAAGCAAAACCAAACTTATATAGTTATCATGCCAACCGTAAATTTCAATGGAAATCACTAATTCCAGCGGTTGCTGTCTATGCAGGTGCTAATTTTGACACAAAAGACAACCCATACACAGCACCAGATGTAGAAGGTTTTAGTCCAAAGGTCATGATTGCCACACAAAATAATTTTAATGGGGGTTGGGTGTTTGTTATGAACTTAATTAAGGATCGAATAGGATCTGAATTTTCTGAATTTCAATATATTTTTACACTAACGCATTCCTTCACTCCACAATGGGTTGTATTTGGTGAGGCACAAGGTATAAGTAGTGATTTTTATGCAGATAACATCTTCAGAATTGGTGGTGCATATCTTTGGAATAAAGACTTTCAATTAGACGCAAATATTGCATTTAACACTAAAGATACACCTTCTGTATTCAATATAGCATTTGGTGCTTCTTACAGACTAGATTTTCACAAAGACAAGAAAATCGATAATGGAAATGGAAATACTGGTAATTACAAGAAAAAGCGAAAAAATAGGAAAAAGACAGAAGACGAATTTGATTCTGATGGAATATAATTAGCTGTATGATTACCATTAAAGAAGTAACATCAAAAAAAGATCTAAAAGCGTTTGTTAAGTTTCCTTTCAAACTTTATCATGATTCTCCGTATTGGGTGCCACCAATTATAAGTCAAGAATTAAAAACCTTCAACAAAGAACAGAACCCTGTTTTTAAGGATGCAGAGGCGAGATTCTTTTTGGCCTATAAAGGAAAGGATATTGTTGGCCGCGTTTCTGCTATAATTAATTGGATTGAAGTCAAGCAACAAGGGATAAAAAAAATGCGCTTTGGTTGGTTTGACTTTATTGATGACAAGACGGTTTCCCAAGCCCTATTAGATAAGATTACTGAAATCGGAATATTCAATAATTTAGAATTTATTGAAGGTCCTGTTGGGTTTTCTAACCTTGATAAAGTTGGGGTAATGACAGAAGGATTTGATCATATTGGTACTATGATAACCTGGTATAACCATCCGTATTATCAAGCACATTATGAAGCTTACGGGTTACAAGTTTCTAAAAAATATGTGGAAAACAAGTTCCCATTTAGCAATATTAACCCAGAGAATTTTAATAAGATACAGGATTTAATAAAGCGCAGATATAAACTTAAAGCCTTAGATTTTAAAACCACTAAGGATATCATGGCTTATGCAGATGAAATGTTCGATGTTTTCGAAACGTCTCATGCGAAACTCTCATCGTTCGTAGCTATTAATCCTGAACAAAAAGCCTATTTTAAGAAAAAGTTTTTACCCTTTCTTAATCCAGAGTATGTGAAGTTTGTGGTTGACGAAAACGACAAGTTAATTGCATTTGCTATCGTTACGCCGTCATTTGCAGAGGCATTACAAAAAATGAAGGGTAAGTTATTCCCTTTTGGATTTAGGCATATTATGCACGCAAAAAAACATTCAAAATCAGTAACCTTCTATTTAATTGGTGTACTTCCAGAGTACCAGAATAAAGGGGTTACTGCCATTATCTTTAATGAATTTTATAACGAATTTGAGAAAAAAGGTGTTGAGCAATGTATTAGAGGTCCAGAACTAGCGGATAATACAGCAATCCATCAATTATGGAAACACTTCAATCCAACAGTGCATAAAAGACGATGTACTATGAGTAAACCTATATAAAAAATGCCTTATCAATACTGATAAGGCATTTTTATTATCATAACAATTATTAGATCTTTACTCACCCATGGCTGCTATTAATGCAGCAGACATCCTGCGGTAAGTACCGTTTTCAAGGCGATCTCTAATCGCATCAAAAGCATCTAAAGTTTCTTTAACATCTTCTAAAGTATGCGTTGCTGTTGGAATCATTCTAAGTAGAATTAAACCTTTAGGTATTACAGGATAAACCACTATAGAACAGAATATTCCGTGATTTTCTCTTAGATCTTTTACTAAAGCCATGGCTTCTGGAATACTTCCTTTAAGATATACAGGCGTTACACAACTTTGAGTCGTTCCTATATCAAAGCCACGTGCTTTTAAACCAGACTGTAAAGCGTCAACAATGGTCCAAAGATTCTTTTTAAGTTCTGGCATAGTACGCAACATCTCTAAACGTTTTAAGGCACCAACTGTTAAAGTCATTTGTAATGACTTGGCAAACATTTGAGAACGTAAATTATATTTTAGGAAATCTATAATTTCTTTATCACCAGCAATAAATGCACCAGTACTCGCCATAGACTTAGCAAAAGTTGCAAAATACACATCGATATCGTCTTGAACTCCTTGCTCCTCGCCTGCGCCTGCACCTGTAGCACCTAGGGTTCCAAATCCGTGTGCATCATCAACCAATAATCTAAAGTTAAATTTCTTCTTTAAAGCAACGATTTCCTTTAACCGCCCTTGCTCACCACGCATACCAAACACACCTTCAGATATGACTAAAATACCTCCGCCTGTTTGCTCGGCCATTTTTGTAGCACGCTCTAAGTTTTTCTCCAAACTCTCAACGTCATTATGCTTATAGGTAAAGCGTTTACCCATATGCAGTCTTACACCATCAATAATACATGCATGTGCATCGACATCATAAACGATTATATCATCTTTAGCAACCAAAGCATCAATCGTAGACATGATTCCTTGGTAACCAAAATTAAGTAAATAAGCTGCCTCTTTACTAACAAACTGAGCAAGTTCGTTCTGCAACTGTTCATGCAAATCGGTATGACCAGACATCATTCTCGCACCCATTGGATAAGCAGATCCATACTTAGCAGCTGCTTCAGCATCTACTTTTCTTACTTCAGGATGATTTGCTAATCCTAAGTAATCATTTATACTCCAGGTAATAACTTCTTTTCCTTGGAATTTCATTCTGTTAGAAATCTCCCCTTCTAACTTAGGAAATACGAAATAACCTTCAGCTTGTGCTGCCCATTTACCTAATGGTCCTTTATCTCTGTAAATCTTATCAAATAAATCCTTCATACAATACGTTTGCCATTAACCCTGTTCTATGTTACAAAACACATAGAAAAGTTAAATAGTCTTAGTTATTTTAATTTTATTACTGTGCGCAAAATTAGGTAATAATATTATGAATGCATAATATTATTTACTTGAACTATTCACTAAGTTTTAAACATAAAAAAAGCCTACCAACCAAGGTAGGCCTTATATTTTTATAACCTACTACTTCACATACTGAATTGTAGTAGACACTTCATTTTTACTGTCAAAAAAGCCTTGATCAGACATCCATTTATCGCTATACACTTTACTCATATATCGTGACCCATGATCTGGGAACACCACAACAATCTTATCTGTTGCCTTAAATTCGCCTTCAGCATTTAATTGTTTTAATGCTTGCATTGCAGCACCACTAGTATAACCAACGAATATACCTTCCGTATTAGAAATTTCTCTTGCTGTATGTGCACTCTCTTCGTCTGTTACTTTAACAAACTTATCTATTAAATCGAAATCTGTTGCCGTCGGGATTAAATTCTTTCCTAAGCCTTCTATCCGATATGGATAAATCTCCTTTTCATCAAACTCACGTGTTTCATGGTACTTCTTTAAAACAGAACCATAAGCATCAACACCTATAATCTTTACATTTGGATTTTGCTCCTTCAAGTATTTTGCAATACCAGAAATCGTTCCACCTGTTCCACTACAAGCAACTAAGTGCGTAATTTCACCGTTAGTTTGATTCCATATCTCTGGACCCGTTGAATTATAATGTGCATCAATGTTTAATTGATTGAAGTACTGGTTAATATAAATAGAACCTTTAATTTCTTCATGTAAGCGTTTAGCAACCTGATAATAGGATCTAGGATCATCAGCGTTAACATGAGCTGGACAAACATAAACCTTCGCACCCATTGACTTTAACATGTCAATCTTATCAGCTGAAGATTTAGAACTTACAGCAAGGATACACTCATATCCTTTAATGATACTCACCATAGCGATACTGAAACCCGTATTACCAGAAGTCGTTTCAATAATCGTATCGCCAGGAGATAAAATTCCCTGACGCTCAGCTTCTTCAATGATGTGTAATGCTATTCTATCTTTAGAGGAATGACCTGGGTTAAATGCTTCAACTTTTGCGAAAAAGTTACCATCAAAATCAGAGGTCATTTTATTGAGTTTGATAAGGGGTGTACTACCTATTAACTGTAATACATTATCAAATACATTTTTGTTGTTCTCCATAAATGTTAATTTCTGTTATCTAAAACGAAGTCGTATAGACACATAAAACCTTGCAAAAGTAACATTTTTTTTTGAACTAGCTCGAAATACCTTCCAAATCTAAAAGGAAGGCAAATTCTTCAGCCTCTTCCTTAAGACTTTCGAATCTTCCAGAGGCTCCACCATGACCTGCATTCATGTTGGTTTTAAGGTACAATTGGTTACTATCTGTTTTTAATTCACGTAATTTTGCAACCCATTTTGCAGGTTCCCAATATTGGACCTGAGAATCGTGCAATCCAGCGGTAACTAGCATATTTGGATAAGATTTAGACGTCACATTATCGTAAGGTGAATACGACTTCATATAGTCATAATAGAGCTTATCGTTAGGATTACCCCATTCATCATATTCTCCAGTCGTTAACGGAATAGAATCATCTAACATCGTGGTAATTACATCCACAAAAGGGACGGCGGCAACAACTCCGTTATAGAGTTCTGGGGCTTCATTAATAACAACTCCCATTAACAATCCCCCAGCACTTCCACCCATAGCATAAAGATGCTTAGAAGAGGTAAATCGTTCCTTAATTAAATAGACAGAGCACGCAATAAAATCAGTAAACGTATTTTTCTTTTTTAGAAGTTTTCCATCTTCATACCAAGGTCTACCTAAATACTCACCTCCTCGTACATGAGAAATGGCATAAATAAACCCTCGATCTAACAAGCTCAATCGAATCGTTGAAAAATAGGGATCTACTGTCGATCCATAACTGCCATATGCATATTGTAACAATGGGCTGTTTCCATCTTTTTTAACACCCTTTTTATAGACCAAGGATATTGGAATTTTTGTACCATCATTAGCAGTTGCCCAAATACGTTCAGACACGTAATTGTCCTTGTTAAATGCCCCGCCTAAAACTTCCTGCTCTTTAAGAACACGCCTTTCTTTAGAAATCATATTAAACTCAATGACTGAAGCAGGAGTTGTAAGTGCGTTATAACCAAACCTAAGTATGTTAGTGTCGAACTCAACATTAGTAGTCGTATAGGCTGTATACGTTTCATTATCAAAAGGCAAATAGTAATCATCAGTATTATCCCACCGCATTATTCGAATTTGGTTAAGACCATTTCGTCGCTCACTAACTACCAAGAAGTCTTTAAAAATATCTACGTTTTCGATCAGGGTATCTGCTCTATGTGCTATGACTTCTTCCCAACTTTCCATAACCCTATCCGATTCATTGCATCGCATCAGTTTAAAGTTAGTGGCCTTGTCCTTATTGGTTAAAATGTAAAATTGATCTTGATAATGTGAAATACTGTATTCTAACCCACGTACTCTCGGATAAAACACCTCAAACTTACCATTCGGATCATTTGCGTTGAGTAGATGATACTCATTAGTTAATGTACTATAACACGCAATGATAATATATTTTCTGGATTTGGATTTATAAACCGTTGTCCCGTAGGTATCGTCTTCCTCTTGAAACACTAACACATCCTTAGTTTTACCCAAGGTATGTCTATAAATTTGATAGGCTCTTAAGGTAACCTCATCTTTTTTAGTGTAAAATAAAGTTTGGTTATCATTTGCCCAACTCGATGAACCTGTCGTATTAGGTATGGCATCGGACTTTATTTGCCCAGTCGTAAGATCTTTTACATATATGGTATAATTACGACGCCCTGTTTTATCAATTCCGAAAGAGACTAAGGTATTATCAGGGCTTATGCTAATTCCTGCTAATTTAAAATAGCGCTCTCCCTCTGCCATCGCATTACAATCAAATAGTAATTCTTCAGGATTATCCAAACTATCTTTCTTACGCAAATAAATAGGATAATCTTTTCCCTTTTCAAATTTTGTAATGTACCAATACCCATTGTATTTGTAAGGTACAGAAGAATCATCCTCTTTTATCCTTCCCTTCATTTCCTCAAAAAGATCCTTTTGAAAGGCTTTTGTATGCGCCATAGACTCATCACAATAGGCATTTTCAGCATTTAAGTAATTTATGACTTCAGGATGTTCCCTATCCTTCATCCAAAAATAATTATCGATACGTATGTCGTTATGCTTCTCTAATTGTTGCGGTTTTTTTTTCGCTAACGGTGCCTTTATTATAGAATTGGATGCCATTATTTTTAGGAAAATTTTAATCTATAAAGTGGCGCAATTTACTAATTTTGCATCGTAATAATTAAAAAGAAGCGATTATGTTTGGAGATATGATGGGTATGATGAGTAAATTGAAAGACGCTCAAAAAAAAGTTGAAGAGACCAAAGAACGGCTACATACCGTACTTATAGACGAAGAAAGTAATGACCATAAACTAAAAGTTACTATTACAGCAAACCGTACAATTAAATCTATTGCTATAGATGACGAGCTGTTACAAGATAAAGATATGCTTGAAGATTATTTAATTCTTACCTTAAATAAGGCTATTGAGAAAGCTACTAGTGTGCATGAAGCCGAAATAGCAGCTGTGGCTAAAGCTGGAATTCCTAATATTCCAGGAATGGATATGTTTTAGTAATCCGATTTTAATGTACTATGAGCCAATTATTTAACAATCCCTGATAATAATTCTAAATAAAACTTTTTAATATTTTACCACATAACACAGGGGATAAAATTACCCCTTAACAACATATATAATCGACTAACTACCTGTTAAACTGGTCATATCCGAAACTTTTGCGCTTGAACTAAAAAGTGCTGATTATCAAATGTTAAGATATATATTTGTTTCATAGATGCTATTAACTAAAATTACTTGTAATGAAACAATTATCTAAATTAATCTTATTGACGATGCTTGCTATTTTCGCATCGTGTCAAAACGAATCAACCGAAGAACAAAGCCTTGACGAGCAAAGAGGTGCTATCCGTGAAATTGACGGAAGGGTTGTTGGGGATGGTGAATTAGACGCAGACTTAGTCTTTGATCCTGCAACACAAGAAGTTGCTGAAAGAGAAAATGATGGTCTCTCTGTAGCTGTTCTTAATTCAACTACTGCTAATTCGGAAATTGCTTACATCGAGTCTTTATTACCTGAAACTGTAAATGTAACTACAACAGCAAAGCCTGGTGCTAATGCTTACTTCGATTTATCAATCTCTGACCCATCTGGATTTTTATCTGGAACAGAAATCCCAGCATGGTGCGCTGATCAGGATTTAAGCCTAAATGCTAATGAAACTTTAGATTTTGATGTGTATTCATCTTATGGTGATTTACCAGAAGGAAGATTTGAAGTACCGGAAAATTTTGATAAAGTAAACTGGTTATTAAACCAAACAATTGTTGGTGAAAGTAGTCCTAATGGACTAGGCGAGTATACTTTTGGTCATATTCAGTATGCAATTTGGCTATTAGTAGACGACTCAGTATGTCAAGTTTGTACGTTCTTAAGTGATCCAACTGGAAACTGGAATGCTGATGGTAACGATATTGCTAAAGCTGAAGAACTTAGAGACTTGGCTCTGAATAATGGTGATGGTTTTGTACCAACTTATGGTGAGCAATTAGCCGTTGTATTAGTGCCTGAAGGTAAACAATCAGTTGTAATAACTGTAGAAGTTACTGAGCAACCTTGTAGTGATTGTATCGGTAAAGTAGATCATATTACTTTTAACTGGGATTGGCACAGAAGCTATAGAGTACAATTAGTTCAGCGTTATGAAAATACTTGTTATGGCGTTTTAATCTACAATGATATTGTAAATGCTGGTCAAGATTTCTCAGTAGAAGGCTATAACCATGATGGCTCGTTTGGTAAGTGGATATATGTTTTCTTAAACGGGTGTTACTACACTAAATTTAGAACAGATTGTAACTTAAATATTGGACCTGGCTATAAGCGTGGTGTAATCGAAGTTGTTGAAGGTACAAGTACACATGGTGGAGAATTATGTGAGTACGAAAACAACTATCACTGCTGGTGGTAATTCAGAAATTAAAAATCTCTGATGCTAAGACTAAATATGTAGCAATTAACAATAACAAAAGAGGAGACCCAAACGTCTCCTCTTTTTTTGCTCTCTATGAAATTCTTTTTTATAACTCTTGTAATGCTAATAAAAGCTTCATATGCATGTCATCAGTATAGTCTAAATGCGTCACCATTCTTAGCTTACGACTTCCCATACCAATTATGTGGATGTGCTTTTCGCTAAGTTTATTTAAAAACTCCGTTTCATCAATATGATCTTTTAATTCAAAAATGATAATGTTGGTTTCTACAGGCTCTACCTTTTTTACAGATGCCATCTTTTTAAGAACCTCACCAATGGCTTTAGCTTTTTTATGATCTTCTGCCAAACGCTCCAAATGATTATCTAGAGCATATAAGCCTGCAGCGGCTAAATAACCGACCTGACGCATACCGCCACCTAGAATTTTACGCACACGCATTGCCCCTTTCATAAGATCTTTATTACCTAATAAAACAGATCCAATAGGACATCCTAAGCCTTTGCTCAAGCAGACAGAAATCGTATCAAATAATTCACCATATTGCTTAGGATTTTCATTTTTTGCAATAAGCGCATTCCAAAGTCGGGCTCCATCAAGATGAAACCCCAAATTATGGCGATTAGCAACCTCTTTAATTTGTTTCAATTCTTCAAAATCCCAACACGCACCACCACCTTTATTGGTTGTGTTTTCAACAGCAATTAAAGAGGTTAATGGACTATGATAAAAATCTGGAGGATTTATTGAAATTTCCGCTTGATTAGCTGTAAACATACCACGATGACCATCGATGAGTTTACATGAAATGCCACTGTTAAATGAAGCACCACCACCCTCATAATTATAAATATGAGCATACTTATCACAAATAACTTGTTCCCCTGGATTGGTATGAAGTTTTAATGCCGTCTGGTTAGCCATACTCCCTGTTGGAAAAAACAAAGCTTCGTCCATACCAAATAGTTCCGCTAAACGCCGCTCAAGGGTATTCATTGATGGATCCTCCTTATATACATCATCTCCAACCCTAGCACTTAACATGGCCTCTAGCATACCATTCGTAGGTTTAGTCAGTGTATCACTCCGTAAATCTATTTTCATTTGTGTTTTTTTTATAAAATTAACTCGTTGATTTCTCAATTTTAGAGACTATTACATTTTTTGTTCGCCAAAAAAACTTGTAAATCATTGGTAAAGGGTCTTTCAAAGCAAAGCCTAATGATGTGTTTCTTTTTAAAAATCTAAAATTAAATAATAGTCTTGGCTGTTTTACGACCTGCCTTGTTAATCCTTTAAGATTAAAGTAGGGTATTCGCAACCCTTTGTCATTAGGAATTATTGCGTTCAAAGTAAGCAAACAGCATAAGTACGGAAAATTAATTCCAGCAATAGCTGATGCATCTGTATTTATCCAAAACCTAGGATTAATTTCTATGACCTTATATGTATTGTCCAATCTATCGAATCGCACATCAACATTTGCTACACCTGACCATTGCATACTCTTCATAAGTTTAGAAAGTAATTTGTATACTTCGGGTTCGTCAAAAAAATCGAAACCAATCTGTGGACTGGATTCCTCTCGAAGATAAACGCTACCTCTTTGCATGTTATATGTCTCAATCTCACCGTCAAGACATAAAACATTACACGAAATATCATAACCTTCAATATACTCCTGAATAATTGTATCACATGCATAAGTTCGTGTCTCACAATACGCATTCACAGCGTCTTTATCAATTAAAACTTTAATTTGTTGTCCACCACCAAAACCTGTAACTGGTTTTACGATAACAGGAAAATCAAAATTCAAATCTTCAGGAATGCTTTTGGATTTTACAATTACACTTTTAGGGCATGCTATACCATTTTTTTTTAAATGAAGATATAAGGCGCCTTTTTCTATTGCTATTTCAAATTCCTTCAAACCTGGCAAGGGACATAACTTATCGATATGCTTGAGTTGTGCCTGATGAACAATTAATTTTCGAATACCTAGTTCGAACACAGGAAGAATCACATCAATTTGTGACTTTTCTACTGCTGAATTGATGTTTTGAATCCAACCAGCAGTATCTGTTTTTGGATAAAACAATAAACGCTTTACATTTCGTGAATATTTCAAATAATTGTGCTTATTTGATGTCATAACAAACACATCTATTTCTTTTTCAAGAGAAAGACAATTCAGTACTTGAAGTACAAGCGAGGTATGATCATCACCATCTGGAATTAAAACATTTATTGGTGTTTTAATAGTACTCTTCATAAAATTATGTGCACAACTTATTTTATTCTTAATTATACTTACAAACTGAACTACCTATTGGTGAGCCATCTGGAATCTTAGGTGACATTTCAATTTGAAATTGTTCAGGATGCTTAAAATATGCTTTGATCATCATACCATATTGAATACTCATGGCGTCTTTAGATACGAACTTTTGAGACAATTCTAATAGTCTCTTATTAGCAATCGCCTTGGTGTGAAAATAACTTTCTGTATTAATGGCTAAATTCATAAGGTATTTTAAAATATTCACATTCACTAGATGCTGAATCTCCTGCAAATAAGCATCGTCATTCATTGTACTAAAGTTTTGTGTTAACACAGACACCACATCGTCTAATGACAATTGTCCATCATCCAAACTTTTCTGTAACACCAAGCGATTCGCACGTTGTGGATGCAATAAATATTTTAAAGTCATATCACTAGCCGTATTGGCAGCACTCAAGGGATCAAAGGTTACACCTGTTTGCCCTTTAAAAGACTCTCGTGATCTCCCATAGCCAAAAGCTCTAGGTGGAAATAGACCCAATTTATCCTTTGGAATGGCCAAAGTTTCTGGTTCTAAGGTTTTAAGGATAACTTCTAATGTCTCGCGTTGTAAGGCAACAGCCACTGGTTTAGTTATGGCTTGTTCATCGCCTTTTGTCGCGTAATTATAATCCAATCCGCCAATTACTTTCGTGGCGGCTTCTACTTGGTAACGATGATAAAAATATAAGGGTACAAAAACATCTTCTAACACAGAGTAAGGCTCGTAACTTCTAATATTATCTTCCGAAAAATTCGAAATAGCTTGTGCACGTAAAGCTAATACATTGTTGAGCTCTTCAGCAGCCGTAGCACCATTATCCCAAAGATGTGCTAAAGCATGAGCCCCTCCAGCAGCTCTAGCATCTGAATCTGTTATAAAGCGTAGCCCATCATCTTGTGCCTTCTTCAAAATAGCATTTAAGGCCTTTGTTTCATTAGTACGCCTATCAAATTCGGAATAACTATAGGCTACAGTCACCTTATCCCAATCCCCAATACCTGTGGCATAGGCTTCACTAAAATCTATCTCATCATTCTTAAGCTCTATTTGAGGATGTGGATAATCCATTACAGACGCGCGATTATTTGTACTTGCTGCAAAATTGTGAGCAAATCCTATGGTATGCCCTACTTCATGAGCACTTAATTGCCGTATTCTAGCCAAAGCCATATCTAGCATCGGCTGGTAATTGTCATCACGATCAGCAAAAGGTTGATTCATCAAAGCTTGGGCAATCATAAAATCTTGCCGAATACGTAGACTTCCTAAGCTAACATGCCCTTTTATAATTTCACCTGTTCGTGGATCGACCACAGAACCACCATAACTCCACCCTCTTGTACTGCGGTGTACCCATTGTATCACGTTATAACGGCAATCCATAGGATCGGCATTATCTGGAAGTATCTTTACCTGAAAGGCGTCTTTAAAACCAATGGCATCAAACGCTTGGTTCCACCAGCGCGCACCATCTAATAAAGCCGAACGCACAGGCTCTGGAGTACCAGGATCTAGATAATAAATTATTGGTTCTTTGGCTTCGCTACGTCGCAGTTTAGGGTTTTTCTTTTCCAATCGGTGTCTTATCACAAATCGCTTTGTTATGGATTCTTGAATCGGTGTGGCATAATCCATGTAAGACATAGAAATGGCACCACTGCGCGTATCAAAGGCTCTTGGCTTATAGTTGCCATCTGGCAATTTGACAAAAGAGTGATGCTGAACCACCGTAACCAATGATGCTGTTGGAGTTACACTTCGCAGATTGCGACCTGTTGGTTGCCCTTTAAAGGTTAGCAAGGCTTCGAATTCTACATTATTAGGAAAGGCCTTGGTGCGCTCTAAAGCTAAAGCACTTTTAGACGCATCAATTTTATAGGTACCCTCTTTTCTCGATTTTAATCGATTTGCCACGTGATGCGCATCCTGCATTAAAAACGGTGTCATATCAATGATGTATTCTCCATTTTCTTGGGACAATATTTTAAAACCAAACAATACTGATTTCGCAAAAGCTTGCTCAATACTTTTCTTTTCCAATTGGTTAGAGGTATTGGCACGGTACTTTAAATTAGGTTGTATGAGCAAAAGCTTATTTCCAGCCTTTTCAAAATAGACCACGCGGTTATTACCCAATTGCCCTCTATCCAAGCCAATATCATTACTTCCAACGCCAGAGGCTAAAGAATTTACATATAGGAAATCTTGATTAAGACGTTTCACTTTTAAGTAGATTTTATCGGTATTGTCTTCATAATAAAAGTCAAAAAATCCTTCATAGGTTTTGAGATTATCTTTCTTTAAAATCTGGGCGTTCACCTGAAAACAGATACCAAAAAACAATAGTAGCCAAAAGTGTTTTTTCATGTTGCTTAAATTGATTGTTAAAGCTACGGAATTTCTAAAAAATGCATTCAAAATTATGGCACTTTAATAGGGCATCTTATATTTGCACAAAGACTACAATTTTATGATAACATCAGATCAAATAAAAGATCTTAATTCCCGTCTAGATACACTTAGACAGTATCTTTGACTTAGATGCTAAGCTTATAGAAATCACCAACGAAGAAGAGCAGACTTTCGATCCTAATTTTTGGAATGACTCCAAAAAGGCCGAACAGGTGATGAAATCCATTAGAGAAAAAAAGAGCTGGGTCAAGGATTATAATAATGCCAAAGAGTTTTTTGAAGATCTCGAAGTTATTTATGAATTCTATAAAGAAGGGGAAGCAGAACTCAGCAATGTAGAATTGCGTTATGGTAAAGCTGTTAATGCCATTGAAAAGCTAGAATTTAAAAACATGCTTTCTGAAGAGGGAGATAGCTTATCTGCTGTTTTGCAGATTACGGCTGGTGCTGGTGGTACTGAATCTTGTGATTGGGCTAGTATGTTGATGCGCATGTATTTTATGTATGCTGAAAAGAGTGGCTATAAGGTGAAAGAGCTCAACCATCAAGAAGGTGATGTGGCCGGCATTAAAACAGTAACTTTAGAGATAGAAGGCGACTATGCTTTTGGATGGCTCAAAGGTGAAAATGGTGTACATCGCTTGGTACGTATATCGCCATTTGATAGTAATGCCAAGCGACACACGAGTTTTGCCTCAGTTTACGTATATCCTTTAGTAGATGATTCTATTGAAATAGATATTAATCCAGCAGATATAGAAATCACAACAGCACGATCAAGTGGTGCTGGAGGACAAAATGTAAATAAGGTAGAAACGAAGGTACAGCTGCTGCATAAACCTACAGGTATTCAAATTCAGTGTTCAGAAACGCGATCGCAGCACGATAATAGAGCGCGTGCATTACAGATGCTGAAATCGCAATTATACGAAATTGAATTGCAAAAGCAGATGGCACAGCGCGATGATATTGAAGCCAGTAAAATGAAAATTGAATGGGGAAGCCAAATCCGTAATTATGTGATGCATCCATACAAATTGGTGAAGGATGTCCGATCTGCCCATGAGACTGGCAATGTTGATGCGGTAATGGATGGGAACTTGGAACCGTTTTTAAAGGCTTATCTCATGATGATGGGGCAAAAAGAAGACACGTCTAATAAGCTATAAATGAAAACAATAGATACGATAATATTCGACTTAGGTGGAGTGCTCATAGACTGGAACCCAGAATATGTATTCTTAAAAGAGTTTGAAGGAGACCGACATAAAATGCAGTGGTTTTTCGATACTATTTGCACCAACGATTGGAATGAAAACCAAGATGCAGGTTATTCTTTATACAAAGCCACGCAAGAACGTATTGCCCTATTTCCAGAGTACGAAAACTATATCAGAATGTATTATGGCCGTTGGACAGAGATGCTCGGAAATGCCAAGCAAGGCACTGTTACCATTCTTAAATCTCTTGTGGCCAACCCAAACTACAAAGTAGTAGCCTTGACCAATTGGAGTCATGAGACCTTCCCCTTTGCACAAATTAAGTTCGACTTTTTAAGTTGGTTTGAGGGCATTGTAGTTTCAGGTGAAGAACACACACGAAAACCCTTTAAAGATATCTATGAGATTACTTTAAATCGTTTTAACATAGTCGCAGAAAAGGCTATTTTTATTGATGATAGCCATAGAAATATAAAAGCCGCAGAAGCTTTAGGTATAAATGGCATACATTTTGAATCACCAGAAGCGTTACAAACACAATTAGCTAACTTTAATATTAGTTTATAATTATGATTACCATTTACCATAATCCAAGATGCAAAAAGTCCAGAGAAGGCTTAGCCATTATAGAAGCCTCGGGACAGGATTTTGAAATTGTAAAGTATCTAGACGATCCCTTAACTGCTAATGCCTTAGCAGATATCATTTCAAAATTAGACATAGCACCAATGGACTTGGTGCGTAAAAATGAAGCCATTTGGAAATCGGATTATAAAGGAAAACACTTGAGCGATGCACAAATCATAGATGCTATGGTACAGCACCCTAAACTCATTGAACGACCAATAGTTATTAATAATACCAAAGCTGTGGTGGGCCGACCACCAGAGACTATAAACAAAATTTTATAAGATGAAGAAAATTGTATTTGTGGCCTTTGCCCTACTCTTAGGATTTAATACATATGGTCAAGGACGCAGAGACCGGATGGGAAATCCAATTGTGCAGCGTGAGCCAACAGATAAGGATATTGAAAATTACAAGCGCAAAGTAGAAGAACGCAAAGAAGAGTTTATTGCTAATTTCTTAACGACCTTAGAGGCCGATGATTTTCAAAAAGAAATCATTAAGCAATACCTCAATTCATATTTCGACGAAAAACAAAAGCTCTACAAAATTAAATACGAACGTAGTTTCGATCGTCAGCAAGCGGTTAAGAAATTAGATGATTCGCATTTCAAAGATCTTGAAGACCTCATTTCTACAGGCGATATGACCAAAATTAAGGAGATGATTCAGGGAGACTTCGACGAACAGGAAGTTAAAAAAGAGAAAAAGAAGAAAAGGAAGCGCCGCAAAAATAAAGACAAAGACGAAGGATAAGTACTCTAAATAGAGGTATTAAGAATCGCTATTTGTCTTTAACAAAAGATTAACCAATCTCACCACAAGTAAAGGTAGTTTTGCACATCTAAAAGCAAAAACCACTGACCACTTTTTATGAGATTATCAATTCTTTGCGCTGCTTTATTGCTATCTAGCCTTATTAGCTATGGGCAAGAAGACATTACTGTTTCTGGAAAAGTCCTAGAAACTGACACCAATATTCCTTTAGAATATGCCACCATAACCTTTAAAACTACAACAGATAATAGCGTTGTCACTGGGGGCATAACCGACACCAAAGGTAAATTTAGTATCGAAGTCCCAGCAGGTACTTACAATATTTATGTAGAATACATCTCTTACAAAACCAAAGAATACCTCAATAAAACCTTAAACAATTCCATTAACTTAGGTACAGTGAGTTTGGCTTTAGATACAGCCGTTTTAGATGAAGTAACTGTAGTTGCGGAACGCACCACCGTAGAAATAAAGCTCGATAAAAAAATCTATAATGTTGGTAAAGACCTCACGGTTAGAGGTGGTACTGAGAGCGACGTGCTCGATAATGTTCCTTCCGTTTCTGTAGATGTAGAAGGTGCAGTATCCTTAAGAGGAAATGAAGACGTCCGTATTTTAATTAACGGAAAACCCTCCGGACTGGTAGGTTTAAATTCAACCGACGCCCTACGCCAATTACCAGCAGAAGCGATTGAACGTGTGGAAGTGATTACCTCACCATCGGCACGTTACGATGCCGAAGGCTCTGCAGGTATTCTTAATATTATACTACGTAGAAGTAAGTTGCAAGGCTTAAATGGCGCCATAACAGTTAATGGTGGTTATCCTACACAGGCTGGTGTGTCTGGGAATATAAACTTTAGAACAGGCGACGTTAATATCTTTAGTACCACCAGTTATAACTATAGAGAATCTCCAGGAAATGCCCTAAACGAAACCGAATTTTTTAATGGAGTCGATCCGAGTACCTTTTTAATTGAAGATCGCGAATTTGATCGTCAAAGTAAAGGCTATAGCACCAACACAGGTATTGAGTGGTATGTTAACGAAACCAGTTCTATAACCGCAAGTTTGGTGTATCGCGATAGTGATGACGAAAGCAACACCTTTAACCTTACGGAACGTTTTGACGCTAACAATAATCTCTTAGAGCGCATTGAGCGTCGTGATCCTGAACTTGAGGACGATAAGACCGTACAGTATTCTTTAAGTTACGATAAGCAGTTTAATGGAGACAGCCAGCATAAACTCACCTTTGATTTTCAGTATGAAGACAGTAGAGAGATTGAACAATCCTTGATTAACCAAAATGGTTTTGATTCTGAATTTGTAGAAACCGACGAAAGCCAGGATCGTATCTTATTACAAGCCGATTACGTGCAGCCAATTAAAGAAACCGGACAGTTTGAATTTGGTTATCGTGGTGAATTTTTTGATCTACTCACCGATTATTTGGTAGAACAGAGTTTTGACCAAGGCCAAACCTTTGAAGTTAATACCGACCAGACCAATACGCTAAATTTTAAACAGCATGTGAATGCATTTTACACCCAATATGGCAATAAAATAGGTGAGAAGTTCTCGTATTTATTAGGTTTACGCTACGAAGGCACACGCATTACCATTGACCAAATGACCAGTGGTGATTTTGAAAAGAAAGACTACCACCAGCTCTTTCCTACGGTGAATTTGGCTTTTGAACTCTCAGAAGATGAAAATATT
>NZ_JABSST010000002.1 GCF_013213975.1 Winogradskyella sp.
AAGGATGCCAAATACGGTGCTATTGGATTTTTTGTTACCATCGGATTGTTATTAGTAATGCATTACACAGGAACGACAGATCAGCTGTTTTATATTAAATCTGGAGCATTACGATCAACATATGGCATTTACATTGGCTCCATCTTTTCTGGTGTAATTGGCACAGGGTTTTATCCAATCCTTGGAAGTAGAGCGTGGTGTCGTTTTGGTTGTCCTATGGCAGCTATTTTAGGATTTCAACAACGCTTATTTTCAAAATTTAGAATTACGACTAATGGTGGCCAATGTATTTCTTGTGGTAATTGTTCTAACAGTTGCGAAATGGGAATTGATGTTAGACATTACGCTCAGAAAGGAGAAAATATAGTCCGTTCAAGCTGTGTTGGCTGCGGTATTTGTGCAGCAGTTTGTCCGAGAGGAGTGTTAAAATTAGAGAATGATAGTATGAAAGGACGAATTAATCCGACAGAGGTTTTATTAGGAAATGATGTTGACCTCATTGAACTTGTAAATCAAAAGTAATGCGCTTCGTAATTATTTCCTGGCTAATTTGTAGTTTTGCCTTTGCCAAAAGCACTATCAAAAGAACTATTTTGAAAACGGTACTCTAGAATCCGCAGGTTGGATTGAAAATGGCAAAAAAGTAAACTATTGGAGAATCTATTATGAAAACGGAACTCCAAAAACTGAAGGCCATTTTATAAACAACCTTCCAACTAAATATTGGAAACATTACAGCTCAAACGGAACGATTGAAAGTGAAGGGCATCTTAAAAATGGCAAAAAATAGATTGGTAGATCTTTTGTAATGAAAACGGAGCAGTAAATTATCAATGTCAAGTTAAAAATAACCAAAAAATGGGTATTGCCTGATGTATAAAAATGAAAAGCTAACCTCAGCTGTGAAATACACTCAAGGTAAAAAAATTAAAGAGTGGACCGATTTAAAGTCATTTAAAAAAGAAAATAAACTATCTGATTATACTAAATGACCAAAATTAAAGTCATCATTCCAGCTTTTAACGAAGAAGAATCAATTCCGCTCGTTATAAAAGCCATCCCAAATAGTGTCGATGAAATCATAGTTGTAAACAATAATTCCACTGACCAAACCGAAGCAAATGCCAAAGCAGCTGGAGCTACCGTTTTAACGGAACCTAATAAAGGTTATGGTTATGCCTGTCTAAATGGTATGGACTATATTGCCAAGCAAACCAAGAAGCCTGATATTATAGTTTTCTTAGACGGAGATTATAGTGATTACCCTGAAGAACTGGATAAAATTGTGGCACCAATAATAGTAGATGATATTGATTTTGTAATAGGAGCTCGAGTACCAGAATTACGAGAAGAAGGGTCAATGACTGGACCACAAATTTTTGGAAATTGGCTGGCCACATCCTTGATGAAACTCTTCTTTAGGTCTACCTTTACGGATTTAGGGCCTTTTAGAGCAATCAAATATGAGAAGCTCCTTGGACTATACATGGAAGACAAAACCTATGGCTGGACGGTAGAAATGCAACTTAAAGCTTTGAAACAAAATTTAAGTTATAAAGAGATTCCCGTGAATTATAGAAATAGAATAGGTGTCTCAAAAGTTTCAGGAACAATAAAAGGTGCTATCTTTGCAGGCGTTAAAATCCTTACATGGATTTTTAAATACAGTTTTAAGTGATTTATCTACAGTATTTAATTATTATTATTTACACCATAGCTATCGTACTGATATTTATGTATGCTTTAGCACAGCTAAATTTACTTTACAACTACCTTAGCTCAAAAAAGAAGCGCGACAATTGCGAGACTTTTGATTTAAATAATCCTTCTGAAGTACCATTTGTAACAGTACAATTGCCTGTTTTCAACGAGATGTACGTTATGGAACGTCTATTAGATAACATTGCATTATTAGATTACCCAAAGGAGAAATTAGAGATTCAGGTTTTAGACGATTCAACAGATGAAACCATTCATACAACCAAGGCACATATAGAAAAGCTTGCAGCAACTGGTCTAGATATTAAACATATCACCAGAGAAAATCGGGTTGGATTTAAAGCAGGAGCCTTAAAGGAAGGCTTAGAAATTGCCAAAGGGGAATTCATAGCCATTTTTGATGCTGATTTTTTACCACAACCTAATTGGCTAAAACGTACAGTCCCTTATTTTAAGGATAAAGAAATTGGAGTTGTTCAAACACGATGGGGCCATATCAATAGAAATTATTCGTTACTTACAAAAATTCAAGCATTTGCTTTAGATGCGCATTTTACTTTAGAACAAGTCGGACGTAATAGCAAAGGTCATTTTATCAATTTCAATGGTACTGCTGGAGTTTGGCGTAAAGAATGTATTATCGATGCTGGAAACTGGGAAGGTGACACGCTTACTGAAGATTTAGACTTAAGTTACAGAGCACAGTTAAAAAACTGGAAATTCAAATATCTTGAAGATGTTGAAACACCAGCCGAATTACCAATAGTAATTAGTGCGGCACGCTCTCAACAATTCCGTTGGAATAAAGGAGGTGCTGAGAATTTTAGAAAAATGCTTTGGCGCGTTATCAAATCCAATAACATTTCCCCTAAAACTAAGATTCATGGATTACTACACTTATTAAATAGTTCCATGTTTTTAAGCATTTTTGTTGTTGCTATTTTAAGTATTCCAATGCTCTATATTAAAAATGAATATGCGCATTTAAGAGACTACTTTTATGTCATGAGCTTCTTTATAATTAGCACTATAATTTTCTTTGTGTGCTATTGGTTTATGTACAAAAACATTTACGGTAGTGGTTTTAAAAAGTTCTTTAGCTACATAGGCATGTTCTTTACTTTTTTCTCTATTGCTATGGGCTTTTCACTTCATAACTCAATAGCTGTATTAGAGGGTCATATTGGAAAGAAAAGTGAGTTTGTGAGAACCCCAAAATTCAATATTAGAAAGTTCAAAGACAACTGGAAGAACAATAAATATTTGAGAAAAAAGCTATCTTCTAATGTCCTTATTGAAGGCTTGCTTATGCTTTACTTTGGTTTTGGGTTATATAGTGCTTTTATCGTTGGAGATCAAGGTGGAGACTTCGGATTATTCCCATTCCACCTTATGCTTTGTATTGGCTTTGGTTATGTCTTCTTTAAGTCTTTAAGTTCTAAGGTATAGAACTTTCTCTTTCTTCAAAAGGTATTATACCGCGCTCTAAATAGTTTTTTAACCTTCAATAACATTACTCAACCCTAGGTAGAAAATTTATAGTGGTCATTTTGTGCTGACTTATCCTTATGAAAAAATACACATAAGTAATACCATCTTTTAATCCTAAGTCAAAACCAAAGGATCTAGGAGTCTAATTATTATTCAACTAAAATTATGAAACATTTCAAGAAAGGACTATGGTATTCAATCTAATAATTTCCTGTACATTTAACCTATGCTAGGACTAGCTAATATCATTAAATACAAACCGCTCACTTTACTATATATTCTCTTGAGTAGTGTGCTGTACTTTTGGTTTGCTTATGATCTTGAACGCACCGAAGCCGTTAAGTTAGTATTGCTTTATGTTGTGCTATTTATTTTTGCTTTTCAGATTATAAAATCTACAGGATTTTACTTTAGAATTCTGGTAGGAGCAGCCATACTTTTTAGATTCCTATTTCTGTTAGCTCTTCCTAATTTATCACAAGATTTTTATCGTTTTATTTGGGATGGCACTATGATTTTAGAAGGCTTTAATCCTTATTTATATGCACCCAATACAGTAATCACATGGAATCCTTCAATTCCCTTAGCCACAGAATTACATGGTGGTATGGGAGAACTTAGCGCTCAACATTTCACCAATTACCCACCAATAAATCAATTATGCTTCGTAATTGGCAATCTGTTTCCAGGTAAAGGCATTTTAAGCTCGGTCATTGGCATGCGTCTATTGATCATATCGGCTGATATCGGAACTCTATATTTTGGCAAAAAGCTACTAGAAGTATTAAAGCTACCATCAAATCGTATTTTTTGGTACATCCTTAATCCATTTATAATCATAGAATTCACAGGCAATCTCCATTTTGAAGGTGTGATGCTTTTCTTCCTTATCTGGAGTCTGTATTTATTACATTCAGGAAAATGGAAATGGGCCGCATTAGTTTTTGCCTGTTCAGTGTCGGTTAAGCTCATCCCATTAATGTTTCTACCGCTTTTTTTCTGGTGGTTCGTTAAAAAAGACAAGATCATGGCAGGTCTTAAACAGCTTACGCTTTTTTATACAATTGTTTGCCTAAGTATTGTGCTTCTGTTTTCACCCTTCTTTTCCATGGCATTTATAACCAACTATGCTGAGACAGTTGGCCTTTGGTTTGGAAATTTTGAATTCAATGCAAGTATTTATTACATACTAAGAGAAATAGGATTTAGTATTACAGGATACAATGAGATACAAACCATTAGTAAAATATTACCTGTAATTACATTACTCTCTATTTTAGGTTTAGCATTCCTACAACAAAACAATGATTTTAAAACACTGGCAAGTTCAATGCTTCTAGCCTTTACGATATATCTCTTTTTAAGTACAACTGTGCATCCATGGTATATATCTACCTTAGTACTACTCTGCATGTTTACCAGTTATAGGTTTCCTTTGGTTTGGAGTTTGGTCATAATTTTAAGCTACCTCGCTTATCTTGGCATTGGAACCTCCGAAAAATCGGAAAACCTATGGATTATTAGTTTAGAATACCTCTTGGTCTATGCTGCTTTCCTCTGGGAAGTGGTATTTAAAAAAAAGATTACGGTTTAATCTTCTAAATCCTCAGGAGGCTGCGCTGCTTCAGGATCATCATCAAACTTCTCATAATCATCGTCATCGTAGTTCTCCATAGTTAATGCCAACTTCGTACTCACTTTTACTAAGTACTTGGTATCCTCTGTTGTTACTTCAACGGCCTCAACCACCTCGTTTTTTAAATTTTTGAAGGTAATAATGTGATCATCATCATAGCCATCTGGATATTTCTCAACAAGCAAAGCCAGAATTTCTGGAGTCAATTTATTAAAGTCAACAATAACGCGCTTTAAGTGTAGGTCTTTTTTATTCTTCATGTTAGGTTGATTTACAAGTTAAAAAGTGAGAATAACATAGTTGTCCTATTGCTTTAAGACATTGGCTGGTATGGGAAATAAAATCGGAAGTTAGCTTTAAAATTCGGTCACTTATCTGATAAGCAGTTTTTGAATACAACTTCCTAATGTTCAAAAACCCGAACGCAAAAACAGTTTTCAATGTGTTCAGCTCAATCAAGAACGTACTTAATTAGTAGTTCCTAACTTAGAGTAAAGTTAGGCTATTTTTTAATGCACCAAACATTTTTAGATTTTTTTTAAAAAGGATTTAAATTGTCAATTTAACCTTTTGTTTTTCAAGTATTTATTCACCGAATAATACACACAAATTTAATATTTTAAAACTTGGCTTGTCCCATAAATAACCCAGATAAATGCATATATTCGTTAGCATATTTTTAGAGATATTACATGATGAAAAAGAGTCTATTATTATTGATAATTTGTTTGTTTTCAAATTTAGTTGAAGCTCAATTCATTAAAGAACGATCAATAAATGCTCAAGTTGGATATGGGTTGAGTGCGCCTTATGACAGTGTTGATGAAATTGCAGATGATGGTTTTTTTGCCCAGGGAGACTTAGTTCTTGAGGTAAAATCTTGGCTCGAACTTAGACCATATGTTGGTTTTATTATAACAAGCTCAAATGGTGAAGACTTAAATGGCAATCCCACTAATGAAAAAGCAGAATCAAAAGCCTTTTTACTTGGTGGAAAAGCACGAGTAAGAGCACCAATTCCTTGGGTAGCACCATATGTAGAATTTGGAATAGGAACTTCAATTGGAAAATTTGAAACCTTAACAGCATTTGACGATATAAAAAAAAGCGGAATCACATATCACATCCCATTTTCTTTCGGACTTGAACTTGGAAAGAATAATAATGTTGATTTAGGATTTACCTATTATTATCAGCCTTCGGTTAAACAATATGTTGGTGCTCTTGCAGTTGGGATTACATTTCCGCTCAATTAAAATCTAACTTTGACTAATTATCCAATGTAACTGTTAGACGTAATTTGAAACAAGCACAACACATAATTATATTTTTAGCGATTACTTTACTTTTTACCTGTGGCCAGAATTCTTATGAAAAAGAACTAAATGGAAAATGGTACGGAATTGATAACGACGGCTATACAAGAATGCATTTTTATCCAGATAGTTTAGTTTTTTCTGAAGAATTTACTGAAAGTGTTGAATGGAAAGCATCTAAAGATAAAATAGAATTTAGCTTACCAAGTAATTTATGGTTAGATTCCATTCAAGATGTGACTATAACATATAGATTATCTAAGACTCGAGACACCTTATTTGGCTCTTTTAGTAATACAAACGGTCAATTTGATGCCAGTTTAATGAGAGTTGATAATTATATCGAATATCTCAATAAACGATATGGAGTTAATTTGTCCTTACCAGTAAATGATTCAGTAAAAAATCTAAATTATTACCTTAAAAATAGTCTGGATCCGATGTATGGCTTAAAAGTATTTATTGGACAATCTGGTAAAAGCCTTTTTGCCAAAACAGAACTTTCGAATAATCTAAGCACTCTTGAATCTGATATCAAAACGTTTAAATCTAGAATAAAACCCTCCCAACACCCACTAAATTATCACAGGGAAATCTTAAATGATGAACATATAAGTCTTTTAGAAAATAGATTTCATTTCAGGGTTTTTGCAGACAAATCAATCTCTGATGAAATGATTACTAAAAGTCTATCTATAAGCATTAGTGGCGATAATTCATTTTATAAAAGAATTCAATCGAAAACACCAGATTCATTACCAATAAAAGTTTTTAGAATTTATGACAATAAAGAAATGGAAAAGAATTCTGGAATAAGGGGAAGAGAAATAAATACTAATGCCTTCTATTTTTATAATTAAGAAATACTGTATACTGATTAAGCAAAACCCTAAACTCAATAAAAACAAGACTTTACTCAACCAAATCCATTAGGAACTCAAACCCATTTTATATCTTTGATAATGACTGTTAGCTTAGCTGTAAACAAAAACACAGGTATTATGAAAACACAAGTCTTAACTCAAAAATCATCTATCAGCACTTTAAGTCTATTGACTTTATTGATACTCTTGTTTACACTAAACACTGCTATCGGGCAAACAAACACCGACACTCCTACCACAAACGAGCGTGTTATTAAAGGGCTTATTAGTGATGAGAATGGTCCATTAAAGGACGTTAATGTTAGAAAAAAAGGCAGTAGAAATGGTGTGGTGACTAATGAGAAAGGAGAATTTACCTTTCCTGAGAAACTTAAAACTGGTGATGTCTTGCTCATTTCATTTATTGGTTTTGAAACGCAAGAGTATATCATTGGTGCAGAAACCACGTTTGTTAGCTTAGTTTTAACCGAAGCTATGATAGAAATGATTGGTGCCTTAGACGCTAATACACCGTACCGATCTAAACGTAAAAACTGATAGCCCAGTTTACATTGAAATCTCTTTTTTACATTGTTTTTGTCCTGATGATTGGCCAATCCCATTTCTATGGACAAGTTTCTGATTTTAGTCATATCGATTTTAAAAAGGCAGATAGTATTGCATTATCGCTGAGCTCAGAACGATTAACTAATCTTCCTGAGCTTTCGTTAAAGCTTACCGAGCACCTCGATACAGATGTAGAACGTTTTAGAGCCATTTACAGATGGGTTTGTGATAATATTGCTAATGATTATAGTCTCTACCTAAAAAACAGTCGTAAACGTCAACGTTACAAGGATGATAGCTTAAAGTTTAAAGCGTGGAATACAAAGTTTAGACAAATCATTTTTAAAAACCTTTTAAAACGTGAGCGTACCATTTGTACAGGTTATGCCTATTTGGTGAAAACTTTATCCGACTTAGCTAATATAGACTGCGAAATTGTACAAGGTTACGGACGCGTAAGTACAACGAATATTGACAAATTAAACCTTCCTAACCATTCTTGGAATGCCGTAAAACTGAATGATAAATGGTACCTCTGCGACCCAACTTGGGCTAGTGGTATTCCTAATCCAGAAACCAACCGATTTAAGTTTGCTTATAACAATGGTTTCTTTTTAACCAACCCAAAACTGTTTGCCGTTAACCATTTCCCTGTAGACTCAACATGGTGGTTACTCAATGATACGATTCCAACTTTTGATCAGTTTTTAGGTGCACCTGTTATTTATGGCAATGCTTACAAGCATTTAGAGTTTGTAGACCAGCCAAAACAAATGCATCATGACATTAAAAAGCATCAAAGTCTGAATTTAGTTATGACCGTAAAAGCTAACCTCAACAAAGAAGACCTTCATCTACTTATTGATAATGGGATAGAACCTAAAAAGGTAAACTTAAGCAGCATAAATATTGAGGGCAAACAGCTAAAGTTATCTCATACTTTTGATAAGTTTGGGTTTTATGATGTTCACCTTTATATAAAGAATGACCTTATTGCTACTTATACCGTAGACGTTGCTCAGAATTAAAGCATTTTAAGGGTATTTACCTCTTGCTGCGTCAAATGTTTCCAGTGACCACGAGGAATGTCTTTTTTGGTAAGATGTGCAATAGCCACACAATCTATCTTTACCAAATCGTATTTAAGTGTGTCAAAAATAGTACGAAGGATGGTATTACCTGTATTCTTAATTTTTATACCAATCTTGTTTTTAGACTCACCTTCGATATAACTAATCTCTTCTACAGTGATTAATTTTCCGTCTACTTTAAATCCTTCCTGAATCTTTTTAAGATCTTCAAACTTTAAATTCTTATCCAATTCCACCTGGAATAAACGCGCCACCCCAGTTTTAGAATTGGTGAACTTTTGGACCACTTTATCATCGTTTGTAAAGAGTAATAGTCCTAAAGAGTTACGCCCCAGACGTCCAATAGGTTTAATATTAGCATTTGTTGCATTGGCCACTAAATCCATAACCGTTCTTCCCTTACCTTCTGCTGTTGTTGTAGCAAAACCCTTTGGTTTATTTAAGAGTACATAAACTTTTGACTCTGGCGTTATGCGCTGTCCGTCAAACCTAACCTCATCGGTTGGCTTTACCTTATAGCCCATTTCTGTAATGACCTTACCATTAACCGTCACTAAGCCAATGGCGATATTTTCATCGGCTTCACGACGCGAACACATCCCAGAATTGGCGATGTATTTGTTTAAACGCATATCGTTAGAATCCGCTGATTTTTTTTGTTGTGTTTTCTTTTTGACTGGAGCATTACCTCTTGCAAAACTTTTAGATTTGCGATTAGCATTTCCTCTGCCCGAAGCTTTTCCTCTACCCTTGCTATCTTGTTGTCTGCTCATGTTGATTTTTTTGCAAATGTACTACAATAGTTAACATAACCTACTTAATTTCAACAGTTGTTTGGCGATCTCTGTTCACCGTTAATTTAGTCACATCTGGTCTTGAGTAGTGACCAACAGGATCAAAATTTTGACGTTCTTCCAAAACACGATTAAAATCTATAGTTTGTATAATTAGCCCTTCTTTGTGAAGTACCGGTGCTACAATCCACTCACCATCTGGTCCTGCAATACAACTTCCTCCATTGGCCAACGTCTCTGGAGCATTCTTCAATATAGCTTCTAAATATGGTGTGCCCTTAGGAAAATCCGTTTTGGACATTAAACTCGATACTGATACTACAAAAGAACGTGATTCTTTTGCAATAAATCGTGTAATATCTTTAGTGTTATGATCGCTTCCTGGCCATACGGCAATGTGTAAGTTTTCACCTTGTCCATATAATGCTGTTCTTGGTAATGGCATCCAGTTTTCCCAGCAGTTAAGACCACCAACCGTAAAGGCCTTTAACGGATGTACTTGTAAGCCATTTCCATCTCCTGGAGCCCAGGTTAAACGTTCATCGTAAGTTGGTTGTAATTTTCTGTGCACTGATTTTATATCTCCAGATGCATCAATATATACTAAGGATGCATAAATACTATGACCTCCACGATCTAAAGGACGTTCCATAATCCCCAGATAAATGGCCATCTCATTGTCTTTTGCCAATTGACAAACCGAATCTAACTCCCCTTTCTCAATGCACACAGCATTTCTTACATAATGGGCATGAAGTTCTTTATTCAAGTTAGTATTCCATTCTGCACCACCTGTTAAAGCCAACCAGAATGGATATCCTGGCAATAAAGCTTCACCGAAAACAATAAGCTCGCAATGATCTTTTGCTGCTGCTTTAATTTGTTCTTCTATTTTTAATAAGGTGGCACTTTTATCTAACCAAACAGGTGCAATTTGCGCCATAGCAATTTTTAAAGTCGTGTTCATTTAAATACGGTTTAATACAATAGAGCTGTCAATTAATAATATTGAAAATACACCTGCTACAATGATAAACTTTAGAATGTTATGTAGAATTAAATAGTGTGTTTTCTTATTTGATTTCCACAGGATAAGTAAGAAAAGTATGAGCAACATTACACTCAGGTAAAAGAAATAAAACATGTGCCCAATATTAAAAAATAGTATCAAAGCTACAGCAGATACTATGGTGAAAATGACTAAAATGGTCAATATGGTTTTTGAGGTTTTCTCTCCATAAACAACAGGCACGGTCTTATAATCTAAAGCTAAGTCTCCCTTTAAATTTTCAAGATCTTTGGTGAGTTCTCGCATGGATACGAGCAAAAACAAAAATATAGCGTGAGCAAATATGACCAGCTCAAAATTTCGGTAATAAATAAATATGGCAAAAAAAGGAATTACGGTCAATATCGCTGAGACTAAGTTTCCAGTCATAGGTTGCTTCTTAAAACGATGCGAATACAACCAAATGGCAAAAATGTAAATCGCAAAGAATATCACAGTTCTAAACGATACATAACTCGCAAAAACTAGAGCCAAAAAATTAAGGACAAAATAGAAGGACAACTTGGTGTTTTGACTTACCAAACGATCTAACATGGTCTTTCTTGGTCTGTTTATTAAGTCCTTTTCAGAATCATAAAAATTATTAATGATATAACCTGCTGCAATGGTTGCTGAAGAAGCTAAAACCAACATCAATAAGTTCACATCAAAAAGCACCTCTTTGATTGGTCTGTCAGGAGCAAAAATGTAAATAGAGGCTAAATATTGCGCAATAACAACTACCAAAATGTTGTAGCCACGAACAACAGAAAACAGACTGAAAAATTTAAGAAGAATGAGTTTCTGCCGTCTTGAAAGCATAAAATGAGAGTTAAAAAAACCTCACAAGTTCAACACTTATGAGGTCTAGATATTCTAGTCTTAGTTTTAAAAGTTATAAACGACTTCTAACTTCTGTCCTTTTAGCGCTTCCTTAGCCTTTTCAATATTTTCAGTAAAGCCTAAGATATAGCCTCCACCACCAGAACCGCACAGTTTTAAGTAGTAATCGTTAGTTTCGATACCTTTTTTCCATAACTCGTGGAATTGTGTTGGTATCATAGGTTTAAAATTATTCAGAACCACCTTAGACAATTGCTTTGTGTTTCTGAATAGTGATTTCATGTCCCCTTTAAGAAAATCATCTACACAAGCATCGGTATGCTTAATAAATTGATCCTTAAGCATACTTCTGAAGCCTTCGTTCTTCATATTCTCCATGAAGATACTCACCATTGGTGCCGTTTCACCAACAATACCACTGTCTAATAAAAAGACTGCTCCTTTTCCTTCGGTTTTTTGTGAAGGAATACCAGTGGCTTCAATATTATCCTTTGAGTTGATTAAGATTGGTAAACTTAAGTAACTATTTAACGGATCCAAACCTGAAGACTTGCCATGAAAAAACGATTCCATCTGAGAGAAAATTGCCTTTAAGGTCAGTAATTTTTCTCTTGTTAGGTTTTCCAGAACCGTAATTTTATTAGAAGCATACTTATCATAAATGGCTGCAACTAAAGCACCACTACTTCCCACTCCATATCCTTGAGGAATGGATGAATCGAAGTACATACCAGCAGCAACATCGTTCTGTAACTTTTCATTATCAAACTGCACCATATCCTCATCCAATTGCTCTAAATAGTCAGCAAATCGTTTTAAACTCCTATTCGAAGCAATAGCCTCGTCTGAAGGATTTTCATCAACCTTTAGCGCACCATTGTAAAAGTTATATGGAATAGATAATCCTTTGGAATCTTTAATAATGCCATACTCTCCAAATAGTAGAATTTTTGAGTAAAAAAGTGGTCCTTTCATTTATGTTGGGCAAATTTCTTTAACAAATATACGTATTAAATTCCTGTATCGTTCACAATCAAGACCTAAGCCTAAGTTAATTTTTAACACATTCTGATCCTTTACCAACCTGATCTTCAATAAAATGACCATTTTGGCAATACCTTGACAATTGATTTTCAATAAACCTAAGGACGGTATCCTTTTCATTTTCAGGATATAAAAGGTGTACATTAGCACCTGCATCTAGAGTAAAGCACAGCTTTGAATCGCTTTCTTTGCGATACGACCAAATCTTATTAATAATCTCTAGCGTATTGGGTTTCATTAAAATAAAATACGGCATACTGGTCATCATCATGGCGTGTAAGGTTAAAGCCTCACTTTCAACAATGTTTATGAATTCATCTAAATCCCCAGACTTTAAGATTGCTGTTAATTTCTCTAAATTCTCATGCGCTTGATTAAAACGTTGCGCCGCAAAAGGATGTCCGAACATTAATTTATGACCAACCGTACTACTCACTTGTTTCTCGCCCTTATCTACAAGCAGAATGGTATCTTGATAATTCTTAAAATTAGCATGAACGTCTTCTGCATATCGTACACCAAATAAATCCGAACTGGCTGTACTTTTATTTTGACCCCAAACCACGAGTTCACCTTCAATACTGCGACATGCACTTCCTGATCCTAGTCTTGCTAAAAAAGACGCTTTTTTATTGAAAAAATCAGTATTATGCGTAACGCCTAATTGCTTTTCAATACTCATTAAACATAAAGCCAAAGCACTCATACCTGAAGCTGAAGAAGCAATACCAGAACTATGCGGAAACGTATTTGACGTATCTATTTTAAAATGAAAATCTCTTAAAAAAGGAACGTAAGCTTCAATACGCTCAAAAAAGGTTTGAATCTTAGGCTTGAAGGCTTCATTTTTTTCACCTTCAAAATAAACATCAAAACTAAAATCCGATCCTTCTTTTTTTGTGAAGCTGACTTCCGTTATGGTCTTACAATTAGATAATGTAAAACTTATTGAAGGGTTTTCAGGAATTTGATGCGCTCGTTTTCCCCAATACTTGACTAAGGCAATATTACTTGGAGAGGTCCATTTCACAGCACCTTCATTAAGGTCAGAATCATAAGATTTGAGAATAAAATCTTGTTCGGTCATATACTTTGATTTCTGATGCAAAAATAATGAAAATAGCGAGCAAGTCTCAGTTTTCTGAGGACAATGCCAGCAGTTTTACCATTGTTTTATAATTTCTTGCCGTTGCATCTACTTTTAATTTTCTTTCAAAATAATTTAAACTGAATTTTGCCTTACCATAACCATTAGCACAATAGAAATACAAAGCATCTTCTATAATATCATACACTTCATTATCATAAGTTTTCTCTTTGGCCTCAATTACCAAAGCATGATCTGGTTTATGAGATAACATAGCAAAATAGCTATTGGTTTTTTGATCTTCTGGAAATGGACAACGATCAAAAATGGCCTGAATTTGATCTCTAGTTCTGACTAAAACAGCAACTTCAAATCCAAAATAATCAAGTATTGTATTTCGGAGTTTTGATTCAATATCTATTACATCTCCCTCTTCATCTTGACATATTATATTGCCGGTTTGGATGTAAGTTTTTACATTCTCAAAACCCGACTTAGTCAATAAGGCTCTTAATTCTGCCATTGGTACTTTATTATGGCCCCCAACATTAATACCACGTAGCAAAGCAATATACGTCTTCATATGATTATAATGATTGTGAAACTATGTAAGCTCCGGTCCACGCATTTTGAAAATTAAATCCACCTGTAACGGCATCTATATTTAGCACCTCGCCTGCAAAATATAGATTTGGGATGCGTTTACTTTCAAATGTTTTAAAATTCACCTCCTTTAAATCAACACCTCCTGCAGTTACAAACTCTTCCTTAAAGGTACTCTTTCCGGTTACTTTAAATATGGCTCTTGTGAGTTGATTTGCCAACTTTTCAACTTGGTGTTTATTAATATCTGCCCATCGTTCTGTTTCAGAAATATCTGATGACAGAACTAATTTTTTCCAAAGTCGTTTAGGAAGTTCAAATTGAGTAGCACCTGTGACTTGCTTTCTAGCCAAGCCTTTTTTTATGTCTTTTAAATGCTCTAAGCATGCCTCTAAAGATTGTTGAATAAAATTAATTTGTATTTCAAACTGATAATTCCGTTTTGATAGCTCAATTGCACCAAAAGCGGATAACTTTAGTATTGCAGGTGCGCTCATTCCAACATGTGTAATAAGCAAAGGACCATTAGACACCAAATCTGAATCTATAATCTTTACTTCTACATTTTTAGCTACTACTCCTGGAATATCTTTGATGCGCTTATCTTTAATATCAAACGTAAATAATGAAGGTACTGGAGGAATAATTGTATGACCTAATTGCTCTAACATTTGCCACATTTTAGGATTACTCCCTGTCGCTATTACAAGTTGCTCACACTCAAACTTGTCTTTAGAAGTCATTATCTCAAAACTGATTTCCTCAGCATTAATGGATTTTACCACTTCATTATAAAACACCTCAACCTTATGCTTTTTTGCTTCTTGTAAAAAACAATCTATAATTGTCTGCGAAGAATCCGTAACTGGAAACATTCTACCATCTTCTTCGATTTTAAGTTCTATACCTCGCTCTTCGAACCATGCTATGGTGTCACCTGTCATAAACCTATGAAATGGACCTAAAAGCTCTTTCTCACCTCTAGGATAGTTTAATACCAATTCTGAAGGAATAAATTCTGCATGCGTAACATTACATCGACCACCGCCAGAGATTTTTACCTTTTGTAAACCTAGTTTTCCGCGCTCTAAAATTGCAACCGAACGCCCTGGATATCGCTCTGCAATATTAATTGCCGCAAAAAAGCCGGCCGCTCCACCACCAATAATTATAATATCTTTGTATTTACTCAATGTCTTAAATAGAAAAGATAAAATTACAATGATAAACTGCAAAAGACTAATATTTGTTTTCCTTATAATTTATAGTTGTCAATCCATGGGGCAACTTCAGTTTTTAGGAGATATTAATAATAGTTTAAAAGAAGTTTCTGCAGCTGAGTCTATACCACAATCTAATCTTATATGGACTATTCAAGATTCAGGAAATGATAGTGAACTTGTAGGTCTAAATGACAAAGGTAAAATCATTAAAACTATTAGTATAGACAACGTAAGTAATATTGATTGGGAAGATTTAACTTCAGATCAGGATGGTAATTTATACATTGGAGACTTTGGTAATAATCATAAAAAAAGAAAGATCTTCAGAATATTAAAAATTAATATTGAAGATCTCAACAGCTCTAACGCTACAGCCGACATTATTGAGTTTACATTGCCAAAAAAACAAAGCTCTAAAGATTTTGAAGGTTTCTTTTTATGGAATAATACCTTTTACATCTTTAGTAAAGAAACTAAAAAATTTATTGTGATTAAAGTCCCTAATAAAGCGGGAAGACATGAAGCTATTATACATTCAGATTTTAACTTAGATGGTAAAGACAATAAAATAACGGCTGCGGATATTAGTGATGATGGAAAAATCGTAGTGCTTCTCAATCACAATAAGCTCTGGAAATTAAGTGATTTTCTAGATGACGACTTCTTCTCTGGCAAGATTAAAAAACTTCCTTTTGACCACGACTCACAAAAAGAAGGTGTTACCTTTAAAACAAACTCCAAAGTTCTTATAACAGACGAGCGTAATGGAACAACTGGCGGAAATCTTTATAGTTTTAACATTGACTAACTATTAAAAATCAAATCCTAATTGAAATGCAAATCGAAGTCCATCACTACTATTAAATGCAGACAACTGTGCGGTCATCATTTCTGCCATATTAACAAATAGCCCACCACCAAGAGAATTATGCCATTTATCTGAATTATCGTTGTCTAGCCATACACGACCGTAATCTACCCCTCCATATATTCCAATATGAATTGGCAAAAGCCCTGTTTTTAAACGCCCAAAATGCCAACGAACATCAGTGGATTGCGAAAAAGCAGTCTTTCCTGTAAACCTTTGAAATCTATATCCTCTTAAACCGGTTTTTGAACCTAAAGTAGCTCCTTGATAAAACTCAAAACCATCACCAAAATTTATATGCCCTCTCAAATTTGTTGCTAATACGAGCTTTCCGCTTGACACCAACTTGTAATCAACCCCTAATTCTGATATGATATACCCAAATCCTTTAGTAGTAGTAGTATTATTTTTATAACCCGTATTTAATAGCGTTTGAAACCCCAATGTAGGAAAAGCATTATCATCTTTATTCACATAGCTGTATACAGCGTCAATACCATAGAAATTTTGATTATCAAAAACAGCATCATCAGCAGAAATACTCTCTATAAACCTTCCTGAGGTACGCTCTACTTCATTACTCTCATAGCTTATCCCAAACTTCAAACTTCCTCCCGTTTCCCCTCGCCAAATCAATGATGGCATAAAACTTAAGGTTCTAATTTTTACACGATTAAAATCCATATTCACATCCAATCCGTCATTTTCATCCGCTTCAGGGTTTGGGGTTTCATTTCCAAAACCGAAAAAATTAACTGCGAAGTTTGGACTATTAAACTGGGCTTCCAAGCCAAAATTTACATTTGGAAATATATTTGCAAATTCTCCTTTATAATTAAAATCAAAACCATTTGTAGCAAAATAGTAGACCGCAGAAAGTCTGTGTTGTGAGGTAAATGGATTACGCTCAAACCCATAAGCAGTATATGTGGCATTTGCCCCAACTCTGAAACCATCATCGGGATTTGCACCAAAAGAAGGTAAAACCTGAGTAGTATTATTTTTTAATTTACGATAATCATAAGCATTAGTATCATAATTATCCGTAAACTTTTTGTGCCCTTTATTTGTCTTGACAATACTAGATTTTGATTTGTAATCATAATAAGTAATACGCTTTCCGTTTTCAATATTGTAAGTATCCTTATTCTGCCCACCAACTAAGCGTACTTTAATTTCCTTATCACTATTACTACCATAAACATAAAAAACATCATCATCACCTAAACCATAGATCCAAATTTCCTTAGTTTCATTATGATTATATATTCGCTCAATAAACTTATCTTTTTTCTCACCTTTTTTAATGCGATATACTGTAATTTTTGTTTTCCCTTTTGGTAGACGTTCAATATCGAACCAATCGTCTTTATTGGTTCCTTTGATGACCGCAACATTATTCAGTAAATCGTAATAGCGATCAGCAATCTTTTGAAGATTAGCTCTACGTGCCTTTAACTTCCTTTTAATTTCCTCTACTGTTTCATCTCTTACTTCTATTGGCATATTTAAAAATGCAGTCTCGATTACCTCATCCGTTAACCCGTCTTGAATCATTTTCACCTGAGCATTCCAAACCTTTTTATCGGATTGCACAATAAGCTCTTTATCCAATGGATAAGGTTCAAAATTAACCCCTTTCACATCTTTTAAGTCATCAGAATAATTTCTCAATAATTTCGCGGCAGGTAGCAATTTTACTGCTAAATCAAGTAATAATCCGTCGCTCATTATTGAAAAGGCTTGGTCACGATCACGTGGCATTGGTCGAAATACTTTTTTTCCATCTTCTTTGAATTGAATCCATCTCCACTGATCCTGATGTCTATCCCAATCACCTATAAGCATATCAAATAACCTTGCTCTAATATAGGATCCTTCATCAATTACGACATCCTCGTCTTTATGCAATTTCTCCATCATATCAATGGTACTTAACAACTTATCTTGAAATCCAAAACTGGCTAGGTCACTATGTCCTTCTGAAGTATGCTCTTCAATCATATAAAGCTCATTACCAAAGTCTGCATTATAGGCACCTAATGCATTTTGCTTGGGCACATAGTACAGTGTAGGATTCGTATGGTAAACATCAACTGCATCTGATAAATCACCAACAACAAAAGGTGCATAAGGATGAGAACCTGTAAACACATCTAAGAGTAAATCTTCTGTAGCTGTATCATCGAACTGCCCTTCTATATATTGATCTTTAAATAAAACAGCTTGTAAATACTGCAATGCCTGTTTGCGAAGTGCTCGCATTACATATTGAGCTCCGTTTTTATCTTCTAAACGTAAAGACTTAGACTGGTTTCCACCTCCTTTACGCACAGGTTTCAAACCACCAAATAATGTATCTAAATTCACAGTTGGAGCATTAACTTTAGTACCATAGTACTTTCGGTAACGTTTACCCCAAAAAAACCTCCTTGTCCCTGTCGCTTTAACCTCATCATCAGTGTAAATTGAAGCAGCTACAGTTTCAGGAAATTCAGACGGATAATTAGCTGGCTCCGGTTTTACATTCGGAGGTAAAACTTGACCTTCATAAACTAGTTTTTCGTCATCTGTTGAATAAAACTGAACGTGAGACGAACCGTCTTTATAAAGTTTTAAAATAGCATAGCCACGAGTACCATAACCAAAATTGGCATTCATATTTCTAACCGCTGAAACCTTAGATCCAGAGCCACTAACAATTTGATGTAAATTATCTTTTACTATATACTGCAAATTATGATCATGACCTGATACAAAAACCACCTTTCTATTAACCTGAGCTAAGGCCACCAATTGACGTTTCATCTCATTATATCGAGCGTTTTGTAGATCTACATTAGCCACTCCACTAGTTTTACGAATAACATTCTTTAATGTTCCTAACACAGGAAGAGGCTTCATATGGCTACCAAAAGAATACTGTCCTCCATGAGAACCATTTGTATATAACGGATGATGTAATGCTACTATAGTTGTTTTTCCTCTTGCTTTTTTAATTAAGCTACTAAACTCATCGAGAAAATCATTTCGAGTCTTAAATTCACAATCATCATTAATTTTTGGGTGATTATTCCAATTTGTAATATACCATTGGGAATCTATAATGATGAGTTCGATATCATCTGAAACATGCACTTTTTCAATTGGGCAACCATTCTCGGGTAAAAATGTATTCTTACCTAATTTTTTTTCAACAAACTTTTCTTGTCGTTTAAGCCCATCTAAGCCGTGATACCAATCGTGATTCCCTGGAATAAAAAGAGCTTGTCCTTTAAAATTTTTTGTTGCTTCCGTTTGAACTCTCAAGCGATAAGAAGCCAAATCATAGTTCTCATCTCCTTTTTCAGGCAGTCCTTTTTCATAAATATTGTCTCCTAAGAATATCGCTGTACTATTCGCTGAGGCTTTTTCTAACTCCTCTTCGAAGGCCTGAAGGGCTTTATCTTTTTTATTTAATTGAGAATTTCCTGCATCACCAATTAAATAAAATGTGTGCTCTACAGCCTTAGTTGTCGGCTCGATTTGATTTTCGGACTTTCCGTATTGTGGCTTATAAGTTGCACAAGCGCTTAATAACAAGACTAATGATAAGGAACTAATGACTTTGATTGGCTTAGGCATTGTGTGATTTTAAATTTACTTTTAACTCAAGGTTACAGTAAGAGATTTGAAGCTATTGCGAAGTTACAAATAACATTTATGCTTTCGAAGTTAAATTAATAATGTTTTAAAAATCATTTGATTTACAGGTAGTTATAAATACGTATTTAGAATTAATCCTTTACAATTCTCTATTTTGAGTCAAGTATTCTCATAATTTTTAATAGATTCATGAGCTTTAATTAGTTTACGAACTACAGGACAACATGGAGCATCCAACTTTATGTCTCGCCCATTCTGGTCGTTTTACAAACCATTTTTCCATGTTGGGTTGCTCATCATAAGGTGCTTTGAGTAAGGAGAATAATTCACCTAACAGATTGTAGTCCCCTTTATTAGCATCATCAATGACTAATTGTGCCATAAAGTTTCGCAAAACATACTTTGGATTAACTGAGTCCATCTTTACCTTGCGCTGAACGTCGTCTAATGGCTCTAATTGTAGTCTTTCGTCGTAACTCTTATACCATTCTTCCCATAGGTCAAGAATCTCTTCGTTTAAGTCATCGGGGTTATAAAGTGCTTCTCTTAAAATTTCAATTCCTGATAATGCATTTCCCTTTTTGAAATTTGACAACACCCTAAAGAAAATAGTCATGTCTGTTTCAGCCCTTGTTAAGCAATGCTCTAATGATTCAATCAAGGCTTGATCATTTTGATTTTGATTGACTAATCCTAGTTTAGAGCGCATCATCTCCAAATGCTGTTGCTCAAAATTAAGCTGGTAGTCATTGAGAATAGACTCGAATGGCTCAGCCTCTTCTACCAATGGATAAAGGGCATTAGCGAGTTGCAATAAATTCCATAACCCAATATTTGGTTGGTTACCATAACGATAGCGTTTATTGTGTTGGTCGGTTGTATTTGGTGTCCACCCGAAGTCATACCCTTCTAGCCAACCGTAAGGACCATAATCTATAGTCAAACCTAGAATAGACATATTATCGGTATTCATAACACCATGAACAAAACCAACGCGTTGCCAATGGATAATCATTCTTAGTGTATTCTCACTTACTGACCTAAAGAATTGGATATAGGATTGCTTAGAAGGTTCACCTAATTGAGGATAAAAATACTTTATAGAATAGTCAACAAGTCTTTTTAGGTTTTTATAATCCTTCCTTGCTGCAAACAACTCAAAATTACCAAAACGAACAAATGTTGGTGCGACACGACAAACAATAGCACCTTTCTCATAGTTAGCATTACCATTGTAAAGCATATCTCTTAAAACCTCATCCCCAGATAACATTAAGCTCAATGCTCTTGTAGTTGGAACACCTAAATAATACATGGCCTCGCTGCAAAGATATTCTCTAATTGAAGACCGTAAAACGGCTAAACCATCTCCTTGCCTTGAATAAGGTGTTTCACCAGCTCCTTTCAATTGCACAGCCCAACGCTTATGATTATGCTCTACTTCAAATAGATTAATAGCCCTACCATCACCTAATTGACCAGCCCAATTTCCAAATTGATGACCTGCGTATGCCATTGCAAAAGGTCTGGTTTTGGGTTGAAGTTTTGAACCAGAAAATACATCTAAAAAAGCATTTGAGCTTAAATCATCTTCATCTAATCCAATTGCCTTTGCCATATCGGTAGAAACGTGGATTATTTTTGGATTCGATGGCACCTTAGGTTCTACAAAAGAATGGGTTGCCTCAAAAACTTTACGTCTCGTATTTTCTGTACTTGAATCAGCAGGCAATTCACAGCTAAATGTATCGCTGATGTTTAGTCGCATTTAATTTTAATTTGGTTAATTTAAGTAATTAATAAGACCAATTTACGTCCAAACAAAAGTTTAGACTTGCATAAAAATCAAGTTATTTAGCTAAGTTAGCACATTACTAACATAAATAGCTTGTAAATAATTCTTAATTTAGTCAAGATTAATAGAATATGGAAAACCTCTTAGAAGACATAGAACAATATGTCACGTCGTATTTAAACGACCACCTAGACACCTCTTTTGTGTATCATAACTTAGCCCATACACAACGAGTTGTATCTAAAGCCAAAGAACTCATTGAAGAAAGTGATTTAACCGAAGCAGATGCAGAGCTACTATTGATAGGTGCATGGTTTCATGACATTGGTTTTACTGAGACAATAGAAGGTCATGAAAAACAAAGCGAAATAATTGCATCTGAGTTTTTAAAATCCCGTAAAGTTTCTGATGAAAAGATTTCCAATATCTCTAAGATTATATTGGCGACTGAAATGAGCTATGAACCCAAGAACACCTTAGAATGTCTAATACGTGATGCTGACTGCGCTCATATCTCAAGCAAAAATTACGAAGACTATGCTGCCTTACTAAGAAAAGAATGGGAGCTTACCAAGGGTAAAAAAGTTTCAAAGACGGAGTGGTTAGAAGAGAATATTGAGTTTTTAACCAATCACAGCTTCCATTCCGATATAGCTAATAGAAAATGGCAAAAACGGAAAAGGAAAAACTTAGCCAACCTTATACAAAGTCAAAATAAAATTAAAGCAAATACTGAGAAATTAAAACAGAAGAAAGCCGAATTAAAATTTAAAAAAGAAAAATTAGACCTACCTGATCGCGGTATAGAGACCATGTTCCGAGTAGCTCTAAGAAATCACATGACTCTTAGTGATATTGCAGACACTAAAGCCAATATTTTATTATCGGTAAATGCTATAATTATTTCTGTTGCTTTATCCAACTTACTACCCAAATTAGACAACCCATCGAATACTTATTTAATTTATCCAACTTTAATATTCCTAGTATTTACAGTAGCTTCAATTGTATTATCAGTATTAGCGACAAGACCAAACGTAACTATGGGAAAATTCACTAAAGAAGATGTTGCAAACAAAAAAGTAAACCTGCTCTTTTTTGGTAATTTTCATCAAATGAAACTTGATGAATTCGAATGGGCCATGAATGAAATGATGAAAGACAAAGACTATTTATACGGCTCACTCACTAAGGATCTTTATTTCTTAGGCTTAGTATTAAACAGAAAGTATGGTCTACTTAGGCTAACTTATACAGTATTTATGGTAGGTATAGTAATAAGTGTATTAGCTTTTGGTATTTCTTTTTACTTCTCTGCATAATTAAAAGTACCAAGACGCTAATAACACCTTATGACTTAATTTCTTTCATTAAATCATCATAGGTATAAAAAGCTTTGTCGTTTTTATCTTTATGATAGAGCACGCTTACTCTAATAGCCTTTAAGCCAGTAACTGCTTGTAAGTCCTGTAATTCCACAATTTCGACATCATCATCCAGATACTTTTTTGATTGTAAGAATCTTACATATCGTAAATACTCTAATTCGTCCTCCTTTTGAGAATAAACGATGCTAATCTTTCCTTTTTCAGTAACTCTTTCTGTAGTACCTTTTATATAAGCCTTATCAACTCGCTTTTTCACAATTTCATATCGGGCATTATACGTCCCATCAACATCAAACTGTTTTTCATCCATTCTAAAGCTAATCGTCAAAGGTTGATTAAAAACTAAAATCATCGAAGCAACATCTAACGCAACAGGAAAATCAGATTGCATTTGGTAGTAAGCATTTTCCATCTCTACCATAACTTGCAGCTGCCACAATCTTAAATTATAAAGGTAAATTGGATTAAAACTGTCTTCCTTAGTCAAGGATTCGCCAATATACATATTGTGCTCAACACCATCAGTTTTAAAACGCTCAAAATAATGCGGATACATCAATTGAGCTTCTACTTGTTTTTGATCTAGCAAGGAAGCCATTTCCTTATTTATTGAAGCAATAGTATTATCGTATTGTTTTCTATGGTAATACAACACATCTACAAGATCATCAATACCATTAAAATAATCATCGATACCGGATTTTAATTTTTCATTAGCATACAAATGCTTTAGAACTGGTTCTAATTCTTCTTTAATAAATCCTGATATCTGTTGCTCACTATCGACTTGGAAATTAGATTCAAGATTCGCCAGAAATGCATTGATTTGAAAAACATATTGCTCAAAAATTGGCAAGGCTTCATCAACAGATGCCATTTGCAAAATTGTTTTGATAGCACTTAATTGCATGGTTAAGTCTTGCTGTGTAGCCCAATTTCTGGCCTCTGAGGATCCTTTAATATCTATTTGACCATATAAAGGATAAATATTCTCAAAAGCTATTTTATTGAAATTAGGCTCTTGACCATTCCATTCAGCTTTAATATAATTTCTTGCCTCTTGCTCAAATCTCCAATGCACGCTGGAATGAATAGAGGTACACTCTTTTTGGATAATTGCCTCTATTAAGTTTTCTTCTTCATTTTTAGAACGTTCTACAGCAGAAATAATAAAAGGCATTACATCAACTAATTTGTTAGCATTTATACTATTGAGTACCTTAGCCTCTGTTGACACAATTTCAATCACTCCCATTAATCCTTGATCCTTCGCAATCGGGGCGAATATTGCACTTTTAAACCCTTGATCGTGAAGTACTTTTACATGGGGAGGAACTTTACCGTCATACTTTTCAAAGATGCGATCTACATCAGATACTGAAAAATATTTATTCTCTTCTAATAACCTATTATAAGACCACTCGCATAAGGCATCACCACAAGTCATACTCTCCTTATCATTGAGTAAAAAACTATTCATACCTACGCCGTAGACGCGCTCAAATGCCCCTTCTTCTTCATTATAAATAGAAAATCCTACTTCTAAGTTTTTAAACCCAAATAGGGAACGGAAAATATCATAAAAACCTTCTATGAAATTTGCATCCTTACGTTGATCTTCACCAATTAATGAAGACTTGATATTAGAAATAGACTGGTCGTCCGTAACATCAAAAATATTTGATATTACAAATCCTTTAAAGTCATATGAATTAGGTGGAAACTTCTCTTTCCAGAGGTCTATATTCTCAAAATTATCTAGTAATTCTTCGTAATCAGCTTCTGTAATTTTAGGCGCATTCTTTCTTGGAATTATTTCCGTAAAATCTGCATTATAAAGAATTTTATAATAACGCATAATACCATCAGAATCAGGTATTTCGTAAAAAAATGGACGTTTAAAATTAAGATTATAACCGTAACAGAAATTTAGGATTAATGTACAAGCAATGATATACTTTTCATCCGTAGGCATATTTTTGACTTGCAATTCAAAATCATCGCCTGCATTTTTTAAAATAGATTTAAAACGATCTGAGGTATTGAACACTAAATCCAAAAAGGGCACATATGCCGTCTTAATCTCATTATTGGTTAAAATTGGGCTAAATGAATCTTGTAGAATACCTTCAATTTCTTTTTCATAGGTTTTAAGCAAGGTTAAATCGGTAAATCCCTCTCTCAATATTGGATTCTTTTCTGCTATTTCTAAAACACGACGTGCATTTGCAGCAATAAAACCGTTATCTGCTTTAATCAAATTTTCATATTGATTAAGCATTTTATTAAAGCTAACTTTAATAACTAATGGTGAATCTAAATTTTCGTTAATGTTCAATGTTTGATAATCTGTTAAAAGCAAAGTTACAAATATTTAAAAAAGTCGTTTAGGGTAAGACTACCTTACATCTAGTTTGTTACAATTCTTTAGAAAGAATATCAAAAATTAACTATTGCTTTTCAAGAAGAACAATATCAAATTCAGAATTTACATTAACCTTTCCTTCTGACACGATAATCTCTTGATTTGAATACGCATCTCGCAGTACATCACCATCTTCAAAAACTTTTGAAACGTCAAGAACTTTGTCGCCTTTGTTCAATTCCAAACCGACAACGACTAAATCTTTATATTCTCCTTTTTGATAGGATCTATAAAATGTGTAAGGTGATTGCGTAATCATTTGATGCACTCCAGCTCCTATAGCAGGATGTTTTGCTCTGAATGTCCCTAACCTTTGCCAATGCGTTAAAACGTTCTTGGTATTGTCATCGTTAGCAATAGCATCCCAATTCATGAAAGAACGTAAGGTTGCATCACCTTGTGTACCTTCAATTACTAAAGGTCTTGCCGATTCGTCGCCATAATATACCTGAGATGTTCCAGGAGATAATAAAAGTCGGTTAGCGGATTCATAACTTTTTTCACGATTAGGATCGAAAGGGCTACCATCGTCATGAGAACTCAAATAATTTAATGTACCAAACCCTTGCAGTGCGGTACTTAAAGTATCTGAATACCTTTTAAAGTGTTCCTCAAAAGTGACCTGTTGCGCATTCCACTTGAATTCAAAATTGATTAGACTATGAAAGCTTGGTGGATTAAAGTAATTGACTTTTCTATCACCAAACTCATAATACTGACCACTACTAATATTGTAATTATAAACCTCACCAACCAGATAAAACGCGTTATCATCTAAAACTTTATCTGGATTATTGCTTTTGAATAAGTTAAAAGCGGTATCACACTCCTCTTTAAATTCTTGCCAAACAAACTCTTCAGTGTGTTTTACAGTGTCAACTCTGTAACCATCTACACCAAATTCTTTTATATAATCTGTAAGCCACTTCATGATATAAAAACGCGGAGCTCTTGGATGTCCTGTACGTTCAAAAAAGGCGTCTAGTTCTTTGACCTCGCGCTCGTAGCGCCCTTCTGCTTTCCATTTTTGAACGAGTTGTGGCGGTAATTCCACTGCCTCGTTACTTTCTGTTAAAATATCTGGTAAATTCTCTACCAAAGTACAAGTTACCGTATGCTCATAAGTATCAAAAGCACATTTTGGACTAGTCCTTACCCAACTTTCTGGCCAAACAGGATCCTTTTCTGTTACAGGACCAGTATGATTAATAACCGCATCCAAGACCACTCTAATTCCTCTTGCATGCGCTTCATTTACCAATTCGTGAAGGTCTTCTTTTGTCCCAAAGTTAGGGTCAATTTTGGTCCAATCTTTGGTCCAGTAGCCATGAAATCCATAAGTAAATCCTGTTCCCTCGTCTGTTCCCCCATGTATTTGTTCTACGATTGGCGTCATCCAAATGGCGTTGATTCCTAAATCTGAAAAGTAGCCCTCTTTGATTTTTTGGGTAATTCCTTTAATATCTCCACCTTCAAAACCTCTTAACTTTCCTGTCTCTCTAGTTCTATCAAAATTGATATCATTAGAAGGATCTCCATTATTAAAACGGTCAGTTAAAAGGAAATAAAGATTAGCACCTTCCCAATCAAAATGTTGTTTTGGTGGCTCAATTACTTCTGCTAATTCTTCTTCAGAATTCCCTTGATTACAACTTAGAGTAAGGGTTAACATCAATAATGCTATTATTTTTTTCATACTATTACTTTATTTTCAAAATAAATGATTCTAATGGTTTTATATCAATCCTGACTTGGGCTTCTCCCTTAAGTACTTTTAAATTAGAAGTATAATTATTATAAAGCTGATCCTCAAGCACATAGTCTCCGTCTTGGAGCTTCAATTTTTCTACTAAATCTTCTGGCAGCTGAAGTTCAAACCCATATGCATTATCGGCATTAAAGTTTGAAACAATAATGAGTTGCTCACTGTCACTCCATCTTACAAATGACAACACCTTATCATTATACCATTCTGTGTGCTGCTGATTATACAAATGGATATCCTGATAGTTTCCCATTAAAGCTTCACTTTCCAGTGTAAAATTGAGTAGACGCTTATAAAAATCTCTAAGGCTAATTTCATCTTCAGTGGACTGACCACCATCAAACTTTTTGTCATTAACCCAACGTACCAAACTTGGAACAGAACCATAATCAAAAATTGATGTTCTTGAAGGGTCACCAAACCCTAAATCTTCGGCTCCAGGTTCCCCAAATTCTTGAGCAAAATAAATCATAGTAGGCGCTGTTGTTGATGTCGCTGAAACCACCATCGCTGGTTTACCCTTAAGTGCATTGCCTGCAAAGTCCGGACTTGCAATACGCTGTTCATCATGATTCTCTAAAAAATGAAGCATGTGATGCTCTATATCACTGAGCTCATCTAAAATGGGAGGAATATTATCGGTCTTTCCATGACCTTGCATAACGTGCTTTAAGGTATCATACAATTGAACCTTATCGTACAAGTAATCCATTTTACCTTTTTTAATATAATCCCGATATAAATGTGGCTGATACACCTCTGCTAGTAGAAAAGCGTTTGGATTATTCATCTTTATATGCGAATTCATATAACTCCAAAATTCTACTGGAACCATTTCTGCCATATCAAATCTAAATCCATCAACCCCTTTATCTGTCCAATACAAAGCAATGTCTTTAAATTTCACCCAAGAACTCGGCACCTTTTTATCTTTCCAAAACTCAAAATGAGTTTTATAGCCCTCACTATCAAATCCTTTTGGCAATTCATCAAAATCTTTATTTCCATCAGGGTCTATACCATAATTTACCTTTACGGTTTCATACCAGTCGTACATGTCTGGTTGCGATTTTCTTGACCCATTACCAGTCCATTTTGCTGGTACTTCCCGAAATTTACCATCAGCTAAAGGATGATGGTTTCCACCAAGTGGCTGGTAATCATTTTTCCATTCTGGAACCTGAAAGGATTCGCCTGGATTATAATAGAAATTATTGTCTACGTGATAAGTAATGGAACTATCATCTTCTGCACCAAAATCTGTTGCGCCATGAGGATTGGTTAAACCTTCATAATTTCGAGCTACGTGGTTAGGAACTATGTCTATGATTAGTTTTAAACCTACTTTATGAGTCCGCTCAATTAAAGCTTCAAACTCCTGGAGTCTCTGATCTACATTTACAGCTAAATCAGGATTAACATTATAATAGTCTTTAACAGCATAAGGTGAACCTGCTCTACCCTTTACAATGTCAGGATCATCATTTGAAATGCCATATTTTGAATAATCTGTAATTACATCATGATGCGGAACTCCGGTATACCAAATATGTGTTACCCCTAATTCTTTAATTTCAGTCAGGGCCCTCTCAGTAAAATCATTAAATTTCCCTACTCCATTATCTTCGAGCGTTCCCCAAGATTTGTTAGTGCTATTTGTGTTTCCAAATAAACGAGTAAAAACCTGATAAACAACTTGCTTCTTTTTCATCTGTGATTCGATTTCATTTTCCGTGTTCAGTTCGGCTTCAGTAGTTTTCTTTTCATTACTACAAGCAACTACAAATAAAATAATGGTGATCCAAGCACTATATTTTAGTGATTTCATTATAATTCTATATGGCTAAACATTTTATTTATAACTAACACCTTTAGATGGTTTAGCACTTTTCACAATTTTATAAACGAAGTAAAGCATTAATAAGGCGCCAATTACCCATACACCTGTAGGGCCAATTGCCTCAGTAATATCAATCAAGATTTTCTTTAATCCTTTTCGTCTTCCATAGGCTTCTGCATGACCTCCATTTTGTGCATCGACTGCAATACCATATAATGTCCAAAAAAGAAACGCTACAAAAAGAGCAATAATTCCATTAATAATCACTCCATTCTTGGCTGATTGAGTGCGCTCACCTTTTGAAAAATTTTTCACCTCAGCAATAGATTCTAATAACGATTCCATGGTGGTGGTATCTTGTAATAACACTGGTTCTCGTTTAGTTTTACCATTTACATCATATTCAATGAAGAAATACCCATTTGGATTTATATAAAATAACTCCTTTACGCTGCTCATAGGAACAATTTTTCTTTTAGCATCTGCCTGCAAACTTTCAATAGACTCATGCTCATTTCGACTAATTAGTATTTGATCATCAGTAAAGGCTAATACTTTGTCTAATGAGCCTAATGGTATTATTTTATTCTTCATATCATGTTAGATTTAATTGGTTTAAACTGTTTTATTTATGGAGTTCTATTCTAACTTCCTTATCTTCTTGAGTATTCCAATTTATTGGTATTGTCAAGGTTTTATATGTTTCATTGTATTTACCCTTAACTCTTTTCTTACAAATGTTAATTCGTTTTGGTTCTTTTGAAATATTATGAATGGTCAACTCAATAGCTTTAAAATTGGCCTCAAAATTGTTTCCAGTTTCTGCTTTGAATTCAATGTTTAGCGATTGCCCTTTAATTTCGGAATCAAAAGTCAGAATTTGATAGTTTCCACTTGCATATGCACCTTCTGTAATGCCATCATCAAAATAAAAATCACGACGAGATTGACGAACTTCGTTATGATGGTAATACTGTAATTGAAAATTGGAGTCATCATAGTCTGCAGTAGTTTGCATTGGCTTTGCTAAAGGTATAAAGGCGCCCGCTCTTACAAAAGTTGGTATGTAAGCTGGATGCGTTTTTATTAATTTGGTTTGACCACCTGCCATTATTTTGTCAGTTTCGATATTAAACCAATGCGATGTAGCTGGAAAATATACCGCTTGTTCGGTCTTTTCTGATTCTAAAATGGGAGCCACCAAAATATCGTTGCCCCATAGGTAAGTTTCTGTATAATCCAGCAAGTCTGGATTATCAGGTTCTTCAAAAAATAAAGGACGCATTAACGGAGTCCCTTTTTTATAATTTTCAAACATCAAATTGTAGTTATAAGGCAACATTCTATAACGCATTTGAATAGCAAAAGATGCTAAACGCTTGGCCTCCTCACTTCGATAAACAGGTTCACTAGGCACATCTTCTTGAGCATGAGGTCTAAAAATGGGCTGAAAAACACCGTACTGTAACCAACGCGTATAAAGCTCATCGTCTAAATTAGAACCAGCAAACCCACCTAAATCAGAATGCATATACCCAATACCTTGCATTCCCATTTGTAGAGCTATTTCCGGTTGTGATTGTAATCCGCCCCAACTTCGACTCACGTCACCGGACCATGGTACTATACCATAATGTTGAGAACCCGAAGAACCAGCGCGCATTAAAATAAATGGACGCTTATCTGGATTTGCTTCTAAACTAGCTTCATAAACTAACTTTGCCCAATCATGCCCATAGATATTGTGAACCTCATCCGCTGACCCTTTTGCGTGTTGCACCCAACCAGGATGTACTTCTGGCTCACCTAAGTCTCCCCAAAAACCAGTAACTCCAATACTAGAGAGTCCTTTGTAAATGTTTTTAAACCAAGTATTACCTTTCTTAGAATAAATGTCAATAAGACCTGTATTACCAAAGTAGAAATCATAGGTTGCAGAATTACCTACTGAATCTTTTGCAAGGACCTGGGCAAAATCAGCTTCATTCCATCTCTCCGAGGTTGTTAAAACAAATGGTTCTGTAATTAAAATAGTCTCTATATTTTTAGACCTTAGGTCTTTAATCATTGCTTTAGGGTTAGGAAAAGAATCTTTATAAAACCCCAAATTGCCCATGGCGCCTTTGATATCTTTCCCAAACCAGTATAAATCTAGAATAATAGCATCAACAGGAATTTTGTCTTCTTTAAACGTATTGATGGTCTCAATAGTTTCTTTTTGAGAATGATATCCAAATCGACTAGAAAAATTACCAAAAGCCCAACGTGGTAACATTGGCTGTTTACCTGTTAAATCGGTATAATGCTCGACAATATCATACCAAGAATTCCCGGCAATAACCTGATACGTTTTACGGCCCGAAATTGTTTCGTAGGTTAACGTGTTGTCTTTTTTACTATCTAAATCTAAGTAACCAATTGGTGCATTATCAAAATGAATCATGTATTTATTTGATGACAATACAATGGGCATTGTATAATTCATCAACTCACTGCGTGTTTCATAACCATAATGCGCTCTATTGAATAATGGTAAACGATTCCCCCGACGATTCATACCTAAAGCTCTAGCTCCACCACCATATAAGGCTTCATCCTTAGTAAGATTGAATTCTATCTTTTCAGTTTCATCAGCAATAATATTATCTTTAACCAAATCCATAGGTTGATGCTTACTTTTATAATAGCCAAGCCTCTCAGATATTAATGGCTTGCCATTGTAAGAGTAACTAATCTGAAATGGCTCAGTTGTTATCATAACTGATATTCCCGCACTTCCAAAAGTGATAGTATTCCCCGTATATTTATAAGTAGTTTCAACAGTTTCAGAGGTCATGACAACTGCATGAGATTTACTATTGTAGTTGTCTCCATTTGGAATAAAGCTAGTTTCTATTATTTCTGGCGCATAGAACTGAAACATATATTTACCATCACTAGTTACAACCGTAAAAAGTCCATTTTCTTCACTATGCGATTTATATATACGTCTTGTATTTTGAGCACAAATTGAAATTGAAAAAAATACAAGTATTATGTATAAAAATCTATGATTCATTATAAAATTTTTAAGACCTCGTAAATACAATTACCTACGAGGCCTAAATTAGCTGCTATTAATCTACTCCCTTGCCTAAAAGGAATGTAAGTGGCCTATCCAGACGGCGATTCCATGAATTCTCTGAATGATCTGTTCCTTCGAAAAATAAGTTTTTTGAGTCCTTATTTGAATAGCCTTTCAAATCTAATATTCTATCAACTTCTGGGGCATATTGCGGGTAATGTTGATCTAAAGTTTTATCACCATAATCAAAATAAACCTTGTGATTCCCAGCTTTGGGAAAGCTTGACTCCATATAGCTAAAAATAGCCTCCGGAAATGGATTGTTAGCTCTTGGCATTGCACCGACCCAATGTGTTGAAATACAGGCTGCACCACCAAAAATATTTGGGTATTCTGAAATAGCATACATAGACATTAGACCGCCCATACTAGAACCCATTATGAAAGTGTGAGATCTATCAGCATAGACAGCATATTCTTTATCTATTATTGGTTTAAGCTCTTCCACAATAAACTTTAAATAATTGTCACCATTAAATTTAGAATCAACACTGGCATTGATTGCTTCCTTTAACAATTGTTCTTGAACCGACTCATCTAATAACTTAAAGGCCTTTTGAGGAAATAAATCTTGCCATCGCATCTGCGGGATATTATGAATGGCCACGACTATAAAATCATCAGTTGTATTCTCAGTCATAAGCTGGCTAGCCCATTCATCTACTTTCCATTCTTGTTTATTCCAAGTAGTAGTACTGTCAAATAACATTTGTCCATCATGCATGTAAAGAACACTGTAGATTTTGTTTTCCGAATAACTTTCTGGCAACCAAACATCAACAGGTCTAGATGTTATATATTCTGAACTAATACTGTCAAGTCGCATCAATCGTCCACTGGATAAATTCACGGTAGTCATTGTCTTCAACTCATAAGTCGAATTCAAAGCCATGTCATCTTTTAACTCATCTAAGTTTTTCTGCGCATGAGTTTTGCAGGCGCATGTAAACGTGCATAGAAGCAAAATGAAAGCGGCCTTTTTCATAATTAAAATTTTGTCGTTAAAATAGTCACCCCTTTAGCCTTTAGATCCATAACCTCATCCCATTTTACCATCTCGTTGGTAATAACATTTTTAAGGGTTTTACCCTTTAATCCCATTTCCGCATGATAGTTAAGATCAATACTCATAGGCTTTTCGTTCTTATTGAGAATCATTACAACAGTCTCGTCACCAAGAGTTCTGTACAAAAAGTAAGTTCCCATATTTGGCGCAAAATGAACTGTTTTACCTTCATGAATAGCTTTACATTGTTTTCTAAAGTTAAATAACTTTTTAATAAATGACTGCATATCGGTCTGCATATTAGTTAAGCCTTGACCTGTAAATGCATTAACTTCGTCCCCTTTCCACCCACCAGGAAAATCAGTTCGTATTAAACCATGGTCACCAGGCTTTTCAAAATCATTCATCAATATTTCCGTACCATAATACATCTGCACTGTTCTTGGCATCATAGCATAGGTAGCCAACGCCATTTTAGTATACTCAATATTACCTTCCATTTGTGTAAAAATACGACTCATGTCATGATTATCTGGAAAGACTAAAATATCTTTAGGACTGGCATAATGGAAATCATTTGCTAGACCTTCATAAATCTTAATCAACCCTTTGTCCCATGACTCAATATCTTTAATGCCTTCAACCACTTTTCGTTGCATGGCAAAATCCATTGTAGATTTAAGATTCGAATCATAACCGTCCTTATTATTTGCCCCTTTTTGCCAATAACCAATTAATAATGGATTATAACTCCATTCTTCCCCGACAATATTAAAGTTTGGATATTCAGTCATTATAGCTTCCGCCCAATTACTCATAAAGGCTTTATCTGGATATGGATAGGTGTCTTGTCTAATACCACCTAACTTAGCAGTTTCAATCCACCAAATGCTATTCTGGATGATGTACTTTGCCATAAAAGGATTGCGCTGATTCAAATCTGGCATGGTAGCAACAAACCATCCTTCATTGTTGCCTTTACGGTCTGCTTCAGAAGCATAAATGTCTTGATTAGTCGTACGCCTATGATTTGAGTTAATAGTATAGTCATTGCCCCAGTTTACTAAATTATCCTCATAATTTTCCTGGAGATTAACCCAATTTTTAAATGGTAAATCCTTCATCCACCAATGGTATAATCCACAATGATTGGCCACTTGGTCCATAATAAGCTTCATTCCCTTGTCGTTTAATTTAGCAGATAACGTTTTATAATCTTCTAAGGTTCCAAAACGAGGATCTATTTGATATAAATCGGTAACCGCATAACCATGATAAGATCCGTGTTGCATATCATTAGTTAGCAACGGTTGTGGCCAAACAGCTGTAAACCCTAAATCGTGGATATAATCGATATGTTTTATAATACCTTCTATATCACCACCATGTCTTGCATAATCATCACTTCGATTTATGGTTTTTTCTTGTAAATCCGGTAGCCCTTCAATACCTAAAGGTGTATCATTTTGAGCATTCCCGTTAACAAAGCGATCTGGAGTTATCAGATAAATGGCATCACTACTATTAAAACCCATGTAATCTTCTGCTGGCTTCAAACGCTCCTTTAATTCATAGGTTACTGTAAGTTCTTCTTCATATGCGTGAGTAAACTTAATATTGAACTTACCTGCCGTTGCAGTCTCCGAGACGATTACATCAATAAACAAATAATTATTACTATTATCACCTTTAGATACCTTTCGAATATTGATTCCTTCAAAAGAAATACTCGGAGAATAATCCCCAATATTAGGATGCTTAACTAATAACTGAAGGCTATCATTTTTAAAACCAACCCACCAATTCGGTGGCTCAATACGCTCAATAGCATTGACCTCAACAATAGCAGCATCAGCCTGTTTATTAGAATTTATATCTGGTTCATTTTCGCTGCAAGATGTCATAAAAACCAACACCAGAATGGAGAAAATAAACACTATTCTTTTCATATTTTAAATGTTTCTATTGTTCTTGTTTTGGAACCTTTATAAACCTAAACAGTCACTAAACCATTTGGTGAAATTGAAATAGGTTTACCATTAACTATTATTTCAAGGTTATTATCTCCTTCCAGTTCAAAATGTGTGTGTCCTTGTCCAACGTTAACCTTTAGGATTTGATTTCTGAAATTAACTTTAAAAGAATAAGCTTCCCATTGCTTCGGAATCCTAGGTTCGAATGTTAAATGGTTATCTCTAACTCGCATTCCCCCAAAACCTTCTACGATACTCATCCAAGTCCCTGCCATGGATGTAATGTGTAATCCTTCGTGTACCTCATGATTATAATCATCTAAATCTAATCTAGAGGTTCTTAAATAAAAGGTATAAGCTTGATCCATACGTCCTAATTTTGCCGCTTGGATACTATGTACACATGGCGATAATGAACTTTCATGTACCGTAAATGGTTCGTAAAAATCGAAATGTATTTCTAAAGCTTCAACGTCAAAATGCTCTTCAAAAAAGTAAAATCCTTGCAAGGTATCTGCTTGCTTGATATATGGAGAGCGTAAGATTCTATCCCAAGACCATTTCTGATTTATTGGGCGTTGCGACTTATCTAGGTCTGCTACTGTAATTAACTCCTTATCCAAGAAACCATCTTGTTGAAGAAACACTTTATGTTCCTCAGAATACGGCAAGAACATATCATCTGCAACAGATTTCCATTCATTAACCTCAGACTTAGAGAGCTTAGCTTTGTGCATTACTCGTGTGTAATCTGTAGCATATTCTGTTGCTACTCGATTAATATTTTCAATGGCATAATTGATACACCATTTTGCGATGTAGTTTGTATACCAGTTATTATTTACATTATTCTCATATTCATTAGGTCCAGTTACACCAAGAATAACAAACTTGTTTTTTTGTTTTGAGAATGTCGCTCTCTGGTGCCAAAAACGAGCAATACCTATAAGAACTTCGAGTCCCATTTCTGGGATGTAGCTATAATCTCCTGTATAACGATAATAATTATAAATAGCAAAAGCAATAGCGCCATTTCTATGAATTTCTTCAAAGGTAATTTCCCATTCGTTATGACATTCTTCACCATTCATTGTAACCATAGGATATAAAGCAGCACCATTTGAAAAGCCAAGCTTTTCAGCGTTTTCAATTGCTTTATCTAAATGTTTATATCTGTAGGTTAATAGGTTTCTTGCAACACTTTGATCTTTAGTTGCCATGTAAAATGGAATACAATAAGCTTCAGTATCCCAATACGTACTCCCTCCATACTTCTCACCAGTAAATCCTTTTGGCCCAATGTTTAATCGTGCATCTGTACCAAGATAGGTTTGATTGAGGTGAAATATATTAAAACGAATTCCTTGTTGTGCCTTTACGTCACCCTTAATGGTGATATCTGCCATATCCCATATTTTGGACCAGGCTTCTTTCTGTGCATTTAACAAGGCTTCACAGCCCGATTCCTTCGCCTTCTTTAATACCGCCTTCGCCGCAGAGACTAGTTCATATTTATCATGATTTCTATCAACAGTATATCCTCCAAATTTATGTATGGAATAGGTTTCATTCTGTTTTACATCATAACTGTAGCTAAAGGTAGCACTATTAGAATCTGCACTAATCTTAGGATCAATGATGACAGAATTACCATTAATAAAAACCTGTGACTCCATGAAGGTACAGGTATAAAAATCTGTCTTCATAGTTTTAGCTTGTATGAAGGCTTGATTATTTTCATGGCTCACATTCATTGTATCCCAAAACTTATCATCCCAATTGGTATCTTCATTGGTAATACCACTATCTATATAGGGCCTAAATGAAATAGTTGCATCTGAGTTTAAAGGTTTAATAGAGAAGTCTATAACACCCAATTCATCCATATCTAAACTCAAAAATCGTTTGGTAAAAACTTCAATTTGAATGCCATTATTAAGTGTTGCTTTAAAGCTTCTTGAAAGCCAGCCCTCCTTCATATTTAACTCACGTCTAAAATCTTCAACTTTGTTACAATTGTGTAGATCTAACTCTTCATTATCAACGATAACCCTAATTCCAATCCAATTTGGTGCATTCAGAACTTTTGCAAAATATTCTGGATATCCATTTTTCCACCAGCCGACTTTTGTCTTATCCGGATAATAGACACCAGCAATATAACTTCCTTGAAAGGTTGGACCTGAGTACTTTTCTTCAAAGTTAGCACGTTGTCCCATCGCACCATTTCCAATGCTAAATAAGCTCTCTGATGCTTTTACATGGTCTGGATTAAATCCTTTTTCAATGATCGACCAAGTATTCGGTATGATATAATCTAAGTTCATTATGTTTTGATCTGTGGGTGTATATAAAACCCAATTCTTTAGTTAGTAATTAGTGAGTTAATAAACTCATTTGAGATTTCAGTGAAATCCTTAAATATATAATTGGCATGTCCTAATACTGATTTATCACCAATACCAATTGAAATCATATTAGCGATATTTGCGGCCTCTACACCTGCAACGGAATCTTCGAAAACTAAACAATTTTCAGGTTTAACCCCTAATAATTCTGCAGCTATTAAGAACACCTCTGGATCTGGTTTTGCCTTGCTAACGTCATTACCGTCAACAATAGCATTAAAATAATCCATTAAATTTACTCTTTCTAAAATAGTTCGAGCATTTTTACTTGCGGAACCTAATGAAACAGGTTGATTACGTTCCCTTAGAAAATTTAGTATTCTTGGAACATCAATTAAAATTTCACTTTCGTCCATCTCAGCAATATGACTTAAATAATCGTCATTTTTTTTAGCCATTAACGCGGTAAATTTTTCATCAGAAATGGACTTATTACCCCAATCCAATATTTTCTCTAATGATTTTACACGACTTACTCCTTTTAATTGTTCATTCTCTTCTTCGGTAAAATCAATACCTAAATCATTCGCTAATTTCTTCCATGCCAAAAAATGGTATTTAGCAGTATCTACAATAACACCATCAAGATCGAATATGAATCCCTTTTTATTCATCCTATTTAATTGATATTTGTAATGACATCCCTGCTACAATAAGATTGTATAAATCTTGAAATCATATAACCACAAGAGTAAAGTGGTTTAAATCATTGATAATAAAATCAATAAAAAGTTCGATTATGATTAAAAAATCAGTACAAAATCAATCGTAATAGTCGTAGTGATGTCACTTTACTATTCTGATATGTTTAATAATTCAAAACTTACGGTGAGAAGTAAAAATATAAGTTTAATTATGGGGTAAAGATATAAAAGATTTTAAAATAACACGATGTAATTACTATTTGGTTGACGCTCGTTCAATCAATTCTGTATTGATGACAATGGTATTAAAGTGTTCTTCTTCATCTTCATTTAGTCCTTTTTCTAATTTATCAATCAATAAATTTGCTGCTTGTTCACCCATTTTTTGAGCATGCTGACTCACGGTTGTTAAACTAGGAGTTGCATGCTTAGACAACACACCATCTGTAAATCCAATAACTTGTAAATCATTTGGAATGTCTAAACCTAACTTTCTCGCAACTTTCATTGCTGATAACGCGTATAGCTCATTAACTGCAAATACACCATCAATATTTTTATTTGCTTTGAAAAGCTGCTCAATTTCATTTTCCAGAGCATCAAGATGTACTTCATAATCCAAGCTATCATCAATTTTTAGAATTAACTCAGACTTTGGTATTAATTTATGATCATTTAATGCGTCCATGTAACCTTGAGTTCTCAATTTACCAACGCTTACATAATCTTTTGTTGTGATTAACGCAATAGATTTACAACCATTTTCTACAAGTTTAGAGACCGCTTTTTTTGATCCATCTAAATCATCAACAATAACCTTATCACAATTTATATCAGAAACAACCCTATCAAACATTACAATAGGCATGCCCTGGTTCATTGTTTCATTGAAATGGTGATAGTCTTGCTGTTGCAAGGTTTCTTTTGATATAGAGAGAATAAATCCGTCAATACTGCCATTGGCTAGCATCTCCATATTTATAACCTCCTTTGAAAAAGATTCATTAGATAGACCTACAATAACATTATAACCTCTGGTATTAGCAACAAGTTCAACTCCCCTTATAACCTTAGAAAAGAAGTGATGAACAATTTCAGGTATTATTATACCTATGGTATTTGTTTTTCTGTTCTTAAGACTTAATGCAATATTATTAGGTCTATAGTTATATAGTTTTGCAAAGGCTTGAACTTTCTGTTTCGTATCATCGCTAATTTCTACGCTATTTCTCAAGGCTTTCGAAACTGTTGAGATTGAAACATCAAGTTCTCTTGCTATTTGTTTTAGGGTGATTTTTCGTTTCATAAACGAGAATTGATTAACTAAGTTTCGAAACGAAGATACATTAATTTAACATTTGCATATTCTAGTATTTCTAATTTTAACAGGCATTTTTTGCAATCATTATTATTTTTCATTAATTTTTTTAAGTGATTCTCAATGAGAAAAAGTTTTTAACACGAAAACGTTTTCGTGAGTACCAGCAAAGGTTTTAACAAAAAAAACACCTGAAATTTACATAGATTTAACCCGAGAAGTAAAAATATAAACCAATCTAACTAAGTAATTAACTTAAAAATATTTTATGAAAACATTCTTAAGTGCTTTAGTGTTCTGTTTAATGCTAGTACCCACAAGTTTGATGGCACAATCAACCGTCAACGGTAATGTCACCGATAAAGTAAACGCAATGCCTTTACCAGGGGTTAACGTTCTGGTTAAGGGAACTTCTAGGGGAACATCCACCGATTTTGATGGTAAGTATTCTATAGACGTTAACCAAGGGGAAATTATCGTTATTTCCTATGTTGGTTATAAAACACAAGAAATAATGTACACGGGGCAATCATCTGTTGATGTAGCCTTAGAAGAGGATGCAGCGCAACTCGATGAAGTGGTTCTTATTGGTTATGGATCTACAACAAAACAAGATGCCACTGGTGCAGTTGAGAAAGTTGGGGATGAAGACTTTAACCGTGGAGCGATTGTAGCACCTCAACAACTAATTGCAGGTAAAGCTGCTGGTGTGAGAATAACCTCGGGTGGAGGTGCAGCTGGTGAAGGTGGTGAAATTAGAATTCGTGGTGGTGCATCATTAGGTTCAAATTTTGGTGCTACAAATGATCCTCTTATTGTAATTGACGGCTTACCAATAGACCAACGAGGGGGTGCTCAAGGAAGTAGAAATGCATTAAATGCCATTAACCCAGCCGATATTGAAGACTTTGTTGTATTAAAAGATGCTTCTGCAACTGCCATTTATGGTTCCAGAGCATCGAATGGTGTTATATTAATTACTACTAAAAAGGGAAGTGCAAATCAGCCTTTAAAAATTGAGTATGGTGTACAATTTTCCACGCGAAAAGTAACAAATACAGTAGACGTGCTTAATGCGACACAATACCAACAAATTGTAGAAAATAATGCTGGTGATATTACCAGTTTTGGTGAGGCTAATACCAATTGGCAAGACCGAATCTATTCAACAGGTACTGGTGCGATCCATAATCTAACGGTATCTAAAGGTTACGAACGTTTTAACTTTAGAGTTAATTTTAACCATGCATCCCAAGAAGGGCCATTAAACGATTTGTACGAAAGAACAGGTATTAACACCTCCTTTGTTCATCGTTTTCTAGATAACGATTTAAAATTAACATTAGTAGCTAAAGCTATCAAAGACGAGTTTGATTATGCAAATGAAGGTTCTATTGGTGCTGCTGTAGCATTTGACCCAACGCAAGCTGTCTTCGATGAGAATGGCAACTACACTCAATACGGTAATGGTGCAAATCTAGCTCCTGCGAACCCGTTATGGTTATTGGATGACAACAACTATAATAATAGACAATCTATAAAGCGAATTATTTCTAATTTTAACATTGATTATAAGTTTTGGTTCTTAAAAGATCTGCGTTTTAACTTAAATGCAGGTATTGATTATGCAGAGAATGATGGTTACAAATTTGAAGGAGCCAATCCTAATGATTCAAATGCAGTTGCTTTAAATGAGGTATCTAGTGGTTTAAACAGAAATACATCTTTAGATTTTTATTTCAACTACAAGAAGAATGTTGAGTCAATAAATACTTTGGTTGATATCACTGCTGGTCATGCCTTCCAGGAGTTTTATATTAAGAGCTTTGTAGATAGAGTAGCTGCTACAACACTGACTGACACAGATATTAACAGAAATGCTTTAGAATCTTATTTTGCCAGAGCTAGCTTTGATATTGCAGATAAGTATTTAATTTCTGCAAGTTTTAGACGGGATGGTTCTTCAAGATTTAGTGAAGATAATCGCTGGGGATCTTTCCCAGGAGTATCAGTAGGTTGGAAACTAATGAATGAAAACTTTATGGAAAACTCATTCTTTTCTAATCTTAAATTAAGAGCTGGTTGGGGTGTTACTGGTCAACAAGAAATTGGTAGAAATTATGGCTATTTAGGTATCTATACACCTTCAAGAAATAACGCTGCTAATGTTCAGTTTGGAACCTTACCAAATGGCGATCCTATTTTTTTCCAAACATTAAGACCTGAAGGATTCGATGAAGAATTGAAATGGGAAGAAACAACACAATATAATGTTGCAATTGATTTTGGTTTCTTCAATAACAGACTCACAGGTACGTTAGATGCTTATTACAGAGAAACTGAAGATTTGCTATCTAGAGTTCCTGTTCCTGCTGGAGCAAACTTAACCGACCTCTTAATTACTAATGTTGGTGAAGCTACCAGTAGAGGTTTAGAGTTTAGCTTAAATGGTGTTATTGCTAAAAAAGAAAATTTTGGTTGGGATACAAACTTTAACCTTACATTTCAAGATGTTGAGATTACCAAGTTGAGTTTAAGTGATGACCCTGATTTCACTTTACCAACAGGAGGAATTTCTGGTGGTGTTGGAAATAATATTCAAATCTTAAGACCTGGTTACGATCCAACTACATTCTTCGTCTTTAGGCAAGTTTATGATGATAATGGTAATCCAATTGCTGGTGCTTATGTAGATGTTAATGGCGACAACCAAATTACTGAGGCTGACCGACAAGCTTACAAAAAAGCAACCCCAGACGCCTTTTTCGGATTTACAAATAATTTCAGATACAGAAATTTTGACTTAAATTTTACCTTTAGAGGAAGTTTTGGAAATTATGTTTACAATAACGTTGCTTCTGATCGTGGAAATGCTAATGCCGTTGTAAACCAGCCAGGCTATCAAGCTAATGCACATGCGAGCATTTTAAATACTGGATTTATCAATCAAGAATTATTCTCCGATTTATACATCCAACGTGCAGATTTTGTAAGATTAGATAATATCTCTCTAGGATATACAATTCCATTCTCAAAAATGAATTTGAGAGCATCACTAACGGCTACTAATTTATTTGTAATTACAGAATATGATGGTTTAGACCCAGAGATTGGTAATGGAATTGAGAATAATTTCTATCCAAGAACAAGAGATGTTGTTCTTGGGCTAAACTTCACATTTTAAAAAAAATGAAAACTAAATATATAAACAACAAAGCTATGATGTTAAGAACTTTTAAAAATCTATTCACGGTCTTAGCTATTGTACTAATTGTGCAATCTTGTGAGGACCGTCTAGATTTGCAGCCAGAAGACGAGCGTCTTACTGCTGATGCTGCGTTTGAAGATCCAGAAGCTTATAAAGAGTTCCTAGGGAAAATTTATGCTGGGATTTCTTTAAGTGGCCAAGAGGGCCCTGCCGGAGCACCGGACTTAGAAGGCTTAGATGAAGGATTTTCCAATTACTTAAGATTGTATTGGAAAATGCAAGAACTTACAACAGATGAAGCTCTAATTGCTTGGAATGACGGAACGATTCAAGATTTACATGGTCAAGTTTGGACCTCAGGTAATGAGTTCATAAGAACCATGTATAGTCGCTTATTATACCAAGTAGCACTGTGCAATGAATTTTTACGTCAAACAACAGAGGGTAAATTAGACAGTCGTGGTGTAAGTGCAGACTTAAGAGCGGAGATTCAAACCTTCAGAGCTGAGGCTCGTTTTATGCGTGCTTTGACTTATTGGCACGCTATGGATTTATTTGCAAATCCACCTTTTGTAACAGAAAATGATCCAATTGGTGCATTTTTACCACCTCAGATTCAGAGGGCAGATTTATTTACATATGTTGAGTCAGAATTATTAGAAATTCTTGACGATATGGCTGCACCTCGTGCAAATGAATATGGTCGTGCAGACCGAGGGGCTGCTTGGATGCTATTAGCAAAAATCTATCTCAATGCTGAAATTTATACAGGTACATCTCGCTATACCGATGTGATTACCTATACAAATAATATCATTGGTGCTGGATATTCTATTCCAAATATCCCTTATTTCCATTCATTCTTAGCAGATAATGATTCTAATGGTGCACAAGACGAAGTTATTTTTACAATACCTTTTGATGGACTAAGAACACAAGCCTTTGGTGGCATGACATTTTTAACTCATGCGCCAGTTGGTGGATCAATGGAACCATCAGATTTTGGAATTAATGGTGGATGGTTTGGAATAAGAACAACTCCTACATTTGTAGAGCAATTCCCTGATGAAGAAAATTCAGCTGATGGTAGAGAATTATTATATACTGACGGTCAAAATAAAGACATTTTGTCGGTAGCGACTTTCACAGACGGTTATGCTGTTGCAAAATACAGAAACGTAGATGTTAATGGTAATCCTGGATCTGATGCTACTGGAAATCATACTGACATAGATTTTCCAATGTTTAGACTTGCAGATGCTTACCTCATGTATGCCGAAGCCGTTCTAAGAGGTGGTGGTGGTTCTACGAATACAGCAACTGGATATATTAACCAATTAAGAGAACGTGCATACGGCGATACTAGTGGAAATATTTCAGAAGGAGATTTAACATTAGACTTTATCATTGACGAACGTTCAAGAGAATTATACTGGGAAGCACACAGAAGAACCGACTTAATTAGATTTGACCAGTTCTCTGACAACGGTGTTTGGCAATGGAAGGGTGGAGTTCAATCCGGAACTACAACAGATTCGTTTAGAGATTTGATGCCACTTCCTGCTACCGATTTAGGAATCAACACTAACTTAGAACAAAACCCAGGATACTAATGCAATTAACACTTAATATAATTATGAAAAAAATATCAATATTAGGCCTTTTCATCTTTGCCTTAATAAACATAAACAGTTGTGAAACAGAAGATGAATTTCTGTTCACAACTCAAGACCCGGCCGGATTTGTGTTTACAAATTCTGTTCAGAGTAACTACGTATTGTCAAATGCAACTTCAAGTAATTTAGGAGAACGATTTACTTGGGGCAACGCAGATTTCGGTTCACCAACAAATATTACATATGAATTACAAAGCTCAATAACTGGTGATTTTACGGATGCAACTGTTCTAGACACTTCAATTGCTAATGAAATTGCAATGACTATAGGTCAAATGATGTCCATTGCATCTGAAGCAGGATTGGATGATGACCCCGATTCTCCAGCACCTAATACAGGGGCTTTCTCAGTTAGGTTAAGAGCGTACCCAGGGGATACTGGTAATGGCACTGAAGCTTTTTCAGATGTATTAATTCTAAACGTAGAATTATTAGAAAGTACAGATTCAGGACCTGTAGGACCTATGATTGCAGAAGTTGGTATCGTTGGGTCTGGTTACAATAACTGGGGGGCGTATGCTGATGGGTTTTTCTATACAACTGGTATGTCTGATGTTTACGTATCTTATGTAACATTAGTAGACGGTGAAATTAAATTCAGATTAAATAATGATTGGGGAACAAACTGGGGAGGCTCAGGAGGTAACTTAGTACAGGATGGAGATAATATTGCTGTGACTGCAGGTGATTATAAAATTACTGTCGATTTAGCAAACTTAACTTACACTCTAGAGCCTTACTCTTGGGGTGTTGTTGGATCTGCTTGGAACGATTGGGGATCAGCTGGGCCAGACGGTAAGTTTTATTATGACTACACAACAGATACTTTCAAAAAAGGTATCCGTTTAATGGATGGTGAAATGAAAGTACGCTTCAACAATGACTGGGGCTTAAATTATGGAGATACTGGTGCAGATGGTACTTTAGATCAAGATGGAGATAATATTGCAGTTACTGCAGGACATTACTTAATCACGATAGATTTAAATGCTGGTACCGTTACAGTAGATAACACTGCCAGTATACTTGGAATTGTAGGTTCAGGATTTAATGATTGGGGAGGAGCTGGAGACGACTTTGCTTTAACTGAAATTCAAGAAGGTGTATTCTATGGAGATCTTGTGACCTTATTGGATGGTGAAATTAAATTCAGAGCTAATAACGATTGGGGATTAAACTATGGAGATACTGGTGCTGATGGCACAATTGATCAAGATGGAGATAACATTCCATCTGCTGCTGGACCTGCAAGAGTTTGGCTAAACACAAATACCGGAGAATATTCAGTATTACAGTTTTAAAATTGACTCATAGTCCTAATGAGATAACTAATTAAAAAGGCATGTTTAATTTTGGTATTGGCATGCCTTTGTTTTAAAAAATATTTATATGAAAAAGTATTACTTAACATTATTAACCATTGGTTTTTTTATTTTCTCTAATGCGCAAGTAACTATTTCCCCAGACCCATTTGAAGTTGATGAGAGTATTACAATAACTTTAGATACCAACAGCGGTGCGACAGACTGTAATGGTTTTAGCAATCCAACAAAAATCTATATCCATTCTGGTGTTGGCACTTCTACTAACCCTTGGACTTATGTCACAGGAAATTGGGGACAAGATGATGGTATTGGAGAAATGACGAATCAAGGTGGAGGTATTTGGTCTATAACCCTTACACCATTAACTCACTACAATCTAACTCCTACTCAAGCATCAAATATAGTAAGAATGGGTATGGTTTTCAGAAATGAAGATGGCTCTCAGGAATATAAAGCTAGTGGTTGTTCAGATTTCTTTTTTGACGTTGGCTCATTTCAAATTAGTCTTTCAACACCAACAGAGGATACTACTATTATAACTTCTGGATCTAATTTTGATATTAATGCCACTAATATTGGAGGAAATGCGAGTTATTCCTTATCTGCAAATGGTACCATAATAGATACGGATCCAAGTACAAGCAGCTATTCTTATACAGATACCAATATTACCAATAATACAACTTATGAGTTGACTGCCGAATTAGCTGGAACAATAATAACGAAAACGTTTAGCGTAATCGTTGATCCAGGAAGTATTGTTGAATTTATGACACAAGACTATGATGAAGGTATTAACTACATCGATGATAATACAGTTATTTTAGTACTTTATGCAACTGGAAAAGACTTTGTTTATGTTGCCGGAAGCTTCAATAATTACCAACCTGATCTAAGTTATGCAATGAAAAGAGATTTTTCTAGAAATCTCTTTTGGTTAGAGTTAACAGGTCTAACACCTGGGGAAATCGAAACATATGAATATTGGGTAGGTGACAAAACACCTCCTGCCAATTCACCCAAGATAGTTAAAGTGGCTGACCCATACTCTACGCTAATATTATCATCATTTGATGATCCTTGGATTATTGATGCAACCTATCCAAATCTCCCTGATTTTCCAGAAAAAGCTGGAATGGAAGTGTCTGTACTTCAAACCGGACAGACCCCTTATGATTGGCAAGTAGACAACTTCACTAAACCTAAAAAAGAAGATCTAATTGTCTATGAAGTATTGGTAAGAGATTTTGATACTGACAGAAACTACCAAGATTTAATCGATAAAATTGACTATTTCAAAAATCTAAATATCAATGCTATTCATTTGATGCCGATTATGGAATTTGAGGGTAATGAAAGCTGGGGTTACAACACATCCTACCATATGGCATTAGATAAGTTCTATGGAACTAAGGATAAGTTGAAAGAATTTATTGATTTATGTCATCAAAACGACATTGCTGTAATTTTAGATTTAGTATTAAATCATGCTTTTGGGCGTTCACCAATGGTACGCATGTGGATGAGTGATGCAGACGGAAATGGGTTTGGTGACCCAACCTCCCAAAACCCATATTTTAATACGGCTCCAAGACATAGTTATAATGTTGGGTATGATTACAACCACCAAGCACCAAGGGTACGAAATTATGTTAAGCGCGTCATTAGACAATGGATTGAAGAGTATAAAATCGATGGTTTCCGTTGGGATTTAACTAAAGGATTTACTCAAAATTGTACGTCTAATGACGAAGGGTGTACAAATTCATATCAGCAAGATAGAGTTGATGTATTAAAAGAATATGCTGATTACTCTTGGTCATTAGATGACGATCACTACGTGATTTTTGAGCACTTAGGAACTGATAATGAAGAACAACAATGGGCAAACCATAGAATTGATGAAGGAAAAGGTATTATGCTTTGGGGTAAAATGACAGATCAGTATAATGAGCTAACCATGGGACAAAGCGGAAACAGAAATATTGATCGTATGGGTCATATTAGCCGTGGATTTAATGCACCAAGATTAATGGGGTATCCTGAGAGTCATGACGAAGAACGCTTAATGTATAAAAATCTAGCATTTGGTAATACAAGTAATTCATCTCACAATGTTCGAAATCTAAATGTTGCTTTATCTAGAATGTCTGCTTTAGCTGCAGTATCGGTAATGGTTCCAGGTCCAAAAATGATTTGGCACTTTGGAGATTTAGGAATGGAAAATTCCATTTTCACTTGTAGTAATGGTACTGTAAACTTACCAGGTGGTACAGATGGAGATTGTAAGCTAGACACAAAACCGCAACCGCAATGGGTAAATAACTGGTTAAGTAATGCGATTAGAAGTGAAATTTATAATGATTGGTCTAAACTTCATAAGTTAAAAACTGATGAGCCTGTATTTGAAGGAGATTACGCGATTACATCAGGTGATTTTACTCCAAGAATTGATGTTTTTAATAATTCTATTCCAGATACAGCATTAAAGAATGTTATTATTCTGGCAAATTTTGACGTTGTCTCACGAACTGTAAATACAAATTTCCCAGTTGGTGTAACCACAACATGGTACGATCTAATGGATCCAACAGGAAATACAACGGTTTCAAATGCGACCAGTACAATTTCAATTCCTGCAGGTCAATTTAGAATCTTAGGTAATCAACCTTCGAACGTTTTAAGTATTAACGATGAAGCTTTGAATGGATTTACTATTTATCCAAATCCTTCACGTACAACTTTTAACATTAACGCTATAGTCTCTAATGTAGAAATATTTGACCTCTCTGGAAAGCTTGTCAAGTCTTTTAAAGGAGAGTTTAGCCAAACTGATAATTTCGATATTTCTAGCCTAAATACGGGTATGTATATTGTCAAGGCAGAAAATAATAGTAAACAAACAATGACAACTAAATTAATCAAGCTTTAATCATTGAGTGTTATTTGAGCAAAAGCGCTTCTTAAATAAGAAGCGCTTTTTTTAGTTAAAACTTAAGGTATTTATATCACCACCTATATCATGAGTAATAGTAAAACCAAAAGTTTTTAAGTTGGCCTGTAACTGAAGAGATTCTTTTCCGTTAATCCAAACCATGTCAATCTCCGATTCTGAATGATTATTAAACTTTAAATTACCATAAAAAGCTGACGATGTGTTTCTGACCTTTATAAGGTCCAGTTGTTTTAATACCACAGGATTCTTAAGACGATCCTCAACAGTTTTATATGATAAATTAGTTCGGTTTATTTCCTTATGGCCAGCCTTTCCTGCTGCATCTGCTGCCTTATAATCATTTTTGCCTGCAAAAATATCTAGATACCAAACCTGAGGAATACCTGGCATAAATAACTGAATGGCTCTTGCCAATAAAAACTTCTGATCGTTTTCGCCCAAGGCACTATAAAACGTGGCATTTACCTGATAGTAAGAAATCTTTTTACCATCTGGACCATAAAGGTTCTTTACTCGGCCACCACGTTGTAATACAACATCCATGACATGCTCTATCTCCTTGTCTGAAAGCAATCCAGGATTATAATTACCATTAAAATTTTTCCCTTTTAAATCTAAAACTGGTATACCATCATGGCATCCTAACATATTAACCACCTTATGATCTTTAGCAATAATCTCTTGAGCCCATTGTAACAAAGCAGTACTCGATTTACTTTCAAGGGTATGAATTACTAAGCCAGGTAAAAAGAAATCGTAAATTTTAAATCCTCTATCTGCGACCTTTTCATGAAGTGCTGAACCATATTCTGCATGAATTTCTGGTAACAACTGAAGCCCTTTCTCGTCCGCAATAGCTTTTATTCTTTCTAAATAATCCCAAGTTCCAGGTTCATTGAAAAAATTAGATTGCCCTATTTCTTTATGTAAATATGCAAACGCATCTAACCTTAATATCTTACAACCATAGGATTTTAATTTGGATAGGGTATCTTCATAGAATTCCCAAACCAATGGAGAATTAGCATTAACATCCATCTGACCTAAATAACTCCCTTTTTCTAAATCTACTTCTTGATAAAAGGTATTCCAATAGGGTTGTTCTTCACCATCTGGAAATCTCACATTGAGAATTGGAAGACCTGCTTTTCTCATAAATAATTTTTCCAAAAAATATTTCTTTGGAATCACAATACCTTCCTCATTCTTTGATCCATGACCATCCCAGAATGTATTCCAATTAATAAAGAAATCTTTATACTTAGAGTTCTGCCCTTTTGCTAATAGATCTTTAAATTGAGGTGAAGCAACTGACAAATGGTTAAGAACAATGTCGAATTTTAATTTAATATTGAGCGCATCCAAGGCCACTAAATCAGATTCAGATACTAAATCTTCATTAAGATTATAGTCTATGATTGAAAATCCTCTATCCAAATCACTATTAAAACACGTTGGTAGAATATAAAAGAGTGAAAATGCATTTTTAAACTCTGGTAAGCTGAGCATTTTTATTATATCCCCTAAGTTATCGCCAATACTATCTGGGTAAGCATTTAGCATTACACCGTTAAATAATTCGTGATTTACATTTTTTATATTTTGCATAGGACGTTTTACTTTGAGCTATTTTCTTTAGATAAATGTACAATGCCAGTTTTAATTTATGATTATACACATTTAAATCATATTGCCAAATTATTCGAAAACGTTTTCGAACACTATTATACAATTCAATCATCAGAAATTAAGCTTCCCTTGATAGGATTTTCATATATTGGTAAAACTAACTAACTTCTAATTTATGTTATCAATTATTAGCTTTATCGGTTTTACCGCTTTAGTAGCAATTATTGCTTGGTATGCCACTAGAAAAACAGATGAAACCTCAGCGGATGGTTTTTATTTAGCAGGCCGAAGTCTTGGTGCCTTAACCATTGCAGGATCGCTTTTACTTACAAATCTTTCAGCCGAACAAATTGTTGGTCTTAATGGATCTGCTTTTAAAGAAGGTCTAATGGTAATGGCATGGGAAACGCTGGCTGCAATAGCTATAATTTTTGGCGCACTGTTTTTGCTACCTAAATACTTGGGGTCTGGAATAACAACTATTCCTGAATTTATTGAAACCCGTTTTGATAAAAATACCAAAGCCCTTTTATCACTGCTCTTTTTAATAGCCTATGCTATAGTGCTATTACCAACAATATTATACTCAGGGTCATTAGCATTTAGCACCATGTTTGATTTGCCTCAACTTTTAGGGGTTTCACAGAATGCCGTAATATGGATTTGTGTGTGGAGTATTGGAATTATAGGTGTCATATATGCTATTTTCGGTGGCTTGAAAGCAGTTGCAGTTTCAGATTTAATTAATGCTATTGGTTTACTTATTGGAGGTTTATTAATCCCAATTTTTGGATTAATATTGATTGGAGACGGAAATATTGGTGAGGGTTTGAGCGTTCTTTGGGAATCTAATCCTGATAAGTTTGATATGCGAGGGGAAGTTGACTCTTCTATACCATTTGGAACACTTTTTACTGGAATGATGCTTGCCCAAATATATTACTGGGGAACTAATCAATCTATATTACAACGTGTATTTGCGGCTAAAAGTTTAAAGGAAGGCCAAAAGGGAATGTTATTGGCTGCGTTTGTCAAATTTGTAATTCCAGTTGTTGTTGTGTTACCTGGTATTATTGCTTGGCATATTTTTGATGGGAATCTCGAAAATGCAGACCAAGCCTATCCAGCATTAGTTAAAGAAGTACTACCTACAGCATTCATTGGATTCTTTGCCGCAGTACTATTTGGTGCTGTATTAAGCTCATTTAATAGTCTTCTAAACAGTAGTGCTACTTTATTTGGGTTTGATCTTTACAAACAATATTTCAATAAAGAAGCCACGGAGAAAGAAACAGTAAAGGCAGGTAAACGTTTTGGGCTAATTGTGGCTGCTATTTCTATGCTTATTGCACCATTTATTGCTAATGCTCCTGATGGTTTGTTTAGTTACATACAACAATCCTTAGGAAGTCTTTCTGTTCCAATTCTAGCGGTTGTTCTTATAGGTGTATACACTAAAAAGGTACCCGCTATTGGCGCAAAATTTGTGTTAACTGTTGGTGTACTGCTTTACTTAGTTAGTTTAATTGGGCTAGAACCGCATTTTAGAGGAGTTGCTGAAGCTCAAGCCATTGCTGATGGTGTAACTAATATAAAGGAATTGAGTGTTATCAAAGCTAATGCTTACCCACATTATCTGCACGTTATGGGTATTCTTTTTGTGTTTAATATTATCGTTATGCTGGTTGCTGGTAAACTGAGACCTAAGGTAGATGAATATATTCCTAAGGAAACAGATATTATAGATACCACACCTTGGAAACATGCCATTACAATAAGTATAATCATAGCTGTTTTAGTTCTGGCAACATACTTTGTTTTTTAATCTGAATTGATAGTTTTTAATCTATGAAGCGCTCTTGGTGGAAAGAAGGTATTGTTTATCAAATATATCCACGATCTTATAAGGATACCACAGGAAATGGTATTGGTGATATTTACGGTATCGTCGAAAAATTAGATTACATTAAATCTCTTGGTGTAGATATTATTTGGCTTTGTCCTGTTTACGAATCTCCCAATGATGATAATGGGTATGACATTTCAGATTATAGAGCTATTTCTGAGGATTTTGGCGGATCGGAAGCCTTTGATACATTATTAAAAGGCATGCATGACAGAGGACTAAAACTGGTTATGGACCTAGTGCTTAACCACAGTTCGGACGAACATTTATGGTTTAAAGAATCTAGAAAATCTAAAGATAATCCATACCGCGACTATTACTTCTGGAAAGCATCAGAAGATGATAATCCACCAAATAACTGGGTGTCTTTTTTTTCTGGATCAGCATGGAAAAAGGATGAATTAACCAACGAATACTTCTTACACCTGTTCACCAAAAAGCAACCAGATCTTAATTGGGAAAACCCTAAGGTTCGCCGAGAAATCCATGACATTGTTGAATTTTGGTGCAAGAAAGGAGTTGATGGCTTTAGAATGGATGTCATTTCTTTAATCTCAAAGCAATTAGATTTCCCAGACAGTCCTTTTCCTGACGATTATGGCAAAACCATTAAAAATTATTATGCCAACGGTCCTCGTATTCATGAATATCTTAATGAGCTAAATAAAAAGGTCCTCTCTAAGTATAATATTATGACTGTTGGTGAAGGCCCTGGAATTGATCTTAGCAATGGTTTAGATTATGTTGACGAAAGCAGAGAAGAACTTAATATGATTTTCCATTTCGATCATATGTTTATAGACAACGGTCCTGGTGGGAAGTATGATCCTGTAGAGGTTGCATTGCCAAAGTTTAAACAGGTTTTTACAGATTGGGATGAAAAACTAAAAGGCAGAGGCTGGGGAAGTATTTTTTTAGGTAATCACGATTTTTCGCGAATGGTTTCGCGATTTGGAAATGATAAAGATTATCATCAGGAATCTGCAAAACTGCTTGCCATGCTCTTATTGACCATGAGAGGTACAACATACATTTATCAAGGTGATGAAATTGGTATGACTAATGTTGCATATCCTTCAATTGAAGATTATAACGATGTTGAAACACTTGGCAGTTGGAATGAAGCCAAAGCTCGAGGAGAAAATATGACTGCCTATTTAAAATTAGTACATAGACAAAGTAGAGATAATGCTAGAACTCCTGTGCAATGGGATAATTCCAAAAATGCTGGATTTTCATCGGGTAATCCTTGGCTCAAAGTAAATCCTAACCATACATTGATTAATGTTGAAGCGCAATCCCATGATCCTAATTCCATCTTAAGTTTTTATAAGAACATGATTCGCTTTAGAAAAGCAAACCCAGTTATGGTCTATGGAGATTATGAATGTCTGTATCCAGAAGACAATAGTCTATTTATTTACAAACGCTGGGATGATCAAAGTAGTTACATTATTCTTTTAAATTTCAGTAATGAGACACAGCTATTAAAAAACAATCCTCTAAATCTAAACCAAAGTGAATTATTGATTTCAAATTTAGAGGACGGGAAATGTAATTCAAAGTTGTTGCCATGGGAGGCACAACTAAGGCGCTATTTAATCTAGTTCTTTTACTTTAATATTTCTATACCAAACTTTGTCTCCATGATCTTGTAAGGCAATATGACCCGTCCGATATTTACCAAATCCTTCCCATGCTGTAAACTTTGAATTGGCTATCATTTCATCCCATTCTTCACCATGTAGTGGAAAAGTCATCACTTGTGTACCATTCATTGATACTTTAGCTTCATTGGCATCTTGATTAATTTCTATAACACAAAGATTCCATTCACCAGCAGGATTAATATGTTCTGGCGGACATCCTATCATGTCATATAATGATCCCGCTTTATGAGTACCTTCAGCTACAAATGAGTCTGGGTGTTTTTCATTATCGAGAACTTGTATTTCAGGACCTGTCATATAAGCTTCAGGATAGCTATCGTCTTCATGAACTCCCCAAAAAATACCACTATTCCCACCTTCTGAAACCTTCCACTCTAAGGATAGAATGAAGTTGGTAAACTGATCTTTCGAGATAATATCTTTATTACCCTCACCTCCAGGTGTAAAAGCTAAGTTACCATCCTCAATCGACCATTGCGGATAAATACTATCCTGCCTATACCCTCTAAATGCATCAGTCGAGGTACCATCAAAAAGTACTTTCCATTGCGTTTCATTCACTTCAGGAGATTCTTGTTCTGTTTTATTCTCTTCTTTCATCTCTGTCTCTTTTTCACTTTTACAATTCATAAGTACTAATGCAAATGATAACAGGAGCATATTTGTTTTAATTTTCATAGTCTTTAATTTAATCCTAATATTTTTCTTAAATGGGCCTGATCAACTTCCCTTCCAGCAAAATCATCAAAACGTTTTTCAGTGGCCTCAATGATATGATCTGAAATAAACTTTGCACCTTCTCGAGCACCTTGTTCTGGACTCTTAATACAACATTCCCACTCCATAACTGCCCAAACATCGCAACCATATTCTGTCAACTTTGTAAAAATGGTTTTAAAGTCAACCTGACCGTCACCAGGAGAGCGATAACGTCCTGCGCGATCTTTCCAGTCACCATAGCCACCAAAGGCACCTTTCTTACCAGTCGGATTGAATTCAGAATCCTTGACATGAAAGGCTTTAATAAATTCATGGTAATGGTCTATATATTCTATATAGTCTAATTGTTGTAATACAAAATGTGATGGGTCATAAAGTATATTTACACGCTTGTGGTTGTTTGTAGCCTCTAAAAATCGCTCAAAAGTTACACCATCGTGAATGTCTTCGCCTGGATGCACTTCGTAACAGACATCTACGCCTTCTTCATCGAAATGATTAAGAATTGGTGTCCAACGTTTAGCAAGTTCTTCGAAACCCATCTCAACCAATCCATCTGGACGTTGAGGCCAAGGATGCATCGTATGCCAAAGTAATGACCCCGAAAATGTTGCATGCGCCTTTAGCCCTAACCTTCGACTCGCTGTTGCGGCATATTTAACCTGCTGAATTGCCCATTCTGTTCTTGCTTTTGGATTACCCTTGCAATTGTCTGGTGCAAAATTGTCGAACATTACATCATAGGCTGGATGCACTGCCACCAATTGCCCTTGAAGGTGGGTTGATAACTCAGTTATTTCTAAACCATAATCATTTATCTTTCCTTTAAACTCATCACAATAGGTTTGACTCTCAGCTGCCTTTTCTAAATCAATTAGACTAATATCAGTTGGTATTTGTATGCCTTTATATCCTAAATCACTCGCCCATTGACATAGACCATCTAGAGAATTAAATGGTGCCTTATCATCCATAAATTGTGCTAAAAATATAGCAGGTCCTTTTATCGTCTTCATAGTCATTTATTGTTTATCAATTTCAACCCAAACATTTCCTTTTTTATGAGATTCCACCGCCTTTTCAATAAAATCCATACCTCTAAGACCATCAATAACCGTTGGGAATTCTCCATGATCGTAGTTTTCATTTCTTATGGCTCTTGCAACACCTTTATAAATATTACCCATTGAATCAAAGATTCCTTCAGGATGACCTGGTGGTAATTTAGTCCCTTCTAGAGATAAGTCACTATTATAACCATGACCTGGTTTTAGTACTCTCAATGGATGACCATCTTCTAATAAATAAAGGTAATTAGGGTTTTCCTGTTCCCACTTTAATCCAGCTTTATCACCATAAATTTGAACTGTGAAATTATTTTCTTCACCTGTTGCAATTTGACTTGCTCTTATCACTCCTTTAACATCATTATCACAATGAATTAAAACTGTTCCGTCAATATCCATCTGATTATCTTCATAGAGATAATTTAAATCTGCTAAAATTGAGTTTACTCTTAGTCCAGACATATATTCTACCATGTCAAAGGCATGCGTGCCAATATCACCAATGCAACAACTGATACCAGATTTTTCAGGGTCTAATCTCCATGTATTTTTACGTTTGTCTTTATCATGAATGATCGGATTTATCCATCCTTGATAATATTGTGCATCAATCTTCTGTACGTTGCCTATATCACCATTGGCAATCATATGGCGCATTTGCCTTACCATAGGATAACCGGTGTACGTATAGGTAACAGCAAATACCGTATTTGTTTTTTTAAGAATTTCGTGAAGAATTTTCGCCTCTTCGTAGGTGGTTGTCATAGGCTTTTCACAGATGACATTAAACCCATTTTCTAATAGCTTTTTGGCCATTGGAAAATGAAGAAAATTAGGTGTTAAGATAGATACTACTTCCATACGCTTATCCTCAGGAAGCGCTAATTCTCTTTCTATTAGAGTGTCTAAATCCTTATAAACTTGATCCGTCGGAATTCCGATCTGGTTTGCAAATTTTATACTTTCCTCTATAGAAGGATTAAAAGATCCTCCTACGAGTTGAAATCTATCAAACATTGAGGAGGCTACACGATGTAATACTCCAATTAGGGAGTCTCCTCCACCCCCTAAAATCCCAAGTCTTATTTTACTACTCATAAAAATTATGAATCTTTATATTCTACTTTTTCGTTTTTAAATAAAAATGCAAATAGTGCTAAAACTACCACCGCAAAAATTGCTGGGAAAATCCAAATATCCTTCCAGCTATGTACTCCTTCACTTATTAAGTTTTTATCTACTATTTGACCTGCAATCCAAAACCCTATTAACATTCCTAATCCATAAGTAGCTAATGTTATTAGCCCTTGAGCTGCACTTTTTACTTTTTCACCTGCCTTCGAATCTGTATAAATTTGTCCTGACACAAAAAAGAAATCATAGCAGATACCATGTAATGCAATACCAACAATTAACATAAAGGCACCTTCATCTGCATTACCAAAAGCAAATAGCGAATAACGCAGTGCCCAGGCAATCATACCAACCATTAACGTTTTTTTGAATCCAAATTTTGTAAAAAACCAAGGTAATAACAACATAAATAGCACCTCAGAAACCTGTCCAATAGTCATTTTTCCTGTGGCATTTTCTACATTTATTTCTGTTAAAAACTGATTAGCATGTTGATAATAAAAAGCCAATGGAATACATATTAAGATAGAGGACACAAAGAACATCAGGAAATTTCTGTTTTTTAGAAGTTTAAGTGCATCTAATCCTAAAATATCACTTACCGTGACCTTATCACCCTTACCCTTTGGAGGAGTTTTCGGCAATGAAAAACTAAATATCCCTAAAACAGCCGAGGCTACAGCTGTCATTAAGAAGGTATTCCTCAGCATTCCGTCAGCAATACCAGCCTCAGAATCCCAAGCAAAAACATAGGATATGCCTAATCCTGCAACTATCCAGCCTATAGTACCCCAAACTCTAATTAATGAAAATTGCTTAGTTGGATCAGTCATTTGATTAAAGGCAACCGAATTTACCAATGCCAAGGTTGGCATGTACGCGATCATATACCCTAAAACGTATGGAAAAAACACTGAAAAATCTGTCGCTACGCTTAATTGATACATTAAAAAAGCACCTATCAAATGAAGCACACCGAGTATTCGTTCTGCATTAAAGAAGCGATCTGCAATTAAACCTATTATAAAAGGTGCAATTATAGCACCCCAGGATTGTGTTCCATAAGCTAAGGCCAAGTCGCCCCCTGAGGCATTAAGTGTATTTCCTAAATAGGTTCCCATTGTTACAAACCAGCCTCCCCAAATAAAAAATTCAAGGAACATCATAAATGATAACTGAAATTTTACATATGATTTCATGCTTTCTACATTTTTATTTTAATTCTTTTGCTGATTTTAAAAGCAGCTCTTTAGTAGCTAAAATACCTGCTTTCTCTGGCAAGCTCCCTTCAAACTCAACACCGATATGACCAGTATATCCAGCATCTTTTACAATTTGCAATATTCTTTGATAATCGAGGGTAGTTTCATTGCCATTTTCATCAAAAGCGTAAGACTTTGCACTAACTGCCTTTGCCATTGGCATTAACAATTCAATCCCTTTATATTTATCTGAATACTCTTCTTCACATTCACCCCACTTCTCACCATCTTTTCGCTTAACACACCAATTTCCAAAATCTGGAAGCGTTCCACAATTAGCCATATTCACAACCTTTAAGGCTGCAACTAATTTGTCTGCATCAGATGATAACCATCCGTGGTTTTCGCACAATACATTAATATTTTTTGTTGCTGCGTATGCCGATAATTTTTTTAAACCGTCCACGACAGCATCATGCCATATTTCTGGATCATTGGTGCCAAATGTGTTCACTCGGATTGAATGGCAGCCTAAAGCTGCAGCTGCGTCTATCCATTTTTTGTGTAGCTCAACTGCTTCATCACGTTTTGCTTCGTCTGGATCGGCTAGATCACCTTCATTATCAACCATTATTAAAATATTCTTTTGGTTGTATTTTTTACTTTCTTCTGCCAATTTTGCTACTAAAGAATCTACTCCATGCTCATCATAAAACGGCTTGTATAATTGGCTTACATATTCTAAACCATCAAAACCAAGTGAATCTGAAATTTTCGCAAAATCAAATGGATCCATTCCTTGAAATCTAACATTTTTATTCAATGACCATTGGGCTAAGGATAACTTAAAAAATGGTTGTTTGTTCATTTCGGTGGACACTTCTTTTTGGGTTACTTCTTCTTTTTTATCGTCTTTACAGCTTTGAGCAACAAGCAATAAAATAATAATTGGAATACTTAATAATCGTTTCATGAAATTAATATAGTTAGTTATTGAAATGTAATGTAAATAATAATACGGCTACTATTGTTTACTTTTATTCAGTGAAAGAATTTAAACAAATTAAATTTCTGGATATGCCGTTAAAGACTTCTCAATAGTATTCAATTTTCTGTATTCATTTGGAGAGCATTTTTCATGCTTTTTAAAAACCGTCGAAAAATACTGACTCGTGGTAAAACCACACGAATATGCAACATCACTAACGGTTAAATTTTCATGCTCTAATAGTATCTTTTTAGACATTTCTAAACGACGCATAGTAAGGTATCGCATTGGTGTTAAATTTGTCAATTGTTTACAATGATGCGTAAATCTTGTTAATCCAACACCAGCACTTTTAGACATGCGCTCAATAGTCCAATCTTCAGATAGATTTTTATCCAGTTCTTTCAAAAAATATTGCACACTTCTAGAACTGTCAATTAAGGACTCGTTGAGTTCGATATTTTGTGTCTTAAGAAGGTCTAAAATCAATATCAACACGTAGTTAACTAACAACCTTATCCTAGAGGCATTGCTCCCTTTGTCGTCTGAATTTACAGCGACTTGAATTCGTTTAAAACAATCCCGCATCCGTTGATCAGTCTTTAAAATCGACTGTTCGTTTTGTCTTAAAAATGTGGTCAATTGTCCTAAATCATCCTTTGTGAGGGTTATCCACGATGGCCAAACCCAATCTTGATGAGGACGCCTAACTCCTAAGTCTAATATTACCCAATAAAACTTACCCATTCCTATATTTGGATTACCAACTTTGTGTGCCTCCCAAGGTCTTGTTATTGTTAGATGATTTGGAGTTAAAACAACCTCCTTATTTTCTTGAGAGTAAGGCATAGTTCCAGACTCTAAAAAATGAAATTCAATACCTTCATTTCGATGCCAATCTAAACCCCAATCTTGTGGTTCATTTGCATCCCAATATCCGATACTATTTAATCCTAAAGTATTGTCATCTAAACGATCCCCTGGATAGGTATGCCTAGCTAATGCTTTAAACTTAATTTTCTTTCTATGATAAGCATCAATTAAAGGCAAGCATGTATCGGCATGATAAACCACACCATCTGCTTCATATGGCTCAATTTCTTGTATATTTACTTTCACTGAAAAAATTTAAACATTTATAATGAGCAAAATAGGTAATTTTCTTTTTTTAAAGAATTTATTTGATAATTAATAAACTTTTCTCAACTTTATTAAGAATTAATTATCAATTTTATCACAATACTGATTAACTAAGTTATTATGAGCAATATGAAAGTAGATACGACAGAATTTGATGCCATAGTTGTAGGCACTGGAATTTCTGGTGGATGGGCTGCAAAGGAGCTATGTGAGAAAGGCTTAAAAACCCTTGTTCTTGAACGTGGTAGAATGGTAAAACACAGGGAAGATTACCCAACTGCTAATCTAGATCCTTGGGATTTACCAAATGGCGGTAGACCAAGCGCTGAAACACAAAGGAGAAAGTTTAAACAAAATAGAACCGGCTACACAACGCATGAAGCACGTCAGCATTTCTTTGTAGATGATCTTAAACATCCTTATAACGAAGAACGTCGTTTTGATTGGATGCGTGGCTATCATGTAGGTGGTCGTTCACTTATGTGGGGAAGACAAAGCTACAGATTAAGCGATATGGATTTTGAAGCCAATAAGAACGAAGGTATTGCTGTAGATTGGCCTGTACGTTATAAGGATATTGAGCCATGGTACGATTATGTAGAGGATTATATCGGAGTTAGTGGTGAGAATTTAGGCTTAGAGCATTTCCCAGATCAGAAATTACTCAAACCTATGAATCTCAATTGTGTTGAGGAACATCTAAAAGAAGAAATCGCTTCTAATTATGATGACGGTCGTGTTTTAACCATAGGTCGTACAGCTCATATTACTGAAGGTACAAAACCAGGTGATGGTCGTAGTACTTGTCAATACCGTAATAGATGTATGCGCGGTTGTCCATATGGTGCCTATTTTAGTAGTAATTCATCTACATTACCAGCGGCAGAGGCAACTGGCAATATGACTTTGAGACCGAATTCTATTGCCTACGAAGTTATTTATGATGACACGACTAAGCAGGCAACTGGGGTAAAAATCATTGATGCTGAGACTAAAGAAAAAATTGAATACAAAGCAAAAATTATCTTTTTATGTGCCTCTGCTATTGCATCTACAGCCATTTTGTTACAATCGAAATCCGAACGATTCCCTAATGGTTTAGGTAATGATAGTGGAGAATTAGGTCATAACTTAATGGATCATCATTTTCATGTAGGAGCGGTTGGAGATGCAGAAGGTTTTGATGATAAATATACGAAAGGACGTAGAGCTAATGGTATTTATATTCCAAGATTTAGAAATACTGGTGGAAAAACCAATACCGATAAATTTCTGCGCGGTTACGGTTACCAAGGCGGTGCCTCTAGAGGAGATTTTTCTGAGCAAATTGCTGAGCTAAAATATGGTCCAGAATTAAAAAATGAAATACTGAAACCTGGCAAATGGCAAATGAATTTGTTAGCATTTGGTGAAGCATTACCAGACCATAAGAACAGATTGTATCTCGATTATGATAAGTTGGATGAATGGGGATTACCAACAGTGACTTTTGACGCTGCCTTTGGTGAAAATGAGATTGCAATGCGAGAAGACATGAAAAACCAAGCCGTTGAAATGCTTGAAAAAGCAGGCTTTAAAAATGTGATTGGCTATGACAACAGAGAGCGTTTTGCAATGGGCTTAGGTATCCATGAAATGGGTACTGCCAGAATGGGTCACAACCCAGATACATCCGTTTTAAATAAGTGGAACCAAGTACATGCGTGCACGAATGTTTATGTAACAGACGGATCTTTCATGACCTCTGCTGCATGTCATAACCCATCATTAGGCTACATGGCCTTTACAGCCAGAGCTGTAGATCATGCCGTAAATGAATTTAATAAAAACAATGCGTAATCCTTATTATAATGAATAGAAGAGAAGCACTTAAAAATTTAGGTTTAGCAACAGGATTTGTAGTTGTAACACCATCACTGATAAGTTTGTTACAAAGCTGCAATTCTGCTCCGGAAGGATGGCAACCTGTATTCTTTAACACAGATGAAACGACCTTTGTAAGTAGTATTGTAGATATTATTATTCCAAAAACAGAGGATTTACCTTCTGCTTCAGAACTCAATGTTATTGAATTTATAGATAAATATGTTGCTGAAGTTTTAGATGAACAAGAGCAAAAACATATGCGTGAAACATTAGCTGAAATCCTTAATAATTTGAAAGGTGGTGCAGAAAATTTAGATAAAAAAACATCGGACGATTATAAAGCTATTCTTGACAAATATATGCTAGTTAAAGGAGAAATAGATGAAGAACGAGAAGCCAATCCTCCAAAACCGTGGGTAGATCATACTAATGTTATTAACGGTACAAAAGACTATCTTAAACCGACTAAAAACGAAGTTCTGAATAATCTAAAATGGTTAACCATAAATGCCTACAGAACAAATGAACAGATAGGTGAAAATGTGATGCCATATGACCCGATACCTGCACAATACACATGTGGTGATCTGCAAGAGTTAACAGGAGGAAAAGCTTGGTCACTCTCATAGAATATGCTAAGAATTAAGTCGCAGTATTTGTTCACTATTTTTATTCTTTTGGTACTTTTTAGTTGTCAAAAAGCCGAACCAAAAGAACAATGGATATCCCTGTTTAATGGAAAAAATCTTGATGGTTGGCATGTAAAGATTAATGGATTTGAACTAGGCGATAATGCTTTCAATACATTTAGGGTTAGGGATAATTCTATTGTTGTAAACTACGATAATTACTCAAACTTTAAAGATTATTATGGTCATATATTTTACAAAGACTCGTTTTCTAATTATCGTTTGAAATTTCAATACAGATTTATCGGTTCTCAAGCTCCTGGCGGACAGGCTTGGGCTACTAAAAATAGCGGTGTAATGTTGCATTGCCAATCTCCTCAAAGCATGGGAATAAATCAAAGTTTTCCTGTATCTCTTGAAACTCAATTACTAGGTGGTATTGATGAGGGAGTTGAAAGACCAACAGCAAATCTGTGTACTCCAGGCATCCACGTTACTTTAAATAATAAATTTGAAACCACACATTGTATCAATTCTTCTTCTAAAACGTTTTACGATGAGCAGTGGATAGACATAGAAGTTGAAGTTTATAATGACTCTCTAATAAAGCATTTTGTAAATGGCAAAGAAGTAATAGCGTATTCAAATCCAGTAATTGGTGGCGAATACAATACGTTATTGGATAAAGAAGGGGATAAAGTAAAAGGTGGCTTTATCTCTTTTCAGAGCGAAAGCCACCCAATAGAATTTAAAAATATTCTGTTGCTAAATTTAGATTAGCAATTATTCTACAATAAATTTTCCTTGCATCAGTGCGAAGTGCGCTGGGAAACTACAGATAAAATCATATTCACCCACGTCTGGGGCATCAAACTCGATCGTTGTTATCTGTCCACCACCAATCATTTCTGTATGTGCAATTACCTCATCTGTACCATCTGGAATATAACCATTATCTTTTGCTGTTGCCGCTTTTGCCGCAAAAGCAGCTTTATCGGTGCCCTTTTTCAAAATAACGATGTTATGTCCCATAATGTTAACATCCATTTTTCCGCTATGCTTTAAAGTAAGCTTAACTTTTTGACCAGCTTTTACCCGCAATTCTTTTTTGTCAAATTGCATATTATCATCCCCTACTATACCTAAAACAGCAGTTTTGCCATCTTTTTTTACTTCTTTTTCAGTCTTGTAGTCGTACAAAGAATTTTCTTTTTTTTCCTCTTCCTTACCACCACAGTTAAACAGTATAAAACTTAGTACTGTTATTGCTATTATGCCGCGATTAAAATACTTTTTCATGTTGAAATAATTAATAAAATAAAGAATTTTAAATATACAAATTAAGTTAAGAATGAACTATTCCACTGTCCAATTTTTGCTTCTTTTTACAGCTTTATGCCATTGTGATATTAATTGAAGTTGCTTTTGCGTATTTGTGTTTGGTAAAAACGTTTTATCCTTTTGCCATTGCCTACGAATTTCCCTTTTATTCTTGTAAATCCCTACTGCCAAACCTGCAAGATAAGCAGCACCTAAAGCTGTTGTTTCTAAATTAGTAGGTCTTACAACATTACATTCAAAAATATCAGACTGAATTTGTAACAATAAATCATTTGCAGAGGCACCTCCATCTACCCGTAGCTCTTTTAAATGCATATTAGAATCGTTCTCCATGGCTTTAACAATATCGTAAACTTGAAGCGCAATTCCTTCTAAAGTAGCTCGTGCAATATGAGATTTTGTGGTGCCTCGAGATATTCCTAATATACTTCCACGAGCATAAGGATCCCAATATGGTGCTCCTAATCCAGTAAATGCAGGTACCACAATTAAACCATCACTATCTTCAACCTGATTGGCTAAAGCTTCTATATCTTTAGCATTATCAATAAGATCAAGACCATCTCTTAACCACTGAACCGCAGCTCCGCCAACAAATACACTACCCTCTAAGGCATATTGTGTTTTTCCATTTATTTGCCAAGCTATGGTCGTTAGAAGCTGGTTCTGAGACATTACAGGTTTCTTACCTGTATTCATGAGTAGGAAGCATCCTGTGCCATAGGTGTTTTTAACCATACCTTTTTTTGTGCAAAGTTGACCAAATAAAGCGGCTTGCTGGTCACCAGCAATTCCAGCAATCGGAATATCACAATCAAACAGTTTTGTTTGACCATATATTTCGGATGATGATTTTACCTCTGGAAGCATGCTTTCAGGTATTTCAAAAAGCTCCAAAAGCTCTTTGTCCCACTCCAGATTATGAATATTAAAAATCATTGTTCTTGAGGCATTACTAACGTCAGTAACATAAACTTTTCCTTGTGTTAGCTTATAAATTAACCAAGTATCTACTGTACCAAAACACAATTTATCATCTTTAGCTAATGTTTTTGCCTCTGGAATATTATCCAAGATCCACTTGATTTTTGAAGCCGAGAAATACGCATCAATGATTAGTCCAGTTTTTTCTTGTATGAGCTCTTCGTAACCTTTTGCCTTAAGCTCATCACACCAAGACGCCGTTCTTCGATCTTGCCATACGATGGCATTATAAATAGGTTCGCCAGTTTGTTTATTCCAAACAATTGTAGTCTCCCTTTGATTGGTTATTCCTATTGCAGCAATGTCATTTACATCAATTTCCTTTGAGGATAAAACTTTGTTAATTGTAGACAGTTGTGATTCCCATATTGCACTTGGATTGTGTTCTACCCAACCATTCTTTGGAAATATTTGTTCAAAATCTTGCTGAGCAACACTTAACCTATTCCCAGAAGCATCAAAAACAATTGATCTACTTGACGTTGTACCTTGATCTAAAGCTAAAATATAATCTCTTGCCATATTTGTTATATTAAATATACCGACGCTAGGTCTTTAAAACTTTTTATTTGATCTTGTTTCCAGCTGTCGGTTCTACCCAACTCGCTTTGAAGAATTGTTGCAACATTGTCTGCTGCTTGTATTGCAGCTTTTGCATCGAGAAATAGTAATCGCATTCTTCTAGCTAGTACATCTTCGACCGTTCTTGCCATTTCATGTCTCGCTGCCCAAATAACTTGTCCCTTAGAAAAATTATAATCAGGATGAATTGCCTCTTTATAAGCTTTATCAGTTGCTATAAAAGTTTCTAAGTCAGCAGCATCACTTCCATAATACCAAAGTTCGCTATTTACATTTGCTTTTGCATCTTCTGATAAATTTCCATGAATTTCAAGAGTTTTAGTTTTGGCTTCAACTTTTGGAAGACTATATAAATTAATAGCCTCGTTGACAACATCCTCACTCATTTCTCTGTATGTGGTCCATTTTCCACCAACAATTGTTAGCAATCCACTTTCGGATTGAATGATTTTATGTCCTCTAGAAATCTCCTTGGTATTGCTCTTATCGCCTTCTGGTGCAACTAACGGTCTTAACCCAGAAAACACACAAAGTACATCTTCTCTCGTTGGCTTTTTGGTAAGATATTCAGAAGCATTATCCAAAATAAAATCTATCTCTTCTTCTAAAGGTTTTGGCTCGTAACTTGGTTTTTTAATTGGTGTATCTGTTGTACCTACTACAATTTTATTATGCCAAGGAATAGCAAATAAAACTCTACCGTCACTTGTTTTTGGAACCATTAAAGCTGTTGACCCTTGTAAAAAGTGCTTATCTAAAACGAGATGAATACCTTGACTTGGTACGATTTTAAGTCCCTTTTTCTTTCGGCCCGCCAGCTTCAAAATTTTATTTGAAAACACACCTGTTGCATTAATAACAACCCTAGATGCTACTTTTAAGTGTTCGCCAGTCTCTCTATCTTCAACCTCTACACCATTAATAAATCCCGCTTCATTGAGCAGCATATTTACAACTTTACAATGATTAAGAATTACTGCTTCAGATTCAGCAGCAGTTTGCGCTAGATTTAGAGCAAGTCTTGCGTCATCGAATTGACCATCAAAATAAATAACACCTCCATGAAGACCTTGGTGGTTTAGATTCGATATTTTGGAACTTGCAGATTTAGCTGAAACTACTTTTGAACGACCAATTGATAGTCGTTTTGATAACAAGTCATAGATCGTTAAACCTATACCGTAATAATATTTATGCCACCATTGATAACTCGGAATTAAGAATTGTTGCCTTTTAAATAAATGTCCTGCATTTTTTTCTAAAAGACCTCGTTCTCTTAGTGCTTCTGTAACTAATTTTATATTTCCCTGAGCTAAATAACGCACGCCTCCATGCACTAATTTTGTACTTCTGCTCGAAGTGCCTTTTGCAAAATCATGAGATTCAAACAATGCCACTTTAAACCCTCTAGAAGCGGCATCAACAGCTATACCAAGACCACTAGCCCCGCCACCAATAACAACGATATCAAACTCAGATGTTGATTTTAATTGTTTTAACTGAAAATCCCTTGTAAACATAAATAAGCTTTTGGTAGTTAATCCTAGAAAAGCTCTCTATTTTTTTAATTTAAATGCCGATACAATTACAGCTGAGCTTGTAAGACATAATAAGAAGACAAAACTCATCTTAAGATTAAAACTGTCAGAAATATAACCCAAAATTATTGGTCCAAGTAAAAATCCGAGAAAACCTACACCAGAAACGAACGAAATGCTTTTCGAAGCGGATATTTTTTCTGCTGTTCCTGCAATTCTTAAAAGTTCTGGAATTATAACTGACAGACCTAAGCCTATAATTCCGAATCCAATGACGCTAGAAATAAGACCTTCTAGAAGTACAAAAAGGTAACCAACTGATGCTAAAACACAACCCAAAATTACAATTCTTGCAGACCCTATTTTTGCACTTATACCGTCACCAAAGAAACGTCCAACCGTCATCATAATTGAAAACAAGGTAAAGCCAATACCTGCTAAACTTTCTGAATTGACATTGACAACTTCGGTTAAATAAATTGAACTCCAATGTTCTATCGCTCCTTCATTTCCCATGATAACCATGGCTAAAAAGCCTAAAATAAATAATGGCTTCAATTTCCGTAATGGAAGTTTTACGTTTTCTTCTGATTCTTGTTGCGCTTCTTCAATTTTGAAATACTGCTTATATAACAGAATATTGGTGACAATAACAAATATTGTCATGGTTAAAACATGATAAAATGGGACCTTAAAAACACCTATTAAAATAGATCCTATTAATGCACCTATTGCACCACCCAAACTAAAAAAGCCATGAGCTGCCGACATGAAATTTACATTGTCTTTACGTTCAATTTCAGACACAACGGTATTCATAGCAATGTCTGTTAAACCTGAAAAAACTCCTACTATAAATAAAGCTACGCAAAGTAAAGTATAACTTGGAGCAATGAGTGGCCCTATAAAGGCAATACTAAAAATACAAATCCCAAAGAATGTACTTCTTCCGAGTCCAACCTTATTGGTAATTATTGGAACAATAGGAATAAAAAATAACAAACCAAGTGCTAAACAAAAGAGTGCAAACCCTATTTGAGCGTCATCTAACTGTAATTTTTCTTTAACCTGAGGAATATATAATACCCAAGTCCCAATCATAATATTTAAAGAACTAAATACCCAAACAATTGAGAAATAGCGCTTATTAGTTAGAATGAGCTTAAGTGATTTCATTTTAATGATTAAAAAATTGAATTTGGCGACTTCAATTCATTTAAAGCGTCTCTATACTTAGATTCTAACAAAGTAAGCCCATATTGATACGAAGCATTCATCCAACCGAATCCCTCTTGAGTCATATATTCAAACTGAGTCCCTACATTACCATACTCAGCAAATACCTTATGCGTTGCTGCTACGACATCGTACTTTTCAGGAATGGTACCATTATAGTCTACGGCATTACGTGTTATCATAAACAACCAACGATATACGAGCTCTTGTAACTCAGTATTAAACCCATAGTTCTTAAGTCCACGCCATATTAACATTTGGTGTGGTGCCCACCCATTAGGATAATCCCATTGACGTTGAACAGCGCCCCTAGGTAAATTAGCATTCATGACGCGAGATGTACCAGCAATTCCACCTTCTTCTTTCAAATCTTCCATCATGGTGCTTACCA
>NZ_JABSST010000020.1 GCF_013213975.1 Winogradskyella sp.
AAGAAAACTGTCACCAACTTCTGTTACAAAGTCGTACCAGTTTTGCATACTCATAGCTTCTGTTTTTTTGCAATAATCAAAAAATAATCCGCCAATACCACGCGCTTCTTTTCTATGTGAATTGTAAAAATACTCATCACATCGTGCTTTATATTTTGGGTAAAAATCCGATTGGTGTTTATCGCAAGCTGATTTACAAACCCTATGAAAATGTGTAGCGTCCTCATCAAACAAATAGTAAGGGGTTAAATCTTGTCCACCACCAAACCACTGATCTACGATCTGACCAGCGTTATTATACATTTCAAAATAACGCCAATTGGCATGTACAGTTGGCACCATCGGATTTTTAGGGTGTAACACTAAACTTAATCCACAAGCAAAGAAATTGGCATCCTTAACACCAAAGTAGTTTTGCATACTTTCTGGTAACTTACCATGAACCCCTGAGATATTGACTCCGCCCTTCTCAAAAACATTGCCGTTTTCAATAACACGTGTTCTTCCACCACCACCTTCAGGTCGTTTCCAAATATCTTCCTGAAACATAGCTTTACCATCTATAGCTTCTAGTTTGGAAGTAATCGCATCCTGTAATTCGTGTATGTAATTGAAAAATTTATCTTTCAAATCGTATTATTTATAAAGTTCGTACACCTCCATATCAAGTGGCTGCTCACCAGGTGGTGTATATTCATTAATGCTCGTTTTTTGCCATTCAAAGTTTGTATTTGTTGCAACCTTAACACTACTAATATTGTCTTTGTGCACTATAATTTGCAATGTTTCTAAACCTAAATGATCAAAGGCATATTTAGACAGGTTGTCTATGGCTTTTATCATTAACCCTTTACCTTTAAACCTATATCCAATACAATATGCAAACTCACCTTGATTTTTATCCCAATCGAGTTCTTTGATATAAATAAGACCTGCTAGTTTTCGAGTTTCCGTTTCTTTTAAGGTAAAAAGAAACTCGGTTTTAGATTGAAATTGCTTTATTTTTTTCTGAACAAATAGTTCGGATAATGTAGGTGTTAAATTCTGTTCGAGTGTTTTTGGGAAATAACGTTTAAAGCGATCGGCATTTACTATGCATAAATCCCATATTTTCAAGGCATCTCTAGCATGAATAGGATTAATTTCAAAACCGTCAAATCCAATCATTAATTTAGTTCAATTTTATCAAAGGGTTCAAAACCAATTTCTTCGTCGTCATCAAAAAGTAAGTCTACGGCAATTACCGAAGCTGAGGTTACACTCAAGGGTAATACGAGTATAATACCAACTACTGGAATCAGTAATAACAATAAAAAGCCTATACCATTTCCTATTGCCAATCCTCTATTTTGACGAATAAAAGCAACACTTTCCCTGTATTTAAAATGACGTTCTAGTGTGTAATCCATATTTGCGAAACCAGCATAGTACGCTTGAACTAAGAATAGCAACACCGTTGAAAAAATATTAATTACAGGAATAAACTTTAGAAGTAATATCGGAATGGTTAAGGTCAATTCTTTCAATAAATTTCTTAACCCTATTCTTATACCGCGAACTAACTGTTTGGTGAAATTTGTTTTGATATAATTCTGTGCAGGTTTACCGGTAAAATAGGCTTCAATTTTTTCGGAAACTGGACTCATGAATGGCGAAGACAAGGCCATGATGATGTGCTTATAGGATATTAAACCTATTGCAAAAAGCACAAAGCCAGCAATAAAAGTTGAAATTGCAGTAAATGTATCTTTACCTGAATCCCAAACCCAAATGCCTGCAATCCATTCTCCCAAATTATCGGACAAGGTATAGGCTGTTATAAATATTAAGGCAAAAACAACAATACTGATAATTACTGGAATCACAAAATACCTCCATAACTTCAGCTTTGAAATTAAACCGTAAGCTCCTGAATATACTTGTAATCCTCTAATAATATCTTTAATCATTTCTTCTTTTTTAATTAATCGATAGTTCTATTAAAAGAGACGCTTAAATATAAAATCTGTTACTTTCTTAAGTATTATATTCCTTAACCGCATCAATAAATGCCTTGGCATGATCTAAAGGAATATTAGGTAAAATACCATGGCCTAAATTTACGATGTATTTATCTTTTCCGAAGTCGTTAATCATCTGGTGCACCATTTTTTTAATTTCAGATGGTGGTGAAAATAAACGTGTTGGGTCAAAATTACCTTGTAATGTTATATGGCCTCCTGTTAAATAACGTGCATTTCTGGCAGAACATGTCCAGTCTACTCCTAAAGCAGAAGCCCCTGATTTAGCCATTTCACCTAATGCGAACCAGCATCCTTTTCCAAAAGCAATAACTGGTGCATCGTCCTTTAATGCATCTATAATTTGCTGTATATATTGCCACGAAAACTCTTGGTAATCCACTGGTGATAACATGCCTCCCCAAGAATCAAAAACCTGTACAGCATTACAACCAGCCTTAACCTTTTCTTTGAGATAGGCTATTGTAGTATCAGTAATTTTTTGCAATAATCCATGTGCTGCAACTGGATTTGTAAAACAAAATTCTTTGGCTTTATCAAAGTTTTTGGAGCCTTGGCCTTGTACACAATAGCATAAAATTGTCCAAGGAGAACCAGCAAATCCTATGAGTGGAATTTCATCATTAAGTTTTTCCTTAGTGGCTTTAATAGCTTCATAAACATAACTAAGCGCCTGAGTAACGTCTGGAGTAATGACATTATCAACATCCTTTTGAGAACGAACAGGATTTGGTAAATACGGACCAAAATTAGGTTTCATTTCAACCTCAATATTCATTGCTTGCGGAATCACCAAAATGTCTGAGAATAAAATGGCTGCATCCATTCCGTAACGACGAATTGGCTGTACCGTTATTTCGCTCGCCAACTCAGGGGTTTGGCACCGTGTAAAGAAATCATATTTAGCCTTTATCTCCATGAATTCAGGCAGATATCGTCCTGCTTGACGCATCATCCAAACTGGAGGTCTGTCAACAGTCTCTCCTTTTAACGCTCTTAAGAATAAATCGTTTTTAATCATATTGGATATTAGCTTTTGGCTTTTGGCCTTTAGCTGTGTTTTATTTTATTGATTAAACTGTTTATCATTTTTGCCTCCTTGTTCAGAATTTCAAAAATATTTTTTAAATCCTTTTCAGAGAAAAAATTTAATTCTTGCGAAATAGTTAATTGAGTTTCAACTTCAAACAGCGAACCCATAGCAATCTCTAAGAAGCGCTTAAATTCAACTTCGCTGTTTCTACTGCATCCCTCAGCAATATTTGAAGGAATTGAAACAACAGCTCTGGTTAATTGACTTCTTAAGCCAAATTTTTCCTCTGAAGGTAAATGTTGAGAAAGAATGTAGACTTGTTTGACAATTTCGATGCCATTTTTACAAATTTCAAGTTGTCTAAAATTTCTCATTTTATATTTTTCAAATAGCTAAAAACTAATAGCTAATTGCTATTGCACGTAGTGCATATTCACCAATTCTATAACACTTTCAACTGTAGGTACTTTTGCGATTCGAACGTCTTGAAAGTAGTTTTTTGCTGTTTTTGCTGTGGTCTCACCAATACAAAAAGCAATACCTTTTGCTTTATTTTGCTTAATAAAACTATCCACTGTAGAAGGACTATAAAACATAACTCCATCTAAATCACCATCAATTTTATCAGCATCATATTTGGTTTGGTAAGCCTCTATTTCATTGACCTTAATATTTTGTTTTTTAAGCGTATCTGGTAAATAGTCTAAGCGTAAATCACTACAGAAATAAGTAATCTCATTACCATTAAGGTGTTCTACTAAATAATCTGCAAGTCTCGTCGCATTGGCCTCTGTATGGGTCACTTTTCCAATTCGCTTTTCAACCATACGCTTGGTGCGTCGACCAACACAATATATGTTTTTGAATTGCAATTCAGGCGCCGAAAAGTTAGTAAGCAATGCTTCAACTGCATTTTTGCTTGTGATAATGACGTTTTCAATTTCATTTCTAATGACGCTCTTTGAAATACGATTTAAACTAATTTTAATAGCATCGTTACTTTCTGAAACAACAGCATTATGAAACAACATGACCTGATCGTCAGTAAGTTTTTTTGTAGAGTAGATATTGGTTGCTTTATCACTGCGTTGAAGCTGGTCTATTAAGGTTTTACCGCCTTTACCAATAACATAGTCAGCACAGAATTTAGCCAGATCATCATGCTTTCCTAAAGGTACTACTTTGGCAATTTCAATCTTTTTAGTTCCATCTTTGCTGAGAAGGACACCTTTAAAATTAACCTCTTCGTTCTTAATAAATGCTAGTGCGCCAATAGGTGCTGTACATCCACCTTCGAGTCTATTTAAAAACTCACGTTCAATAGAGGTGCAAATTTCAGTTTCGTCATGATTTATTTTTGCGCAGATTGCTCTTACTTCTTCGTCGCTTTCTAAAGCGGTAATCATTATAGCTCCTTGTGCAGGTGCTGGAATCATCCAGTGTAAATTAATAGCATTTTCCGGTCTTATACTTAAGCGACCAATACCAGCGGCAGCGAAGATGGCAGCGTTCCAGTTGGCATTATCTTCTAATTTTTGAAGTCTAGAATTTACATTTCCTCGTATCCCTACCACAGTATGTGTTGGGTAACGATTGAGCCACTGTGCCCGTCGTCTAAGACTTCCTGTTGCAATTACAGCATCTCGTGCTGATAAAAATTCTTCGTTATTTTTAAAAACGAGTGTATCATTAACATTGCCACGTTTTAAAACTGCGGTTTGTACGATGCCTTTTGGAAGAATAGTAGGCACGTCTTTTAATGAGTGCACGGCAATGTCAATATCTTCATTAAGCATTGCAATGTCTAAGGTTTTGGTAAAAATCCCAGTAATGCCAAGTTCGTAAAGCGGTTTGTCTAATACAATATCGCCCGTAGATTTTAGAGGTACTAAGGTTGTTTTATGTCCCAAATTCTCAAGCTGAGATTGGACGGTCTTGGCCTGCCATAGTGCTAACTGACTATCGCGCGTACCAATGCGAATTACTCTAGACATTATTGGTAGTTTCTAGCTGAAAGATTTTTTTTATAAGTGCAATGCTCTCATCTGATGAGTTGCTATCTTCTCGGAGGTGATGCGCAAACTGATTTGTAATTTTCTGAATGAAATTATTGGTAATCAATTCGGCTTGGTCCTCATTAAAATCAGCAATCTTTTTACGTTGCGTATTTAATTCAGAGTTCTTCAAATCTGTCAGTTTATGCTTTATAGCCTGAATGGTAGGTACAAATTTAAGTGTATCTAGCCATGCGTTAAATTCAGACATGATTTCATCAATAATAGCTTCAGCAGAAGGAATGAAAGCCCTGCGTTTTTCTATGTTGTCATCGGTGATTCTCGCGAGGTCGTCAAGATGAACCAGAGTAACATTGTTAAGCTCAGTCACATCTTCGTTTACATTTTTTGGAATAGATAAATCTAAAATTAATAAGGGTTTATTAGTAGAAATTAAAGATTTATATACGGTTGGGTTTTGTGCTCCAGTAGCAACAACAACAATATCAGAATGATTTATTTCTTGCTCTAACTCTTCGTAGTCCTTAACAATGAGGTTGAACTTACCCGCCACTTCTTCGGCTTTGTTTTTAGTTCTATTAATTAAAGTGATGTGTGAGTTTTGAGTATGCTTAACCAAATTTTCGCAGGTATTACGGCCAATTTTTCCTGTCCCAAAAAGTAAAATGTTTTTATCTGATATATCCTGAATGTTGTTCATGATATAATGTACCGAAGCAAACGATACAGACGTCGCACCAGATGAAAGTTCTGTTTCTGTTTTAATACGCTTACTTGCTTGGATTACAGAATTTACAAGACGTTCAGAGAAAGAATTTAATAAGCCTTGTTTTTTTGAAGCTCGAGCGGCAAATTTCAATTGGCTAATAATTTCAAAATCCCCCAAGATTTGACTGTCTAATCCAGAGCCTACCCTAAACATGTGGCGAATAGCTTCTTTACCTTTATAAAGGTAAGCAACCTCTTGAAATTCTTCAACAGTACCTTTAGTATTTTCACAAAGCAGGTGAATTAATTGATAAGGATGTTCGGCAAAACCGTAGAGTTCGGTTCGGTTACATGTAGATATTAACACAAGACTTTCAATACCGTTAGCTTTTGCTTGATCTAAAACGGTTTGTTTTGCATGATCGCTTAAACTAAAATGACCACGCACTTCGGCATCAGCTTTTTTGTAGCTGAGTCCTATGGCATAAAAGGATGTCTGCTTTTTCTGTTGCATTCGCTTATATAACAATTACTTGTTACTTTTTCCTGAAAAATTCTTTCTTAAAAGCAGAACAAAAGTAATTCTGTTAATTAAAAAAAAATAACGCTAGAAGAACTCAAAGTATCGTTTCTGGTTTTTTTGCTTAGTTTTTTAAAATAAAATGATATTTGTCATACTTTTACAGTAATAATGAGGGGTTTTTCACCTTTTGTTTAGAATGAATCTAAATAATAATAAAATGAATTTGAAAAATTCTGGTCAAAAAAGTGTCGCTAGAGGAACTTTTGCTGAAACATTTATTGAAGATGGCTTTTTTGTGTTAACCTACAAGAACGATGAGAATACAGTTCAGATCCTTGAACGTGATATTGATAGTACATTTATTCAGTTTCATTTTTGCACAAAAGGTTCTGCTGCCTTTGTCTTTAATCAAGGAAATTATACCTTAAATATTATTGGTGACACCTCGTTATTACTTTATAATCCTCAACGCGATTTACCAATACATTTAGAGTTGCAACCGCATTCTTGGTTGGTTTCATTTGTTATCTCGATTAAGAAGTTCCACGGTTTGTTTTCTCAAGATGCTAATTATGTCACCTTTTTATCTGACGAGAATAAAAACAAGAAGTATTATACAGATGGAAAGATAAATCCATCCATGGCTGTAGTCCTAAATCAGCTCATTAGTTTTAACCTAAACAGTTCTATTAAGTCACTTTACTTTAAGGGTAAAGTTTACGAACTTTTAAGCTTATATTTTAATCGAAGTGAGGATGCTGATATTGAACAATGTCCTTTTTTAGTCGATGAGGTTAATGTAGCCAAACTTAAGAAAGCCAAAGATATTATTATTGCTAATATGGCAGAACCACCAACTTTACAAGAGTTGTCTGAGCAAATCGATCTAAGCCTCAAGAAATTAAAAGAAGGATTTAAACAGATATATGGCGATACCGTTTATGGATTTTTATTTGACTATAAGATGGAGGTGGCCAGAAAACTTTTGGAATCCGGAGAACATAACGTTAATGAAGTGGGGCTAAAGGTTGGGTACAGCACCTCTAGTCATTTCATTGCAGCCTTCAAAAAGAAATTTGGGACCACCCCTAAGAAATATATTCAAGCTGCTTTATAAGCGAATTATCATTGTTTAATTTTAATAAAAAAAATGAAAATATTCTTTAAAATAGATTTGTCATAGCTTCAACCATTTTTCTGTTTTCTATACATTTTAAAGCACAAAATAATTTTGTAAGATTACCAAATACTATAAGTGTTTTTGTAACCATGGTTGTAAATAATCAGATTATGGCCAATGTCGATTTCGTTAAAAATAATTAAGCTTTGATTACGGTAATTAAAGAAAAACAAAATCGCTTCGCTGCGACCAGCAAATTTTATAATGATAATTTTAAGTGGAGTTTGGTAAATATGATATTTCTGAAATTCCTCTTTTTTGTTAACAATACTTAATTTTTGGAAAAGATGAGGTTAATTCTTTCTTTTTAATGATATCTCCAGGAGTATCCTCTAGAGTCGTATTATCCTTTTCGTTAGGTTAATAGATAAAACGACTAATCCTGACAACCGTTGGATATACACCATTGGTCATATCTGGATCGAGGTAATATTTTTGACCAGCAAAGGCAAATTCTCTTAGGACATCGTAAGAGTTTATTTTAATGAATCCATCTGGTGTGGCATTCATTTTAAGTTCAGGATTAACAAAGAGGCTTTTTAGGTTAATTTTTTCTGTTTTGCTGTAATCTGTTTGTTCTGAGGTTAAAGCTTTAACGGTGTAACCTCGTTGACGAAGCATTTTTATCATTCCCTTTTCAACTGATAAATGGGCTGCTCCAATACCTGTAAAAACAGATTTTTAGGTATTAACTCCGCCAATGAACTCACCATGTTTTCATTTCTAATAAAGAGTGTATTTTCTCTGTAGAATTCAGTGTTTGCTCCTGCACTTATGCAATCTAATTAGATCTAAACTATGGTCACGATGTAAATTCTCTTGGATTAAATAAGGGTTTTCTTTAGCGTAGACCTTTTGCAGCCATGGATCTATATCTTTTTTATTTGCATTGTAAGCTACTTTTGTAGTTATGTAACGCGATTCTGCTAAATCTTCTAGTCTATAAATTGGTTTTCCACTTTTCTTTCCTGCCTGAAAAATAGACATATCAAGATAGGTTTCTTCTTCAAAATTATCAGAAGCATTATTCTTTCGATATAAATAGGTATTCACAGTACCGGTGTCCATGCGTACTGAAGCACGAACTGCCATTTTCTCAGGATGCGTTAATTTAAACAGGTTGGTGTAAAACTCGCTTCTGTAATTATTGAAAAAACTATTCTCACCATGCATCCTACCATAATTAAGTCTTGGCCACGTTGATGGATCAGAGTCTAGAGCAATGCATTCACTTTCGTTAAGCGCTTTATAAAAGACATCGTCTAACCTAAAGGCTACTATTTTACTTACATGCATTGTGCTTAGTGGTAAGATGGCTCTTTTAAACCGTTATCAGTAATTTCCCAAAGAAGGCTTTGGTTTTTACGCAATAAAAAACAAGTTATTGATATGTTTAACACGAAAAGTATAAGATTTTTTTACCTGTTGTCAATGATTATGACTTATAACGATGTTTAAATACCTAAAACAGCCCTAGCCAAAATGTAAAACGCTTTCTAAAACTAAATTATTAGATATTCCAAACGATGATGATATAAATAAAACCAATAGTTATAATTAGTACTCATTGCCATTTGTGTTGTATTTTTGTTTTTGAAAAATTGAATGATGAAAAAAGGAATATTACTAGTAAATTTAGGATCACCAGATAGTCCAGAGCCTAAGGACGTTAAAAAATATCTCGATGAGTTTTTAATGGATGAACGCGTCATAGATCTTCCGACGTGGGCAAGGACAATTCTTGTAAAAGGAATTATTTTAAATACCAGACCAAAAGCATCTGCCAAAGCGTATAAAAAGATATGGTGGGAACAAGGGTCACCATTAATAGTGCTATCTGAGCGTTTGCAAGAAAAGGTACAGGCTAAAGTCAATTACCCTGTGGCCTTAGCTATGCGTTATGGAAGTATGACGCTTAAAAATGGCATTCAAGAATTGGTAGATAAGGGATGTACAGCGATTAAAACTATCCCATTATATCCTCAATTTGCAATGGCAACTACAGAAACTATTGATGTAAAAGTAGACGATATTGTTGCTGAGTATTTTCCACAAGTTACTATTACGAAAACACCAGCATTCTATAATCGAGAAGATTATATCAATGTGCTGTCTAATAGCATAGCAGAACGGCTAGAAGGATTAGATTATGAACACATACTGTTCAGTTATCATGGTGTACCTGAGCGTCATATTCGTAAAAGTGATATTACTAATGGAAATTGTAAAATGAATGGTAAATGTTGCTTTAAAATGGGTAGTAAGCAGCATGAATTCTGCTATCGCCATCAATGTGAAATTACCACTGTAAATGTCGCTAAAAAATTAGGGCTTAAGAACGACACCTATTCTACAACCTTCCAATCCCGATTAGGTTTTGATCCATGGTTAAAGCCTTATACCGATCGAACCATTGAACGTATGGGTAAAGAAGGCACTAAGAAAATGGCTATTGTTACCCCAGCATTTGTAAGTGATTGTTTAGAAACCTTAGAGGAAATAGCAATGGAAGGGGAAGAAATTTTCCACGAAGTAGGCGGTAAGGAATTTACTGTGATTCCATGTTTAAATGAACGTGACGATTTTGCTCAAGTTTTAGCTAATATGATTGAAGAATGGGCCGCTTTGGATGAAACAGTAGCCGTGTAAATGGCTAAGGTATCTTCAACAGATCTAGGCACTCAGCCAATTGGGGAATTACTCATAAAACAAGCCGTACCTGCATCTATCGGTATTTTGGTAATGTCTCTAAATATACTTGTAGATACAATATTTGTAGGGAATTGGATTGGGCCAACAGCAATCGCAGCGATTAATGTTGTACTGCCTGTATCGTTTTTTATTGCTGCTTTAGGTATGGCAATTGGTGTCGGTGGCTCCTCAATTATTTCTCGTGCCTTGGGTGCTAATAATCAACTTAAAGCTGGCAAGACCTTTGGAAATCAGATTACCTTGACGGTAATAATCACTACTGTTTTTGTTTTCTTTGGGTTGTGGTATATCAATGATCTCATTCCTGCTTTTGGTGGTAAAGGAGAGATTTTTAGTCCGGCTAAAATCTATTATCGTATTGTTCTTTATGGGGTTCCTATCCTAGCGCTTTGTATGATGGGTAACACCGTGATTCGAGCAGAAGGCAAACCAAAGTTTGCCATGTATGCTATGATGTTTCCTTCTGTGGGTAACCTACTTTTAGATATTTTATTTATAAAGATTTTTGACTTTGGTATGGCAGGTGCTGCTTGGGCTACTACAGGATCTTACATACTTTGTTTTCTATTTATTCTATGGTTTTTCTTGTCTAAAAATTCCGAGCTAAAAATTAATTTTAAAAATTTTGGACTAGACTTACCGATCGTTAAAGAAATTGGTTCTCTTGGGTTTGTAACCCTTGTAAGGCAAGCCATTATAAGCGTTACTTACCTATTAATGAATAATATACTATTTGACCTTGGTGGTGAGACCTCAGTAACTGCTTATGCCATTGTAGCAAGAATGCTTATGTTTGCCTTGTTTCCTGTATATGGTATTACGCAAGGTTTCTTGCCTATCGCAGGCTTTAATTATGGGGCAGAACACTATAAACGCGTCAGGGAAACTATAACCACAGCTATTAAATACGGTATTTTACTAGCAGCAGTAGTATTTATATTTTTAATGATATTTCCAGATGCTATTACAAGGTTGTTTACACAAGACCCAAATGTATTAGAAGAGACACCTTCTGCAATGCGATGGGTGTTTGCAGCAACACCTATAATTGGTATTCAACTTATTGGTGCTGCCTATTTTCAGGCTATAGGAAAAGCGATTCCAGCCTTGTTGTTAACGCTCGCGCGACAGGGCTTTTTCTTTGTTCCTCTAATACTGATTTTGCCTAAGTTTTATGGAGAATTGGGTGTATGGATGGCTTTTCCAATATCAGATGTTTTGGCCACATTGGTCACTGTATATTTTCTTCATAGAGAGGTGAAGTTAAATTTGTTACCAAAGGAGAACAACTAATATTTAATCCGTAATTTTAGAATTGTACAATTAACAATTAAAAAAAAATGAAATTCCTAACCATTTTCTCAGTTTTATTATTGTCATTATTTACGCTTAATCTTCAAGCTCAAAATTTCCAAGAACCTGATTACGATGCCTTAGAATATAGACTTTTAGGACCTTTTAGAGGAGGTCGAAGTGCTGCAGTAACAGGTGTGCCAAATCAGCCTAATTTGTATTACTTCGGTGCTGCGGGAGGTGGTATATGGAAGACAACAAATGGAGGACGCGAGTGGGAAAATATATCTGATGGTTATTTTGGTGGAAGTATTGGATCGATAGCAGTCTCAAAAAGCGATCCAAATATATTGTACGTTGGTGGCGGTGAGAAGACAGTACGAGGAAATGTGTCTTCGGGATATGGTATTTGGAAAAGTGAGGATGCTGGTAAAACCTGGATATCTTCGGGATTAAAGAATTCAAGACATGTGCCGAGAATCGCTATTCATCCAACAGATCACAATATTGTTTATGCTGGAGTCATGGGAAATATTTATAAACCAACGCAAGAGCGCGGTGTCTATAAAAGTACTGATGGTGGTAAAACCTGGATAAAAACCTTATTCGCTAATGAGCATGCTGGTGTTGTTGATTTAATTATAGATCCAACTAATCCTAGAATTTTATATGCTTCGACATGGCGTGTGCGTCGTACACCTTACAGTTTAAGTTCTGGTGGTGAAGGCTCGGCCTTATGGAAAAGTACAGATAGTGGTGAAACTTGGACTGAAATTTCCACCAAAAAAGGATTTCCTGATGGCATTTTAGGGATAATTGGTGTTACAGTATCACCTGTAAATAACCAACGGGTTTGGGCCATGGTAGAAAATAAAGATAAAGGTGGCTTGTATCGAAGTGAGGATGGAGGAGAAACTTGGTCTCAAGTAAATTCTGAGCGTAAATTGCGTCAGCGTGCATGGTATTACACAAGAGTTTATGCAGATACTGAAGATGTTGATAAGGTATATGTATTAAACGTACGTTATCACAAAAGTACTGATGGTGGCAAAACATTCAGTACCTATAATGCTCCTCATGGAGACCACCATGATTTATGGATTGCTCCTGAGGATCCACATCGTATGATTATTGGTGATGATGGTGGTGCACAAGTTACTTTTGATGGTGGTGAAACATGGAGTACCTATCATAATCAACCGACATCGCAGTTCTATCGTGTGACCACAGATAATACTTTTCCATATCGAATATATGTAGCCCAACAAGATAATTCTACGATTAGAATTCCGCATCGCACAGATAGCTATTCTATATCTGAAGACGATTGGGAATCTACAGCTGGTGGTGAATCCGCGCATATCGCTGTTGATCCAGAAGATAATGATATTGTGTACGGTGGTAGTTATGACGGTTACCTCACGCGCGTAAATCATAAGACAGGAACCGTAAGGGCGATTAATGTTTGGCCAGATAACCCAATGGGTCATGGCGCAGAGGGCATGAAGTATCGTTTTCAATGGAATTTCCCAATCATATTTTCAAAGCATAATCCAAATCGATTATATACTTTTTCACAGCATGTCCATGTTACCGAAAATGAGGGGCAGTCCTGGGATATAATAAGTCCAGATTTAACGCGAAGTGATCCTGAAAAATTAAAATCTTCTGGTGGTCCGATTACACAAGATAATACTTCAGTAGAGTATTACTGTACCATTTTTGCAGCTCAGGAATCTCCACTTAAGGAAGGTTTACTTTGGGTTGGAAGTGATGATGGTCTAATTCATATTACCCAAGATGGTGGTAAAACTTGGGACAATATCACACCAAAAGGAATGCCAGAATGGATGATGATTAATAGTATTGAACCTAGTGCCTTTGATGAAGGCACTTGTTATGTGGCTGGCACTAAATATAAAACCGGTGATTTTACTCCTTATCTCTATAAAACCACAGACTATGGTAAATCTTGGAAAAAGATTACCAATGGTATAAATGGAGAACATTTTACAAGAGTTTTACGAGAAGATCCAAAACGCAAAGGGTTGCTTTATGCGGGTACAGAAACAGGAATGTACATTTCCTTTAATGATGGTAATAATTGGAAACCATTTCAGTTGAATTTGCCAGTAGTTCCAATAACTGATTTAACCATTAAGGATAACAACTTAATTGTTGCCACTCAAGGTAGAAGTTTATGGATGATAGACGACTTATCAGTTATTCATCAATTGTATGATGCAGATTTAAGCAAACATATGTTGTTTAAACCTAAAGACACTTACCGTATGCGAGGTGGAAGTTTTAAGGGAAGCAAAACAGCAGGAATCAATCACCCAAATGGTGTTATCACATACTTTAATCTCAAAGATTTAAAAGACGATGATAAGGTGTCCTTAACTTATTTTGACACTAAAGGCGATACCATCAAAACCTTTTCTAACAAGAGTAAGAAAAACAAGTTGACCGTTAAGAATGGGGCTAATCAGTTTGTTTGGAATATGACTTATGATGGTGCTGAACGCTTAAAAGGCATGATTTTATGGTGGGCGAGTTTAGAGGGGCCGAGAGCCACACCAGGACAATACAAAGTTAGTCTTAAGGTAAATGACCAAGAGCAATCGCAAATGTTTACGATTCTTGCAGATCCTAGAGCAGAAAGTACTTTGGCTGATATGCAAAAGCAGTTTGACTTTATTGAAAGCGTTAATAAAACTATGGATGAAGCCCATAAATCCATTAAAAAGATTAGAAATATCAATAGTCAATTAGGTGCGTTTCAAAAGCAATATAAGGACGATAAGAACGTGAAAGAGCTGGTTGAAAAAGCGAAAGAACTACAAGAGCAGCTTTCTAATATTGAAAAGCAATTATACCAAACTAAAAATAGAAGTGGACAAGACCCGTTAAATTTTCCAATCCGATTAACTAATAAACTAGGACATTTAAATTCATTAGTTCGTATGGGAGATTTTGCGCCGACCGATCAAGATGTTGCAGTAAAGAATGAGTTAACGGCTAAAATTGAAAAGCAACTAACAGCTTTTAATACCATATTAAAAGATGAGGTGAGGGCCTTTAACACCGCATTTAATGCAAAAAAATTGAATTACTTATTCGTTGAGGATTAATGGAATATAATTATATAAAATCCCTACATCTTATTTTTGTTATCACATGGTTTGCAGGATTGTTTTATATACCAAGGTTGTTTGTATATCAGATTGAAGCATTTCACAAACCTTCTCCAGATAAGGAAATTTTGGGGAAGCAGCTAAAACTAATGGCTAAGCGGTTGTGGTTTATTATTACTTGGCCTTCGGCAATTTTAGCAACACTTTTTGCTATTTGGCTTCTCATTTTGGCCCCTTCATGGCTAGAACAAGGATGGATGCATGTAAAATTGGCCTTTGTTGTATTGCTTTTTCTGTATCATTATAAGACTCATATCTATTACAAACAACTCCAAAATGATATTGTAAAAGTCTCTTCTAACTACATGCGCATTTGGAACGAGGGCGCTACATTTATTTTATTTGCAGTGGTTTTCTTGGTGATTCTCAAGAGTTCAATTAATTGGATATTTGGGGTTATAGGTATTATAGTTTTAGGAATCTTGTTAATGCTAGGCTTTAGACTTTACAAAAAAATCAGATCTAAAAATCCAGAGGCCTAATTGGCTTGATTATTGCTATATTTAGTGAATTACTGAGCTAATGAAAATAAAACAACTGTCGTTAAGAGCTAGAATATTTATAGCCATGATACTTTTGGTATTACTGGCTTCTATTTTAATTGCGGCTGTTACTATTTATCAGTATAATGAAGAGGCAAAAGACTATCACACCGAACGTTTAGAGCGCAAAGAACGTGCTATAAGACGAAGTATTGACTTTGCAATAAAGGAAACGACCTATCCTGTAAATACAGAAAACATCCCGTTAATTTTTAAGAAAGAGATTTTTGATATTGATGCTATTCATAGCCTTCAAATCAATCTCTATGATATGGAAGGACAACTGTTAATTAGTTCTAAGCGAACCATTCAGAGCGATACGACCGAACGATGTTTAGATGCCGAAGTTTTAAACCAACTAGCAGGGACATTAGATCATCGATTTGTATTTAAAAACCAAGAAAATGGTCAAAATTTTCAATCCTCATATTCTTATATCACTGATGGTCAATTCAAAAATTTAGCCATTTTAAACTTACCCTATTTAGAGAACGACGATTTCTTTAAAGAAGAGCGCAATGAGTTCTTATTGCGATTAGGTTTTGCTTATATCGCTATGATTTTAGCTGCTATTGTATTTGCTTATTTTATTTCAAAATACATTACAAAGTCCTTAAAGACTATAAGTGATAAATTAAATGAAATTCGATTAGAGAAGCGCAATAAAAAGATAGATATAGCATCCTCTAGTGAAGAAATCGAAACACTTGTAAATTCATATAATAGTATGATTGATGAGTTGGAAGCTAGTGCCGTAAAATTAGCGACTAGTGAGCGTGAGCAAGCATGGAGAGAAATGGCCAAACAAGTTGCTCATGAAATTAAAAATCCACTTACACCAATGCGTTTAAGTGTACAAAGCTTTCAGCGAAAATTTGATCCCAAAGATGAAAATATTCATCAGAAAGTTCAGGAGTATAGTAATACTTTGATTCAACAAATAGACACTATGAGTTCTATTGCTTCGGCATTTTCAAATTTTGCAAAGATGCCTGCACAAAAGAGTGAAGAACTAGATGTAGTTTATATTGTAAAATTAGCCCTTGATATTTTTAATGAGCACTATATTTCTTTTGAAGCTGACGAAGCGGAAATCATTGCTAAATTTGATCGTACGCAGTTGATTAGAGTAGTTACTAATCTTGTTAAAAACGGTATTCAAGCTATTCCACTAGATAGAGATAATCCTAAGATCGAAGTTAAAGTATTTGCAGATGGCGATTTGGTGAAAATTACTGTTGAAGATAATGGAACTGGTATAACAGAGGAAACAAAATCGAAAATATTTGAACCTAAATTCACCACAAAATCAAGTGGTATGGGCTTAGGATTGGCAATGGTTAAAAACATTGTAGAAACTTACGATGGAAGTATTACCTTTACATCGCAATATGGAGAAGGCACAATATTTACCGTCGCTTTCCCAAGGAAATAATCTAATTACTAGTCAAATCTTAGGGTTTATTAATCAAACAAATTCACATGGCTTACGAGAACATACTTTCAGAATATCAAGATGGCAAAACGGTAATAACTATCAATAGACCAAAAAAATTGAATGCATTAAATAGAGCGACTATTCAGGAATTACATGATGCATTTGCTGAAGCTGACGCTAGTAAAGACACGAAGGTTATTATTATTACTGGTAGTGGTGAAAAAGCTTTTGTTGCAGGTGCTGATATAAGCGAGTTTGCTGACTTTAGTATGGGTGAAGGAGCCAAATTAGCGGCAAAAGGTCAAGCGTTGTTGTTTGATTTTGTTGAGAATTTAAGCACGCCAGTTATTGCTGCAATTAATGGATTTGCTTTAGGTGGAGGCTTAGAGTTAGCAATGTCTTGTCATTTTAGAGTGGCTAGTACTAATGCTAAAATGGGTTTACCAGAAACCTCATTGGGTGTTATACCTGGTTATGGAGGTACGCAACGCCTTCCACAACTTGTTGGTAAGGGCAGAGCAATGGAAATGATAATGACAGCAGGAATGATCGATGCTAATCAAGCACTAACATATGGTTTGGTAAATCATGTGGTTTCACAAGAAGAACTACTTTCTTTGTGCCAGGGTATTGCAGCCAAGATCATGAAAAATTCTTCTGTAGCTATTGGTAAAGCCATTAAAGCTGTTAATGCCAATTATAAAGATGGCAAAGACGGTTTTAAAACAGAAATAAAGCAATTTGGCAAATGCTTTGGGACTGAAGATTTTACAGAAGGTACTTCAGCATTTTTAGAAAAACGTAAGGCTGATTTTCCTGGGAAATAAGTCTATCTAGCTATCTTTCTATGATCTACTACCCCATGAAGTAAATACAATGGGATTATGAGTATTAAGATTACGAGAATAATTGGACTCAATACAGAAATGATAATATATTTGGGTTTCATGACTCAATTTTTCACAAAGTTGAAAACTTTTTAAGTCACTGAAAACAAGTATATTAATCAATACTTGTAATATTTTAACCAAGTCTCCCTAAATCACTATTTCACTTCCCAGCCTTTTCTATAATCTCGAGTGACCCAATCATTAGCTTTTTCATAATTGGTAACTCGCATAGCATTGCCATCCCAAAGTAATTTACGACGACCAGGATAGTCAAAAGGTGCCCAATCACCTTCGTTCTTACCTTCTTTAAGTACTTTATATTGAAAGGATTTAATGGCTAAATTACCCATTAAAACCGATTCAGTTAAAGGCCCTGCATAAGAAAACGGTGATGATGTTGGTATGCCTTCCAAGCAACCCTCTACAAAATTTAACACATGATTTTGATCTTTAATTCTGGGAAGCGTTGGCTCAGGTTTTTTGAAATAATTCATGGTTGAAGATGGCAATAAACGAGGGTTCCTAGAATAACAATCTGTAACTAACATACCTTTAGATCCATAAAAAACACTACCACCATTCCAATCACCAATGAATTCTCCATCTTTAAGCTCGTCTGGTAAATCTGGCATAATTCCTCCATCGAACCAATTCAAATCTACTTTACCGTGTTTCTCAGTATCAAATTTTAATCTTACTATAGAAGATGGAGGACAGGCTTTACTGTAATTAGCTTCTACAAAATCACCAGCCCAAACCGTAGTGCAACTTGCTTCAGCTTCATAAGGGTAACCTAAACCAAGTGTCCTAAAGGGTGTTTCCATAATATGACAACCCATATCGCCTAAACCACCTGTACCAAAGTCCCACCAACCTCTCCATTTAAATGGTAAATATGCTGAGTGATACGGACGGTCTTGTGCAGGTCCCAACCATAAATCCCAATCTAAACCTTCTGGAACAGGTTCGCCTTTATTGATATTTTTAAGACCTTGTGGCCAGACAGGTCTATTGGTCCAACAATCCACTTTCTCTATTGTGCCAATGATACCAGAATCTATCCACTCTTGTGCCTCTCTAATGCCATTGCTCGAGCTTCCTTGATTACCCATTTGAGTAACAATACCGGTTTCTTGAGCAATTTTTGCCATTAATCGTGCTTCATGAATATTATGTGTCAACGGTTTTTCGACATAAGCATGCTTTTTTGCACGCATAAATGGTAGCGAAATTATAGCATGTGTATGATCTGGAGTTCCAACCGAAAATGCATCAATCTCATTAATATGAACATCGTATAATTTTCTGAAGTCTTTATATCTTTTGGTGTTAGGATGCATTTTATAGCTTGCTTCAGCCATTCTATCGTCAACATCACAAAGTGCAACAAACTTTACTTTTTTAGTGGCTGTTAGCTCTTTTACAACACCACCACCACGACCACCAACACCAATGGAAGCAATATAAAGCGTATCGCTTGGAGGTACATGAGATTTTCCTAAAACAAAGCTAGGTACAATAGTAAATGCTGCCGTTGCACCAGCTGTTTTTTTTATAAAATTTCTACGTTCCATAAATAAAAGATAGTATTGATTAGAATGATATCAAGTTACAAAAAAAAGTGTCTTAAAACTCGGTTGAGGTTTTGACGAGTTAGTTTTTTGAAAACTACAAATTCTAGTTAGAATCACTCATGTATTCTATTAACTTTGAGTATGCATAAAACAAGATAGTAAAAGGTCTTGGTACACAACAAAATGTTGGTATCGATTTTTTAAATTATCCCACGAGTGACGATTTGATTTTCTTAAATATTGCCGTAAAGAGGTTGAATCCATAGCTTCTAATTAGACTCAATATTTAGATGTTTTTTCAAAGACAAGTGTCAATAAAGTAGCTAGTCTAGATTTAGGAATGGTATATTTAATGGATAGCTATCAAGGTTGTGAATATGGATGGTGTATACTATTACGCCAGAAACAGCCATGAGTTTTGGGGTTACAGTATAGGAATAGACTTTGAGCGAATAATTTTAATTAAGAACACTCCACCAAAATTATTGGAAGATTTTATCAGAAGAGAAAGTTGGAGAGCACATGCTGTAGTAATGTCTGGAAATAAGGACTGTTATCAACCAGCTGAGCAAAGCTATCAATTAATACGACAGTGTTTATAGGTCTTCGTAAAGTATAGGCATCTTGTGGGGATTATTACTAAAAGCGCACTACTAATAAGAGATTTGGGTACATTGAATAAACTGAGAAAAGCGCAACATATTGCCGTTAATACGTTCATCACATTGTTAAATAGGGACCAGACGCATTCATGAACCACAAACAGCAACAATTACAAAGCGTCTTGAAGCGGTTAAATAATTAGGCCAAAATAGTATTCCTGCTAATGTATTATTAGCATCTATGTATTCCTTAAATAAATAGTCATGAAATTTTGTCTATGACACAAGCAGCTTTTGATGCAGGCCACTTTAGTATAGTGCACACCACTGTTAGACCAACGGTGCTAATAGAGAAATAATTACAAATTGGATTAAAAAGCCCATTCCAGATTTTGCTAATAAGGTGTTGTATCAAATAGCATCTTGCCACAGCGGAATCTTAAATGATAGTAGATTTGATAAACGAATCCATGGAGAAGGTCAAATTGCAAAACAAATTAATGATTTAATAGCCTTGGCAAAATCAAAATATTTTAAAAATAAAAAACACCAACACTTAATGCTAGCTTACATAAAACTTATAAAGATGGACAGCTTCAATTATTTTAAAAAAACAAAGATGGGCTTGCAGAAGCCCATCCCTAACTAAATTAACTAATATATAAACAACAAATTTATATTCTAAAGTTCTTAGTGTAAATCCTGTCATTGGTTTTAATGACCGCTTTGTAATTACCAGGATTTGTTTCATCTAATCGGTAAACTCTGCTCAAAATTTCTGCTTCTTCTTTAACGTTCTCAGAGAATATTAATTCTCCATAATAATAGAGTTTAACACTCATTACATTAGTATCGAATGCAATTTTTGAAATAATAAGCTGACTTTCCTTTGTTCTCAAAACAGGCTTATAGATTTTTTCTTGAGACTCTATTAAGAGTTCAACAACTCGATCTTTAACAATTAGGTCTATAACTTCAATTTCAAAATCCCTTGTAATTTCAATGGTATACGTGTCATCGCTTAACTGGCTAAAGTTTAGTAACTGAGTTAAGTTCCCGTTGTAGTTAACACTACCTTTGAAAATAACGTCACCTTTAGAACTTTTTACCACTATATTATCACCTTTGTTAATGGTTTTTATATATAATGTATTATCTAAAGTTTCGCTTGCATAAGCTGTGGATGTTCCAAACATCACGGCTACTACTAAAATACTTTTAATTACTGTTTTCATCTTTTTTCTGTTTTGGGGTTAAATCAATTTAACATGACAAATGTATTCCAGAATTAGACTCAAAAAAACAAGCCATTTGGCTAATTTGTGTGTAAAATTAACCTAAATTAAGTGTTGAAAATTATTTAGGGTTAAAAGAGAATATATTTTTGATAATTGTACATAGATTTCATTTTTTGTTATGAACTAACTTTGTGTTAATCGCAATGCTATGAAAACGCGTAAACCTACATTAGAAAAAATAAGCCCAGAGTTTGGTAGCTCGATGAGAGTGATTAAACACGAATCTGATATTGGTGAGAAAAAGCCATATTGGCATTTTCATCCTGAAATCGAGTTAGTGTATGTAAATAAAGGAAAGGGCAAACGTCATATAGGCAATCATTTGTCATATTTTAATAATAGTCAGTTGTTGTTAATAGGCTCTAACCTTCCTCATAATGGATTTACAGATAGACTAACCGTTAATGGAACTGAGACTATTGTGCAGTTTAGACCAGATTTTTTAGGGGAGCACTTTTTTGATATTCCTGAGATGGAAAGAATTATAAGTCTATTTGAGCGCGCTAAGAGTGGTATATTATTTGGTATTCCGACCAAACAGAAACTCGGTAAACGAATAGAAAAGCTCTCAGAGAAGGAAGGATTTAAAAAAATACTAGTGCTTCTGGAGATTTTGCACGGACTTGCCAAGGCTAGGGATTATACAATACTAAATGCAGATGGCTATACCTTTGAAGCAGAACCTCAGGATAGTGCTAAGATTGATAAAATATTTAAGCATATAAATAACAACTTCAAGGAGCATATAAGTTTGGACGAAATAGCTGAAGAGGTAAGTATGACGGTTCCAGCATTTTGTAGATATTTTAAAAAAGTAACAGGTAAAACATTTACCAAGTTAGTTAACGAATACAGAGTTGTACACGCCACAAAACTATTATCTGAAAGTCAGATGAGTATCACGGATATTAGTTTTGAATGTGGCTTCAATAATTTTTCTCATTTTAATAAACTATTTAAGGAGTTTACGGGTAAGTGTGCTTCAAAATACAGGAAAGAATTAAAACTAATGGTTCAGTAAAATCTAGAATTATGGATAAGAAAATTAACGTTGCCATTGATTATTATACAGAGCAAGGAGATAGAATCCTCAGGAAGGTAAATACGGCTTCAAATATAACAGCCGATGAGTTGATTAAATATGGTGAGGAAATGGCTGTTATTGAATATAAATTAACAGCTTTAGAAATAGCTAAAGAGAATTAAACATCCCTTCCCATTCTCTGTAAAATTGCTTGAGATAGTGCTCCATAAATTGGTGCCTTTCAATAGCTAGTTTCTTTCCTGTTTTAGTGTTCATTTGGTCCTTTAACAGTAATAACTTTTCGTAGAAGTGATTTATAGTTGGTGCGTTAGCTGCTTTATATTCTGCTTTGGTCATCTTGAGATTGGGTTTAATCTCAGGGTTGTAAAGTGGTCGATTTTTAAAACCACCATAATTAAAGCAACGTGCTATACCGATCGCTCCAATCGCATCTAGTCTGTCTGCATCTTGGACAACGAGCATTTCTTTAGAACTGAAGGATGTATTTAGACCAAATGAATTTTTAAAAGATATATTTTCAATAATCTTACTTACATGCTCTATTATGGCACTATCAACATTTTGCAGTAATAAGAACTCACGTGCCATTTTAGGACCAATAGATTCATCTCCTTTGTGAAATTTAGAATCCGCAATATCATGTAATAACGCTGATAGCTTTACTACCATAATATCCACATCTTCGTATTTGGCAATGAGTTGGGTAGTGTTATAAACTCTTAAGGTGTGAAACCAGTCATGACCGCCTTCGGCATGCTCAAGTTCTTTTTTTACGAAAGCTATAGTAGCATCTATTATCGCAGTATCGTTCATTATACAATACTACTTTTTACCTGAGCTTCAACTAAACGGATCAGCTCTAATTTATCTTCATGTTGATTAATAGACATGGGCTTATGAACGCTGAAGGTAATTTTTGAGCCCAGTCCCATTGGGAATTTCCCATATCTTAACGTTTTCCAAGAATTATTGATCGTAATCGGTACAATTAAAGCGTCAGGTGTATGGTTTATCATAGCTAAAAGGCCTTTGGTTTTAAAAGGTTTTGGATTTCCATCTCTACTCCGTGTTCCTTCGGGAAAAATAACAGCAGCCCAGTTATTTTGAGAAATACGTTTGGCAAAATTTTCTATGGCTTTAATAGAACCAATAGGATCCTTTCGGTCAATCAATACAGAACCACCGTGTCTTAAATTATAGGAAACACTTGGGATGCCTCTACCCAACTCTTTTTTACTAATAAACTTAACATGATGTTTACGTAAATACCATATTAATGGTGGAATATCGTACATGCTTTGATGATTGGCCACGATTATTAACGGTTTACCTTTTTCGATTTGATAAGGGTTTGTAAAAGAAAAGGTTGTACCGAGTACATTAAGAGATCTCATAATGAAAAACTGAAGCAAATCAACACTCATTTTATGTGCTTGATAACCAAAAACATTTTTACAAAACCATTGTATGGGATGGAAAATAATGATGGTAAGACCAAAGCAAATAAAGTATAACACTGTAATTGGATAAGCCATAAGTTTAATCATGGTATAAAATTAAAAAACCACGATGTAAATCGTGGTTTTTTAAAGTTAATTTTAGAATATTAACAATGCTCATTGTAAGCATCCATAAGGTTTTCTGCAATTAACTCTGCAGGTCTACCTTCTATATGGTGACGCTCTAACATATGTACTAATTCTCCATCTTTAAAAAGTGCCATACTTGGCGAACTTGGCGGGAAAGGAATCATATATTCTCTTGCTTTGTCTGTCGCTTCCTTGTCTACACCTGCAAATACCGTGACTAAATTAGTTGGGTGTTTTTCATTTTGCAAACTCATGCGAGCACCTGGTCTAGCGTTGGCTGCTGCACAACCACAAACTGAATTCACAACAACTAATGTCGTGCCTCCTTTAGCAAGTGCATTATCAACCGCTTCAGTCGTGTGTAATTCTTCAAAACCGACATTGGTTAAATCTTCACGCATTGGTTTTACTAATTCTGCTGGATACATATTCTTTGTATTTAATTATCATTATTTGATAATGCAAAGATACCAAATGTGTAACAATTAGTATCGTCAATACACTAACTAATAGTATATTTATGCATTCATAAAAACTATAGTTAACATATGAGTTTTGCAAAGTGGATTGGAGGAGCAATAGGTTGGTCATTTGGTGGGCCAATCGGTGCTATAATTGGTATTGCTTTAGGTAGTTTTGTAGACAATATTTCCGGGAATGGTACTCCTTTACTCGGTGAACAACAAACAGGAAGATCGCAGAAACGAGATCCTTATCGTCAACGACCAAAACAAACGAGAAGGGACCAAAAACCTAAAACACAATCAGGTGATTTTGAAGTGAGTTTACTCATTTTGGCATCCATAATTATTAAAGCAGATGGTAAGCAAGATCAACGTGAATTAGATTTTGTAAGACAACAATTTAGAAATATGTATGGTGCAGATCGTGCAAATCATGCTTTTGAATTGTTTAAGCGTATTACTAAGCAAAATATCTCCATGCGTCAAGTATGTTTACAGATCAAACAGATGATGGATCACGCCTCTAGATTGCAATTGCTTCATTTTTTATTTGGAATAGCAAAAGCAGATGGGCATGTTGCTGAATCTGAGGTAAATGAAATTTACAGAATGTCTGGATATTTAGGCATTAGTAGGAAGGATTTTGATAGTATAAAGGCCATGTTCTATGACATGACTAATAATGCTTATAAAATCTTAGAAGTTGATAAAAATGCATCTGATGATGCCGTTAAAAAGGCATATCGAAAAATGGCTAAAAAGTACCATCCAGATCGCGTTGGTCATTTAGGTAAGGAACACCAGACGGGTGCTGAGGATAAGTTCAGACAAGTGCAAGAAGCCTATGAGCATATACAAGCAGAACGTGGCTTTAAGTAGCGTAAAGTCTTGTTACAAGCAATCCAAGCAGAAGTAATTGCACAGAGAGGCTCAAAACTTAAAATTACGATCTAAATAATAGACCCTGTGAACGCGATTAAAATTTAAGGACAATATATGATGTAGATATTGCCTATTTTAAACTGGCAGCGACCTTTTTTACGTAACCTGATGCAGCTTCTGTAGCACTCTCGGGATTATCGATTTTACTGGTTACAATGGCAACAAGCTGTTTGTCATCGGCGGCCTTTAAATCGTAAATAGTAGTTTCTAAAATATAAATTTTAGATGTTCTTTCAGTAATGGTTTCAGGAACATAATTTCCGAGTGTTGTCATTGACATAGGGTGCCCATAATATCGGTAAAAACCACCATAATATCTTGGATAATATCCATAATAATTACCACCTTCATAATAACCACCATCTCGTTCTAGTCTAGTTTCTTCTTGGTAATCTTTCATTACAGTTAATACAACACCGTCAAAACCTTCATTATCTAGAAGTTTTTTAATCTTTTCTTGATTCGCCTCAGATTGTTCGTCATTTGGTTTCATATCACCAAATTTAGAATAACTTGCAGTTGCATTATAACCTTTCGAAGTCATTTGTTTTACAATTTCATTCTCAAAAGCTAAACGCGCTTGCTTGTTATTTGAACGCGCAACAACTAAAAAATTCCTACTCTTAACATTAGAGACATCGTCACTTTTCCAAGAGTCTAAAACTTTAACGCTTGAACAATTTTGAAAAAGAAATACTGAAAATACCAATATTATTATAGAAACATATCTTTTCATCTTAAACCAAATTTAATTTTAAATTCAAATTAATATAATATCTATAAAATGACAAAATTTTTGCCTAGAAATTAATGTTCATGTTTAAAATGATTAAAATTTAGATGAGTCTAAAAATATTTTTATATTTGCATAAAAATTGTTGCCATGCGAATTAGGACTTTCCTGTTTTTCCTGAATTTTAATGCGATTCTTTTAGCCCAAAATGAGCCAGTGAAAGGGGTTATCCGTGCAGGTGATGAGCCTGTATCCTTTGCATCTTTAAAGTTTAAAAATTCGTCAAAAACCTACACCACCTATTCTGACGAAGTAGGTGCATTTGCCTTAGCTATGCCATTAGGTGAGTATCAATTAGATGTTGAAGCTCTAGGCTACAGACCAAAAGAAGCTTCAATAACCATAAGTAAATCCAATAAGAACACCCTAGTCATCGAATTGGTAGAAGATTTATTAGGACTAGATGAAGTAGTTGTAAGTGCAACACGAAATCGTGTTAATAAAAAAGAGGCACCAATAATTGTAAATACTCTTGGAGAAAAACTCATAAATGCAACGCAAGCCATAGCTGTTTCTGAAAGTTTAAATTATTCACCTGGTGTACGTATTGAGAATAACTGCCAAAATTGTGGATTTACCCAAGTAAGACTCAATGGTTTGGATGGGGGTTATTCTCAGATTTTGGTGAATAGTCGTGCTATTTTTAGTGCCCTGAACAGTGTTTATGGTTTAGAGCAAATACCAACTCAGATTGTAGATAAAGTTGAGATTGTGAGAAGTGGAGGTTCGGCATTGTATGGCTCTAATGCTATAGCAGGTACAGTGAATATTATCACTAAAGATCCTGTTTTAAATACATGGGAGGTAGGGAGTTATCTTGGGTTAGTCGATGGTGACACACCAGATCGTATTCTCAATTTTAATGCGTCTTTGGTTTCTGATAACTTAAACTCTGGTGCTACTTTTTATGGAATACATAGAAATCGTGAAGAATGGGATGCTAATGGAGATGGATTTACTGAGATGGTAGAACTTAAAAATACCACCTTTGGTACTAAATTATATCATAAACCAACAGATAGAAGTCGTATTACCTTAGATGCAACTGTATTAAATGAGTATCGTCGTGGTGGTGATCGATTAGAACTGCCTCCACATTTAACAGATATTACCGAAGAATTAACACATAATACTATTTTGGGTGGTGCGAGTTACGATTTTCACAATCCTGCTAACACCAATTTCTATTCAGTTTATAGTTCGGTACAATTTACAGATAGAGATAGTTATTATGGTGGTTTGGGTGGTGGTAGAACTGAACAAGATAGTCTTACGGCTTTAAATGCTTATGGTATGACTAAAGACTTGGCTATTGCGAGTGGCTTTCAAATGACCAATAATTTTAAGCGCGACATCTTAACCTCCGGTATCGAATATAATTTTAGTAATACTCAGGATAAGATTGTAGGCTATAATCGAAATATAGATCAAAGTGTTAATGCTGTTGGTCTGTATGCGCAATACGAATGGAAACCAAATAAAAGATTCTCAGCATTAATTGGTTCAAGAATTGATCATATCAATGTAGAAGGAACATATTCAGTTGGTGATATTTCACGAAATGTAGATATTTCTCAAACAACCATAAACCCAAGATTAACCTTAGCATATCAGCTCACAGATGATTTAAAATTTAGAGGTGGTTATGCGAGAGGTTTTAGAGCTCCTCAAGCATTTAATGAAGATTTGCATATCTCATCAGTAGGAGGAGAGCCACAATTTGTAATTCTTTCCAATAATCTTGAAGCGGAATTCTCTAATGCCTTTACAGGGTCTTTAAATTGGACAAAAGAATTCAATACCACACAAACTAATTTTCTATTAGAAGGGTTTTACACTAGTTTAGAAGATCCATTCACCTTAGTGAGTACAGCAGCCCAATTGCCTAATGGTTCTATAGTTGAAGAGGTAAGAAATGGTGAAGGTGCGAAGGTTTATGGGGCCAACTTTGAATTTGGAGTCTCTCCATCCAAGAAATGGTTGTTTCAAATCGGCGGTACGTTACAGCAGTCGGAATATAATGAACCACAATTATTATATGAAGCGGATGGCAGTGTTCCAACTGAGGGAGATATTTTAATTAATGAGTTCACTAGAAACCCAAATGTTTATGGTTATTTAAATTCGAATTGGACACCAAGCGATAAGTTCAGTTTATCAGCCACAGGAACCTTTACAGGATCTATGATTGTGCCTCGTGTTGTAAGTGATTCAGGGTTTTTGAGTTTAGTTGAAAGTGATTCGTTTTTTGATTTAAATCTTAATGCCGAAACGCATTTCGACGTCTCTGAAGAATTTCAGTTAACCTTAAATGTTGGAGTTAAGAATGCATTCAACAGTTTTCAGGACGATTTTGAAAGCGGTCCGACAAGAGATTCTGATTATATTTATGGTCCAGCCCTTCCAAGAACATTTTTTATTGGTATCAAAATTGGTAAAATGCACTAATGAGAAGATTATTCGCCATAATATGCATAGCATTGTCTGTTTTAAGTTTTAAATCAGATGAGCAGGTTAACTGGTTAACGTTTGAAGAACTTGAAAATGCATTAACTGATAAGCCTAAGAAAGTCATCATTAGTTTCTATGCAGACTGGTGCGTGTATTGTAAGAAAATGGAGAAGGCAGTGTATTCTAAACCAGATATTATTAGACAGCTTTATCAATCCTATTACGCCGTAAAATTCAATGTAGAGTCTACCGACACCATACAATTTGGTGGGAGGGAATTTAGAAATCTTAATACAGGGAAAAAACGAAGAGCTTTTCATCAAATTCCAGAACTTCTTGCTGGCAGAGAAAATCAAGAATTGGAATTACCTGCAACTGTTATTTTAGATCAACAGTTTAATATTATAAAACGCTATTATCGTTACCTGTCTCCTAAAGAAATGGCAGCATTTTTAAAATAAACTATCATGCTAACGACACTAACAGAAGAGAACTATCTAAAAGCGATTTATCATATTAGTCAGTCAACGCAGTCGGAAGTTAGTACTAATGCTATTGCCCAAAAAATAGACGCTAAGGCATCTTCGGTAACAGACATGCTAAAGAAGTTGGCAGATAAGAATTTAATCACATACATAAAATACAGAGGAGTGCATCTTACCGAAAAGGGCAGGCTTGCAGCAGTAGATATTGTTAGGAAGCATCGTCTCTGGGAAGTTTTTTTAGTAGACAAGTTAAACTTTGCTTGGGACGAGGTTCATGACGTAGCCGAGCAATTAGAACATATTAAATCGCAGAAACTTATTAACGAATTAGAGGCTTTATTAGACTTTCCGACACACGATCCTCATGGGGATCCTATTCCAGATAAAAACGGACAAATTCACAGGACAAATAAGATTCTTTTATCTCAGGCTGAGGTTGGAAAATCTTATACCTGCGTCGGTGTCTTGGATTCATCTTCAGATTTTTTGAAGTATTTAGATAAGTATAAAATTGGCATTGGTACAGCACTGCAATTAGAAGATAAAGAAGATTTTGACCAGTCAATGAATATTATAATAAATGACGATGCTATTGTAATGTCTAAAGCTATAACTAACAATATTTATGTGAAATTGCATAAAGGAAATTAGGAAATTACAGATGATTTTCAATTAAATCGATTAATAAAACAACAATACAAAAAAATGGAAAGCATAATAGAGTACTTCGAATCAATTGATCCTATTTTAGGAGCATTATATGCCTCTTTATTTACTTGGATTTTAACAGCTGCAGGTGCATCGCTAGTCTTTTTCTTTAGAGGAATGAATCGAGCTGTTTTAGATGGCATGTTAGGATTTACTGGTGGTGTGATGGTAGCAGCGAGTTTTTGGAGTTTACTGGCACCAGGTATAGAAATGAGTCCAGGTGAAGGCTTTGTAAAGGTAATTCCAGCCGCAGTTGGTTTTGGACTAGGCGCATTATTCTTATATGGATTAGATAAAATCTTACCTCATTTACATATCAATTTCAAAGAGAGTGAAAAAGAAGGGTTGAAAACACCTTGGCACAGAACAACATTATTAGTATTAGCTATTACCTTACATAATATACCTGAGGGTTTAGCGGTGGGTGTATTATTTGGTGGAGTCGCGGCAGGTATTCCAGAAGCCACCATAGGTGGAGCAGTGGCATTAGCACTAGGTATTGCTATTCAGAATTTTCCTGAAGGATTAGCTGTTTCTATGCCAATGCGAAGACAAGGTGCTAGTAAGTTTAAGAGCTTTTGGTATGGGCAATTGTCTGCAATTGTAGAACCAATAGCTGCTGTTATCGGTGCTGTAGCTGTTACATTTTTTACACCGATTTTACCATATGCTTTGGCTTTTGCGGCAGGTGCAATGATTTTTGTTGTGGTTGAAGAGGTAATTCCTGAAACTCAACGCGATAAGTATACAGACATCGCAACGCTTGGTTTTATTGGTGGTTTTATTGTAATGATGACCTTAGATGTTGGACTCGGATAATATTATTTGTCATATTGATAAATTATCCTCGTCTTTAGAGCAAACACAACCACATGAATCGACTATTATTTATTCTCTTTTTTCTGTGTTCACTTGGAATGGCGGCACAAGATTCAACGACAACTAAAGTTAAACATTATAAAATTGCATTTGGTAAAACCGTTTTGGTAGAACATTTAAAAATTGAATTTAAAACGCTTTCACTAGATGCACGCTGTCCAAAGGAGGTTACCTGTATACGTGGTGGTGAAGTTATTGTTGGACTTGCTGTTTATGATAAGAGGGCTTTACTTCAGGAGTTAAATCTTACATTTTACCCATATGGTATGACAGAGTTTCTTACAGGACTACTTGCATCTAATGGAATTTCAATTAAGAATTTACAGTTATTGCCTTATCCAAAGGCAGATTTCAATCAAATTAATAGTAATTATTATTTGGAGTTTGACACCTTGACTTCAAAAACAGAGTAGGTTCTAAGAATTAGTGACATCCACAGTCGTCATTTGCACCACAAGATTTCGTTGCCTTTTTCGGTTTCCAAATAAACTTTCTTACTAGGAAGATAACGGCCAATGCCAAAGTAGAAAAGACGAGTATGTTTTGAATAATCGTATTCATTATTTTAATACTTGAAATGCTATTAAAGCAACAATATAAGCAAATCCACTCATGAATACCAATTGCAACGATGGCCATTTCCATGAATTTGTTTCACGTTTCACGACGGCCAGGGTGCTCATGCATTGCATAGCAAACGCATAAAATAACAGTAGCGAAATGCCGGATGCTAGCGTAAATACTTTTGTTCCATCGCTATGTGTTTCTTCTGCCATTCTATTTTTTATGGTTGACATGGCTTCGTCTTCGTCTTCAATATCGTTAGCGCTTCCAATACTGTAAATGGTGGCTAATGTACCGACAAAAACCTCTCTTGCGGCGAAAGACGTCACTAACCCAATACCTATTTTCCAATCATAACCTAAAGGTTGAATAACAGGTTCCATTCCTTTTCCAATTATACCAATATATGAGTGCTCTAATTTATGTTCTGCGACTAAATCATTAAGCTCATCTTCTGATAGATTAGGATGTCTTTCTGTAACAATGGCCTCAGCATTATTAAATTGTTCACCAGGTCCATAGGATGCTAAAAACCACAATACAATTGAAATTGCTAATATGATTTTACCAGCTTCGAATACAAAGGTTTTTGTTTTTTCTAAAACAGTTAATCCTACATTCTTAAGAAGCGGCATCTTGTAACTCGGCATCTCAATGACAAAGTAAGATTTACTTTTAATCTTCAGGATTTTATTTAAGATAAAGGCTGCAAATACAGCAGTTAGAAAACCTAATGCATATAAAGACATTAATGTAAGTGCTTGGTAGCTTAAGCCTAAAAATGTCCCTTCGGGAATAACTAGTGCTATGATAATAACATAAACAGGTAATCTTGCCGAACAGGTTGTAAAAGGAGTAACAAGAATGGTTATGAGTCGTTCTTTCCAACTTTCAATATTTCGAGCTGCCATAACCGCGGGTATAGCACAAGCATTTCCAGAAATTAATGGTACAACACTTTTACCGCTTAATCCAAAACGTCGCATTAGTCTATCCATTAAAAAAACCACGCGACTCATATAGCCGCTTTCTTCTAGTATTGATATAAAAAGAAATAGGAAAGCAATTGGGGGAATAAATACCATAATGCCTCCGATTCCAGCAATAATACCTTCAGCTAATAGGTTTGTAAAAGCACCAGCAGGAAGTGTGTTTTTTACCCAGTCCGCAAGATTAGAAAAACCTAGATCTATTAAGTCTGCAGGATAGGTTGCCCAATCATAGACCGCTTGAAACATCAATAAGAGGATAAAGAAGAAAATCACATAACCCCAAACCTTATGGGTTAGAATTCTGTCTATTTTAATTCTAAAATCTTTAGCGTTAGCTAAATCTATGGTTTGTCCCTTTTTGAGCGTGTTATTAATAAACTGGTAGCGTTTTATAGTTTCTTTTTGTTGTAATCGCTTAAGGTCTGTTTCAGACTTAGTTTTAAAGTTGTTAACAGCTTCGATAGTAGCGCGATCAGTTTTACCAAAATTCACATCTTGCGTAATAACCAACCATAGTTTATATAGTAATTGATCTGGAAAAGCTTTTTTAAGACTATCAAAATATTCAGGATCTATTGAGGAAGCGTTTAAACAGGGTTTGGTAGATAAAGAGTCGTATTTAGCTATGAGTTCTTTAAGTTCTGAAATACCATTATTTTTTCGAGTGCTTATTAAAGCAATTTTGGTTTCAAGTTGGCTTTCTAAGTAAGGAATGTCTAATGAAATGCCTTTGTAAGCCATACGATCAGACATGTTAATAGCCAAAACTGTTGGAATTTCAAGATCTTTTATTTGTGTAAATAACAAAAGATTACGTTTTAAATTCTCAACATCTGTTACAACAACAGCAACATCTGGAAAGTTTTTGTCGTTTCGATTAAGAAGTAATTCAATAACTACATTTTCATCTAAAGACGATGCATTAAGACTGTAAGTACCTGGTAAATCTAAAATGTGAGCTTTTGTGCCGTCAGCAAGCTTGCAAGTTCCTTCTTTCTTATCTACGGTAATACCAGGGTAATTACCAACTTTTTGATTTAATCCAGTAAGCGCATTAAAAACCGAAGTTTTTCCCGTATTAGGATTTCCAATTAAGGCAACGTTAATCTGCTTACTCATCTATAGACGCGATTAAAATATGGTTAGCCGTTTCTTTTCTAATGGCCAAATGAGAACCATTGATATTGAGGTACATGGGGTCAGAAAAAGAGGAAATAGCGACTAATTCAACAGAATTACCCGGTAAACAACCCATCTCTAATAATTTAAGAGGAATTTCTTTGGAAGAAACATCTGTAATTACGGCGTGCTGTCCACGTTTTAAATCTGCTAATGTCAAGCTTGGCTTATTTAGATTAATTTTAAAAAAGCAAAAATAAGTGAAATAATCTACTAGCTGAAACGCTTTATAAAGAATTTAGGACTCCGATTTAAGGGTTTCTATGTCTTCAAGAAGTTGCTCAATATCCTCTGGATTGGTGCCATCGTAAAATCCTCGAATTTGTCGTTTTTTATCAATGAGCATAAAATTTTCGGTATGAATCATATCATACTCATCGCCATTACCTTGCGTTTTAACAGCCAAATAGCTTTTACGCGCTAACTCATAGATTTGCTTTTTATTACCAGTGACTAAATTCCATTTACTATCAATCACCCCTTTTTCTTGCGCATATTTTTTAAGTTGAGCTACACTATCAATATTTGGTGTTACGGAATGCGATAGAAGCATAACGTCATCATCATTTATAATTTCTTTCTGAATTTGATACATATGATCTGTCATGATAGGACAAATGGTAGGACAGGTTGTGAAAAAGAAATCAGCAACGTAGATTTTATCTTTATAAGTCTCTTGAGTAATTGTTTCACCATTTTGATTAATTAGGCTAAAATCAGCTATCGTATGGTATTTCATTTTATGCTGAATGGTACTATCCACCAATTGTTCACTGACCATACCAGGTTGCCAAACAGGCAGTGGTTGTTTTACGTTTAAAATATTATAGATAAGTACTATGATTACAACACATAACACAGTGAAGAAAATTCCGAAATTTTTATAACTCTTAAAAAACCCTAGAAACGACATAAAGTAAAGTTTTAAATCCGAGTGCAAAGGTAAGATTCAAGCTAGTTTTTCAGAACTTTTTTAACACAATAGTAGGCTTTCAACTTCTTGATTAATAAAATGCTGTTAAAAATAAATCGATAAGAAATACAATTATTTTCTAAATGCCTTGAAAACCTTACTTTTGTCAATCGAAATTTGAAAATAACTACATGGAATTTGTAATTAAGATATCCCAATTCTTACTAAGTTTATCCCTTCTCATTGTTTTGCACGAGTTAGGTCACTTTTTACCAGCTAAGGCATTTAAAACTAAGGTTGAGAAGTTCTATTTGTTCTTTGACGTGAAGTATTCACTCTTTAAAAAGAAGATTGGAGAAACTGTTTATGGTATAGGTTGGTTACCTCTCGGTGGGTATGTTAAGATTGCTGGAATGATAGATGAGAGCATGGATAAGGAGCAGATGGCACAACCACCACAACCCTGGGAATTTAGATCCAAGCCAGCATGGCAACGTCTAATAATTATGTTAGGTGGTGTTACCGTTAATTTTATTTTGGCTTATGTGATATATGTTTTTGTGTCTTTTACTTATGGTGATACTGATATAAAAATTGACAGTTTAAGAGGTGGTTATCTTATTGAAAACCAAGTGCTATTAGATGCTGGGTTTGAAACTGGCGATAAAGTCCTTGCCATTAATGATCAACGTATCGAGAAGGATTCTGAAATCGGACAATATATTATTGGAGCAGAACAAATCACTGTAGATAGAAACGGACAAGAAAAAGTAATTAATCTTCCAGAGAATTTTTTGGGTCAGTTATCCGATGAGGGTAGTAAAAACCTATATAAATACCGCTATCCATTTATTGTAGAATCTGTTCCGGACTCCTCAGTTAATAAAAGTGTAGATATAAAAGAAGGTGATGTTATCTTAAGCCTCAACGGTAAAACTTTAGACTACTTTGATTTGTTTGAAAATGAATTAAAAAATTTGAAAGGTCAAACAGTGACTGCCGAAGTGTTACGTGGCGATGAGACCATTACAAGAAAACTTGAAGTAAATAATGATGCTAAGCTTAATATTTTTAGATTAATTGATGCGAAAAGATTTATTGAATTGGGCTACTATGAAGTTATTAAAAGAGAATATTCCTTTGGAGAAAGCTTTGCAGCAGGAGGTAAAAAGTTTACCTCAACCATTGTTAACTATTTTGCACAATTAAAAGCCATTTTTAATCCTAAAACAGGAGCTTACAAAGGCTTAGGTGGTTTTAAAGCGATTTATGACATTTTTCCTGACTTCTGGAGCTGGGAAGCTTTCTGGAAATTAACAGCTTTTCTATCTATTATGTTAGCCATTTTAAACTTGTTACCAATACCAGCATTAGATGGTGGTCATGTAATGTTTTTATTATATGAAATGGTATCAGGACGTAAACCCAGTGAAAAGTTTTTAGAGCGTGCACAGATCGTTGGATTCTTTATCCTCATTGCTTTAGTATTATTTGCTAACGGTAATGATATTTTTAAAGCGATAACACGTTAAAAAAATAAGTTTTCATATTGTAGAGATTAAAAAATAATTTATATTTGCGCTCGCTAAAGCGAAAAAAGATCTTCCTCAGTAGCTCAGTTGGTTAGAGCATCTGACTGTTAATCAGAGGGTCGTTGGTTCGAGCCCAACCTGAGGAGCAAAAAAAGCCTGATAATTTTATCAGGCTTTTTTGTTTTATAAAGTAAAATCTTATTGGTACTTTTTCTTTAATTCATTTAGCATAGTATCCGTCATTGCATCTAAATCAAAACTGTGCTGCCAGCTCCAGTCATGTCGCGCAATAGTGTCATCTATTGATGATGGCCAGCTATTTGCAATAGCTTGTCTAAAATCGGGTTGGTAGGTAATTTCAAATTCTGGAATACGGCTTTTAATGCTCTCATAAATATTTTTTGGCGTGAATGAAATCGCTGATAAATTATAAGAGGATCTAATGGTTAAATCTTCGGCTGAAGCCTGCATTAGGTCTATCGTGGCTTTAATGGCGTCATCCATAAACATCATAGGTAAGCTTGTGTTTTCTGATAGGAAACATTCGTATTTGCCATGCTTAATGGCTTCATGATAAATTTCTACAGCATAATCTGTAGTACCACCACCAGGCATAGTTTTGTGGCTAATGATCCCAGGATAACGTAAACTTCTTACATCAACGCCGTATTTGTTGTGATAATACTCACACCAACGCTCACCGACTTGTTTTGTTATGCCATATACCGTAGTGGGTTCGCAAATGGTATGCTGAGGAGTAAATTCCTTTGGTGTTGTTGGTCCAAATACAGCAATACTACTTGGCCAATACACCTTTTTTATAGTACCTCCTTTGGCAAGATTAAGAACATGGAACAAAGAATTCATGTTAAGGTCCCAAGCTTCCATTGGGTACTTTTCGCCTGTAGCACTTAATAGCGCTGCCATTAAATAAACGGTGTCTATCTCGTAGTTTTTACAACAGTCCTTAATTGCATTAAAATTCTTAGCATCAATGATTTCAAAGGGGCCAGAATTAACCAGTTCCAAGTTTCTGGTGTTAATATCACTGGCAATGACATTGCTCTGGCCATAAATTTCTCTGAGCTTAGTCGTTAATTCTGAGCCTATTTGGCCACCTGCTCCAATGATTAAAATTTTTGAGGACATATTAATTATTATATAATTCTCAAAAATAATAAGAAATAGGGTGTTAAATAATTAAAATCTTCAGAAAAAAAGAACGTTTTCTAGGAAGTTGACAATCTTAACTTTAAGATTATACTAGGTGATTAGAATATTAGTTTAAGTATATTTACAAGCAAATTGTACTGACAATGAAATTAGGATTAGTCCTTTTTAATTTAGTGTTTATTATGTTGCTAAGCTGTTCTGGTGATCAACAGACTACTTCTGATACTGAAACCTCAGAGAAGGACGACACTGCCTTTAAAATTACAGCCGAAATCATAGAGAAATTTGAATATGCCGATTATGCATTGAGTACTGATGGAGAAAACGCAGTTAAAGAATGGGAAAAGTATCAGGAATTAGCAATCCAAGTGGGCTATTTGAAGAAAGGGGATCTTTCATTTTTCAATGGTGATAACAAGCTTTTGAAAAAATTTATTGAGACATTTAAGATAGAACTACCGGATGCGCTTAGAACTAATCCTATAGAATCTAGAGTTATTATCGTAGAGACTACACTATTACGATTGAACGAAAATTTAACTTTAGATAATATAGACAAGCGATTAAAACTAGAGAGTGTTAAGGAGGTTGTTGTGGCATTTTCAAATCTCAACTTTCTGATTAATAAGAAATTAATTAGAGATAAGGGAGAGAAAATACAATCGCAGTATTAAATGACCACTTGTTAAAATTGAATTGATTTGTAACAATTTTCCTTTAAAGCGGTCTTATTACTAACTACAAGAAATTCGAATTAATTAAAATCACATTATGAGAACCAATCTTAGTCGCGTTCTAGCGATATCAGGTTTGGCATTCTTTGCGTTTGTTGGATGTAAAGATGAAGCCAAGAACGACACTGCTTTAGCAGAGGAAAAAATTCCAGGAATTATATTGGAAAATATGGACACTAGCATAAGTCCAAAAGACGATTTTTACAAGTATGTAAACGGTAAATGGTTAGAAACAAATGCAATTCCAGACGACGAGTCGCGTTGGGGAGGATTCGGTGTTTTACGCAAATCTACACGACAAGATGTTCTAAGCATATTAAACACATCGAAGGAACTAGGAACCTATAAAGAAGGATCAGATCAGCAAAAAGCGCTACTTATTTTTGAATCTGAACTAGATACTATAGCACGTAATGAAGCGGGTATTTCACCAATTCAACCTTTACTAGATAAGATTGGAGGTATTAATAACTTAAGCGATATGCAAACTGTTTTTGCCTCAACACTTGGTGTTTCTGCTCCATTTGCAGGTATTGGGGCGAATCCAGATCTTAATGATAGTAGCATGAATACAGCTTGGGTATTTCCAGCTGGATTAGGATTACAACGCGATTACTATTTAGATCAAGATGAAAAGACCAAAGAAATTAGAGGACAATATGTTGCTCATGTGGCAAGAATGCTTCAGTATATCAATTATTCAGAAGCTGATGCTAAAGCTGCAGCAGACAGGATCTTAGCTATGGAAACGCAACTTGCTGAACCAAGATTAGATAAAGTGTCAAGCAGAGATATTAGAAACTTTAATAACCCTACCTCTTTAGCAGATTTACAGGCTATGGCACCAGCGATTAACTGGCAAAAATTTATGGATGATATGGGTATAGACAAACAAGTAGATACCCTGTTGGTGATGCAGCCAAAGTACATGAAAGCCATGGATGCTTTTTTAAAGACTACATCTATTAAAGATATTAAGACCTTAATGGATTGGAGTACTTTAAATAGTGCAGCAGGCTTTTTAACAACTGAAATTGAAAAAGCGAGTTGGGAATTTTACGGTAAAACCTTAAGAGGTTCAAAGACAATGCTTCCTGCTGAGGAGCGCGCTCTTGGTACCGTTGATGGTAGTGTAGGTGAAGCTGTTGGTCAACTTTATGTTCAAGCTAAGTTTCCACCTGAAGCTAAAGAAAAGGCTGAAAAAATGATCGCTAATGTAATTACTGCATTCCAAAATCGAATAAATAAATTGGATTGGATGAGTGAAGTGACTAAAGCTAAAGCCATTGAGAAATTAGACAAGATGACTGTAAAAATTGCTTATCCAGATGAGTGGGAAGATTACTCTGATTTACAGGTAGAAGAAGGTAATTCTTATGCTGAAAATATGATTGCTGTTGGCGCGTGGTCACAGAAGAAAAATTTAAGTGATATTAACGAGCCTGTAGACAAGACAAAATGGGGCATGCCACCACAAATGGTCAATGCATATTTTAATCCGTTAAACAATGAAATTGTATTTCCAGCGGCGATTTTACAACCTCCATTTTATAACTATACTGCAGATGAAGCTGTAAATTATGGAGGTATTGGTGCTGTTATTGGTCATGAGATTTCACATGCTTTTGATGATTCTGGAGCAAGGTTTGATGCGGATGGAAATGTGAATAATTGGTGGACGCCAGAAGATTTAACAGAGTTTGGAAATAGAGGGAAAGCTTTAGTAGATCAATATTCTGCTCTTGAAGTGTTAGACAGTGTTTATGTAAACGGCGCATTTACTTTAGGCGAAAATATTGGAGACCTTGGAGGAGTATTAGGTGCATATGATGGATTACAGCTATACTTTAAGGAAAATGGAAGGCCTGAAGATATTGATGGCTTTACTGCAGAGCAACGCTTCTTTATGTCTTGGGCAACCGTTTGGAGAACTTTAATTAGAGATGAAGCCTTGAGAAATCAAATTAATACAGATCCACATTCACCAGGTCATATTAGAGCGACACAGCCATTGAAAAATGTAGATGCCTTTTATGAAGCATTTAGAATTAAGGAAGGTGATGCGATGTATTTACCTCCAGAGGAACGCGTTAGAATTTGGTAATACCGAATTTATAGAAACAAAAAATGCTGCCTTATGGCAGCATTTTTTGTTGATATGATATCAATTAATTTTTTGCAGAAGCAGCAGCTTGTTGTGCTTTTTGACTTTCTAATGCTTGTCTACTCACTTTAGCTAAATTAAAATTAGGATCTATTGCTAAAGCATCGTTCATTAATTTAATAGCAGCGTCAATATTAGCAGTCTTATTCTCAGTGAAAGTTAATAACCCTTGTTGACATAAAAGAGCAGCTTTCATTGAAGTTTCATATGGCTGCTGTGTTTCATAAAACGCGCGCTTCATATCGTCTTTTACATTTGCTAAACCGTATTCAATGTTAGATTTTGCGCCAGCAGTGTCACCGATTTGAATCTTCATATCTGCCATTTCGTAAGCTAAATAGACATTAGGACTACGTTGAAAAAGTACTTCATAGTGCTCTAAGGCTAATTTAGGCTGATTAAGGTTTTTAAGCGCTAATGCTTTCACCTCAACATTCATATCTGAGTCTGTAGCTTTCTTCTCAATACCAATAGTATTAAGTGCTTGCATGTACTTACCTTCAGATAGGTAGAGATAGGCTAAAGTGTCCTGTCTTGCAACATTAGGTTCCAAAATATTTAGATGTGTCATAGCATTGATTATACCTTGTACATCGCCTTGCTGCTTCATTTGCTTATAATAAGCTTCATAGTGTGCTTTCAATTCTACATTAGTCTGGGCAAAAACACTTGCCGAGAATAGCATAACAATTGCAATAGTAATCTGTTTCAT
>NZ_JABSST010000021.1 GCF_013213975.1 Winogradskyella sp.
TATTTATTCTATTTAGTATTTTCATTTGATTTAAATTTTAGTTGTGATTATGAGTTGAATGTTCATTGTCCATAGAATCGCAATGCAATAGCTCTTTCTCTTTCTTTTTGATTGGCTGTGTCTTAAGACCTTTGTTTTTATCCTCAAGCATTAATCGCACAAGCTCACTTTTTTCTTTCTTAATGGCTTCGCGCATTTGCTTATCTTTTTCAATGTCGAAGTAAGTGATCCCTTCAATAATTGTTTTTTCAGCTTTTGCGTAAATTGATAATGGATGGTCAGACCATAAAACAACATCAGCATCTTTACCAACTTTTAAGCTACCAACGCGATCGTCTAGATGCAAGAGTTTCGCAGGATTCAACGTCACAAACTTTAAGGCGTCCTCTTCGCTGACACCACCGTATTTTACGGACTTAGCTGCTTCTTGATTTAAACGACGAGACATTTCTGCGTCGTCACTATTTATAGCAACCACAACACCTGCATTATGCATAATTGCTGCGTTGTATGGTATAGCGTCATTTACCTCATACTTGTAGGCCCACCAATCGCTAAATGTGGAGCCACCAGCACCATGATCTTTCATCTTATCGGCAACTTTGTAGCCTTCTAAAATATGTGTGAAGGTGTTGATGTTAAAGTTGAACTTTTCAGCAACCTTCATTAACATATTAATCTCACTTTGAACATAAGAATGGCAAGAAATAAAACGCTCTTTATTTAAAATTTCAGCTAACACTTCCATTTCAGCATCCTTGCGATAAGGCTTACCATTTTTCTTAGCATCATCATAGGCTTTTGCTCTAGAGAAGTAGTCCATAAATACTTGTTCTACACCCATTCTTGACTGAGGGAAACGCTCGTTTCTATTGGATCTTGATTGCTTAACATTTTCACCTAAAGCAAACTTGATAAACTTAGGAGAGTTATCATACACCAAATCATCTGCTGATTCTCCCCATTTTAGTTTTATAATGGCCGAACGTCCTCCAATTGGGTTAGCAGAACCATGTAATATCTGAATAGATGTTACGCCACCTGCAAGGTTACGATAGATATCAATGTCTTCATCATCGATTACATCTTCTATGGTGACCTCTGCAGAAGAATTGTGACCTCCTTCATTAATCGATGCAGCTGCAATATGCGAGTGCTCATCTACAATACCTGCAGTAATGTGTTTTCCTGTAGCATCTATAACCTTGGCCTTTCTGTCTGAAAGGTCTTTACCAATCTTAGCAATCTTTCCATCTTTAATTAATACATCCGTATTTTCAAGAATACCATCACTTTCATTGGTCCAAACCGTAGCATTTTTAAATAGTAAGGTTTCTGATTTTGGTTTTTCATCAAAACCAAATGCTAGGTTAGGATACGTAATGGGACTCATAAAAGCATCCGTTGCTTTAGAGGCCATATCCTTTTTATCTTTCATTTTTTTATCAGATTCCTTTTGGATTTTGTTTGCATAAAATGGTAACTCATTACCATTTGGAAGTATAGCTTTACCATCAAGGCTGTTGCCATTTGCTGCATTGGCAACAACTCTAATAAATTCCTTTTTTAAACTATCTGCCGTTTTAAAAGTGAGATTAATCCAATCGTCTGCATAATTCATCTTAGTGCCTAAGCTATTAGAACCACTTTCTAATTTGGCGTTTGGTTTTGATGTACTTCCTGTAATTGCAAGCTTGTAGTCGTTACCTCTCAACTTAAAGGTATAGTCACCATCAATATCTCTTACATTCATATCGGTAATGATATGAGGTGTGCCTTGTACCCAATTTTCAAACAACTTTGTCTTTTTATCAAAAATATCACCTGAAGTAATTAAGAAGTTGGCATAGCTACCAGATTTAAGTGTTCCTAAAAGGTCAGACTTACCAAGTAATCCAGCAGGTATAGTTGTTAAAGCTTCAAGTGCTTTTTGTTTTGAAAGCCCACGTTCTATGGCTTTCATTAAATTAGACTTGAATGATTTTTTAGACTTTAAACCGTGCGTTGTCAATGCAAAATTAATTTCATTCTCAGCTAATAGTCTCGGATTATGAGGTTCTTGGTTCCAAGCACGCATATCACTTAAGGATAGGGTAGATGCTAATAAGGCATTATCTACATCATAGGCTAATCTAAAATCAATTGGCAAAATAATGGTTGCATTAGTACCCTTAACTTCATTGATACGCTCATATTCATCGCCACCTCCAACAATAGTATACTGTACGTTAGAGACGTCACCAACTTTATCAGCACGCATTAAATTAGCTCTACTTCCTGCTTCAAAAATCTGTAATAAGTTCTTATTGCCATTCAATGCCTCAAGTGCTAAATCTTTAGTGTCTACATTACCATCGGCATACCAATTGGCATCGTTATACATTTGTCTCAGTAAGGCCATACTTCCCATAATTGAAGAAGGGTAAGCTTGACGAGATGTTACACTCTTGCTAAATGAAAAATGCTGTGTTGTTTCGCCATCAACAACACGTTTTGAATTGTCAGCGTCATTATTAAGTGCAATTAGTGCACCTGTTCCACGTGCAATACCATCGGGCATATGTGTATTTACAACACCAAATCCGAGTTGGTGCATTTGAGAGGCTGTTTTACTATCATATTTAAAACTTGCCATCACGTCTTGTTCAGGCATAATATGGTCATTCCAATAAAAACCACTTCGGCTCGCGCCATAGCGCGGACCATTGCCTCCACGTTCTGGTTTCTTAACACCAAACGTGGTATAGATATCTATAAAAGATGGATATATACTTTTACCAGTTAGGTCAATCTTAGTGGTGTTTTTTGGAATACTAACAGATGTTCCAACACTGACCACTTTACCATTTTTTATTAAAAGTGTGGCATTTTCTATCGTTTCTGTTGGTGTTACGTGAATTGTTGCATTGGTGAATGCCGTGTAATTGGAATTATTTGCTTTTACCCCAGTATTGCTAGGAAAGTAATCTTGTGCAAATAGCGAAAAACTGCACATAAAAATGAGCAGTCGAAATAGTGTTTTCGTCATAAATTAGTTGATTTGTTTGTCTCAATAAAGATATGAATAAACAATAATAATGAAATCGCTAAGTGACGAATTTAACGTTTTATAAGGATCTATTTTCATAATAGTTTACCAGAAGTGCCACCACATAACTATAACTACTCATACCAGCAGATTGGTTATTCGATTTTAAAAACGCATCGTATGTTTTTTCAAAAACTGGTTCCAAAGGATTGGTATAAGACTTCCAAAAGATATCTACCTCTTGGTAATTTTTTAGGATTCCTTTATTAACACCTTCGAGAGTTTGATAATAGGTGTCCTTATCCCTTCTAAAAATTTCAACAAGACAATGACGTAATCCAAAAGTATAGCCAGAATACTGAAAATAAGGATCGTCATTATGTATTGCAGCTAAACTCCCAATGAAATTCGCCTCGTTTTCAGCTGCATACCCGATTTGGTGGGCTATCTCATGACAAGAGGTACTTGGGAATTTATAGGTTGGAATCATACCATCAACCTGAGCTTCATTAGTAAATGGATTTAGATAGCCAGAAAATCCCATATATGTAAGTGGTAAACTGTAAATGGACGTTTTAATACTTTTTGGGCTGTAGTAAAATTGTGGATGAACTTGGGCTAAATTATCATAGCCATTGTTCACTTTTTTAAGTATTTCAGATTTTGAAAATGGCATTTCTACTTTAGTAGAATCATTTGCTGCTAATTTTGAGTGAACTGCATTTGATTTTTCAATAAGACGCTTTGTGAAACTTAAGAGTTCTTCAGTAGTATATTCAGAATCTAATTTTAACGAATGGTAAAGTGGTTGTCTGTAATAATTATAAGCCCATAAAAGATGAAAAGCAAAATATCCTAAAGATAGCACTGCGCCAATATCTAATAGCCAATGAATAGTATCTTTTATTATTCGTTTTCTATTAACTATGAACCATCTAACGATATAAACACTTGCTAAAGTGTAGAGCATATCTCCAATGGAAATAGGTAGCCATCCAAAGCTATAACGCATTAACTTTGAAATAAAAACATAAACACCATTACTGTAATATTGTTCGACAAATTCAGGATAATTTTTAAGAATAGACGTGATTAAAATCTGAACAATCAGAAATAAAGTGATGACTAATTTTTTGTTTTTCATCATGAATCAAAAATAGAAAATAGTTTTAGTTTGGTTACCTTTGTAAGCGTTAAAAATTAAGATATGAGTCAAGCGATAAGAGCCCTAGAACCAAAAGTACTTTGGAATAAATTTGCAGATTTAAATGCAGTTCCGCGTCCTTCTAAAAAAGAGGAACGCGTTATAAAATTTATGAAAGATTTTGGTGAAAAATTGGGTTTAGAAACTATTGAAGATGCGGTAGGTAATGTAATTATTAGAAAACCGGCTACTAAAGGTTTGGAAGATCGAAAACCAATCGTAATGCAATCGCATTTAGACATGGTACACCAAAAGAATAACGATACCGTTTTTGATTTCGATACTCAAGGCATTGAAATGTATGTTGAAGACGATTGGGTAAAGGCAAAAGGTACGACTTTAGGTGCTGATAATGGTTTAGGAGTAGCAACGATCATGGCCATACTTGAAAGTGATACAATAGCACATCCAGATTTAGAAGCCTTATTTACTATCGATGAAGAAACTGGTATGACTGGTGCCATGGGCTTAAAGGGTGGTCTTTTAAAGGGTGATATCCTTTTAAATTTAGATACCGAAGAAGATGATGAAATTGGAGTAGGTTGTGCAGGTGGTTTAGACATTACAGCAACACGTTCATATAATCAAGAACAATTGTCTTCTAAAGAATTATCTGCTTTTAAAATAGAAGTCAAAGGACTTCAAGGAGGTCATTCTGGAATGCAGATTCATGAAGGCTTAGGTAATGCCAATAAAATTATGAATCGTCTCTTATTTGCAGTTTTAGAAGATATCAGAATTTCTGAAATTGATGGAGGTAGTTTACGTAATGCAATTCCCAGAGAAAGTGGAGCTACCGTTGTCGTTAGATCAAACAAAGAGGACCGTTTTCTTAATGTATTCAATGCATTGTCAGAGACTATTAAGAAAGAATATAAAACGATGGAACCTGAATTACAGGTGGTATTTAATAAAGTTGAGTTACCAATACATGTGATGACGCAGGATGTTCAGGAATTAATAGTAAAAGCCCTTTATGCAGCACACAACGGTGTTTATCGCATGAGTGCTGATATACCAGACTTGGTAGAGACCTCTAATAATATGGCTCGTGTAGTCGTGAAAGATGGTAATATTAAAGTAGGATGTTTAACACGAAGCTCGGTTGAGACATCTAAAATGGATCTGGCTAATGTTTTAAAATCAACCTTTGAACTTGCGGGTTGTGAGGTGGAATTTTCAGGTGACTATCCAGGATGGGCGCCTAATATGAACTCGGCCATTTTAAAAGTTATGGTTCCTATTTATGAACGATTAAATAATGGTGAAAAACCTCATGTTGCAGCTTGTCATGCAGGGTTAGAATGCGGTATTCTTGGTCAGAATTATCCTGATTTGGATATGATTAGTTTTGGTCCTAATATTAAGGGTGCTCATTCGCCTGATGAACGTGCTCAAATTTCTTCGGTCCAAAAATACTGGGAATTTGTTCTAGAGATTTTAAAGAACATTCCTAAGGCATAAAAAAAGGCTGCTCATAGGCAGCCTTTTCAGTTTATTTCAATTTGCTTATTCAGCAATACTTGCAATTTCAATATCAAAAACTAAGTTAGTTCTTGCAGGAATTAATGGTGCTCTGCCTGCTTCCCCATATCCCAGATAGTAAGGAATAAATACGCGTGCTTTATCACCAACCTTCATATTTAGCATAGCTTCCCTAAACCCTGCCACCAAAGTCGCACTTTGATTATACGGCATTGTAAATGCTTTATACTGGCCGGCTTTGTCTTGACGCTCGTCATATTTTCCATTTTTTTCAGCTATTTCTTTCCAAGTGGTCCAGAATAAGGTACCATCTTCAAAATAACCTGCGCAGTCTATATTTACACGCTGTGCTGAAGTAGGTTTTACACCATCACTCTCGTGAGTAAATATCATAGCCATTCCAGTTGGCGAATCAATACGTCTGCCGTCTAAGGATTCATTTTTCTTTAACCAATCTTCTTTAGCTTTCTTAGCTAAATCTTCGGCCTTTTTCTTAGCTTCATCCCGTATTGATCTGAATGTTTCTTCGACTTTTGGCATTTCTTCTTCAAATACTTTTGGTGCATCAAAGAACGTTGCCTCCTTACCTTTTCTTATGATGGTTACTTTAGTAATGTATACATCTTCAACGGGCTTATGATTTCGCGCTCTAGGATTAACAACTTCTACATTAGAAATTGAATCCTGAACCTCTAACCCTTTTACTAATTCTCCGAAAACTGAGTGACAGCTTACTCTAGGCTGATCGCAAGGTTTCAAATTACCATTTGTATCAAAGAAATTTCCTCTTGTATATGGTGCTTCTGTTATAAAGAATTGACTTCCGTTAGTATTAATGCCTCCAGCATTTGCCATAGATAAAATACCAGGCTTGTCATGTTTTAATTCTGGACTAAAATCAGCAGCAAACCGATAGCCAGGAGTACCGCGACCATCGCCTTGGGGATCTCCACCTTGAATCATAAACTTATCCATAACGCGATGGAAGGTTAAACTATCGTAGAACGGTTTACCTTGATACTGTTCTGCCGCCATTGGATGGTTCCCTTCTGCAAGTGCTACGAAGTTGGCCACAGTAACTGGGACCTTATCATAGAATAATTTAGCTAACATAGTACCTTTAGAGGTTTCGATTTCAGCATAAAGTCCGTCCTCTAATTCTGGATATTTTTCTTGGCAAGAAATATTTACCAATACAAGTAATACAACGATGGCTGTAAGTGTTTTTTTAATCATTTTCTTGAGTTATTGTATTTAGTGTTACTTCGCAAATTAGCGGAACATTTGTTCCTATTTTATTATCATCTCCATAATAACCGTATGCTTTTTGAGATGGAAAGATAAACGTAATATGGTCTCCTGGATTCATAAGTTTAAGACCTTCTCTTAAACCAGTGAACAATTCCTGTTTGTCCATAACGTAAGTCTTTTTTTCTTTGGTATAAATTTCTCTGCCATTGAGATCAGAGACATTGTATTCAAAATCAATGATGTCACCAAAATCAGGTTGTATGTTTTTATTGTCGCCTTTGGTTTTATAAGAATACCAAAAACCACTTTCTGAGGCAATGTATTCTCGTTCAGGATTATTCTTAATGATATCTTGAATCAATAATTTTTCTTGCTCGTTAAGTTTTCTATTTCGTTCTGCAGATTCTTTTAAGAAAGAACCAGATTGCACCGTTTCTGGAAGTCTAGCTTCTGGTGATTTACAACTTAAGCAAATCAGAAACAAAGCAAATATGAGTAGTAGGTTCTTCATTTTGAATATTTTATTGTTTTGGGGACAATTGTTCTTTATACTGTGGTAATATACTAATAAATTTATCAACTGTAGCTTCTAAACTCTCATGACTGCGTCCGCCAGCGGCATTGGTATGACCACCACCATTAAAATGCGCTCTTGAAAATTCATTAACGGAAAACTCACCTTTACTTCTCAAGGAGATTTTAATAATATCGTCTTGTTTATTTTCAATAAATATAGCCGCAAACACAATGCCTTTGAGTGATAATCCGTAATTGACAAAGCCTTCCGTATCTCCTTTCTTAAAATTGAATTCATCCAACTCATCTTGAGATAAGGTAATATATGATGTAAACAATTCTGGAATCACTTTGAGATTTTGCATTGCTCTACCCAAAAGCTGAAGACGGCTGTAACGGTTAGTGTCAAAAACTTTATTATGTATTTCAGAATTGTTAGCCCCTTTGGCTATGAGTTGACTTACAACATCATGGGTTCTGCTAGTGGTAGACGGAAATCTGAATGATCCAGTATCTGTCATAATACCAGTGTAAAGACAAGTCGCAATATCACTGTTTACCTTTTCCAGATCACCTAATTGTTCTATGAAATTATAAACCATTTCGCATGTCGATGACATACTCACATCAGAATACATGTATTTTGCATAATCATCAGGTTGTTGATGATGATCTATCATAATCTTTGTAGCAGTTGATGCTTCCAATGAATTTAACATTTCACCAGCACGATGTAGAGCATTAAAATCTAGAGTAAATATCAGGCTGGCTTCATGAATTAATCCTTCAGCTTTATCTTGATCATTTTCAAAAATTAAAACACTATCATCTCCAGGCAACCACTTTAAAAAATTTGGATAATCATTCGGTACAATAACATTTGCATCATGACCTAGTTCTGATAAATAGTGATTAAGCGCAAGTGTAGAACCCATAGCATCACCATCAGGATTTTTGTGTGGAACAATTACAATGTTTTGAGCCTGACTCAAAACCGTTTTTAATTCTTTCAATTGGGTCTTATTCATAGTTGACGAAGATACAATTTTTTATAATCCAAGATCTTGATTTAAGACAATTGAAATGATAAAGAATTATTAAAATTGCTGACTTGATAAATTAAATAAATAGGTTACTTTTGCACCACAATTAAAAAAAATACATAATGGCAACTAATAGAACATTTACAATGTTAAAGCCAGACGCGGTTGAAAAAGGACACGTTGGCGCAATTATAGAAAAAATTACAGCTTCAGGATTCAGAATTGTAGCGATGAAGTTAACGCAAATGACTGCTGCTGACGCTCAAGAATTTTATGCAATCCACAAAGAGCGTCCATTCTTTCCAGAATTAGTAGAATACATGACGCGAGGACCAATCGTTGCAGCAATCTTAGAAAAGGATAATGCTGTTGAAGATTTTAGAACCTTAATTGGTGCAACTAACCCTGCTGATGCAGCAGAAGGTACTATTCGTAAGTTATATGCAGCATCTATAGGTGAAAATGCAGTACACGGTAGTGATAGTGACGATAATGCAGCTATTGAAGGTGCATTCCATTTTGCTGGAAGAGAAATGTTCTAAGAACGTTGTTATAAACAAAATATAAAACCATCCGACCGGATGGTTTTTTTATTCTATATTATTCTGCTTTACGGTTTCCAACAAACGTTCCATTGGGTTGTATAAACTTTACCTGATCAATATTACCATCAGTTTGAATAAATTCAACCTTAAATCCTTCCAATATTTTAAAATTGAATTTGTGTTCGGCTATTGGTACAAGCTCGTATTCCGGTTGCCCAGGAACAAATACATAAAGTACCTTCTGATCCTTTACATAGGCTTTTATTTCAGTACCCATTAAATCATATTTACCTACATACTGTTCTAAAGTGTCTGCATCAACATTTATAGTATTGGGCGTACGTTTAAAGGCAATGGCATCGGTCATTGGTTCTATGTCTGTTTTTATATAGTCAATATCACCAGCTACATTTGTGGTGAAGCTTACTTTCAATGATTTGCCAATTTGTGTGGTGTCTGCTTTGCCCTCAGAATAGTCGATTAACTCGAAGGTATCATAATGAAAATGATTAAAATAGATTTTCTTACCATTAAGCGTAGCAAATAAACTATCACTCTCTAAAATCACATCAAACTTGCCATAGCCTTTGTTTTCATAAGTTCCTGTGTAGTCCAAAAGGATATGTGATGGTCTGGTATTCTTAACATTAGAACTTTGGTCAGTATCCTCCATTTCTTCTTGAGCTTTAAGCGCTTTCTCAAGGTCTTCTTTATGCTTCTTGGCCCAATCGGTTTTATCTACATTTAACATGTGATCTGCTGCAATATTTCTAATGAGACTTGGTACGGCCGAACCATTTTGATTAGTTAATACAACAATGCCGAGGTTATCTGTTGGATAAAATGCCACACTGGCCGAAAATCCATCGATATTACCACCATGTTCTACCATATAATGGCCTTTGTATGAATGTAAGAACCATCCATAGCCATAATTGGCATATAGTACATTAGGTAATTCTTCACTTGGTAAACCACCGGCTACAACCATTTGTGAGCTTATAGCCTCCTTAACATAATTTTCAGGAATGATTTGCTCTTCCCCAAATTTTCCGTTGTTAATCCATAATTTTAACCAGTTGGTCATGTCATTAACACTACTATTTATGCTACCTGCAGGAGACATGCCTGCGATATCGTAATAGTCCATTTTTACCAAATTTCTATCATCATTTAAACGATAGCCGTAAGCAGTATTTTTGCTATTTTTCATGCCACCTATTTTGGTTTTTGAACGATGCATACCTAAAGGCTTAAAGAACCTATCTTCTATATTCTTTTCCCATGTTACTCCGGTTAGTTTTTCTGTAATGACTCCTTGTAATAAAAAACCAAAGTTGTTATAGTACCATGCTTGGCGCACTCCCGTAAATGGTTCTTGATATTGTATACGTGATACGAGTGAATCTTTATTGTGGCTTGAAAATAAATACCAGGCGCCATCATGTCTTGGTAAACCTGTGCTATGTCGCATTAAATCTTTAATGATTATGTTATTATTCATATCATTATTATAAAACTTTAGTCCGGGAATATATTGTAAAGGACTATCGTCAAAAGATAATTTATTATCTTCTCTTAAAATTCCCAGTAAGGCAGAAGTAAAGGCTTTAGTCGAAGATCCAATAGCAAACAAGGTGTTTGCATCAACTGCAATTTTATTTTCATAGTCGGCATATCCAAAGCCATTGGCATAAATAACGTTGTCTCCTTCTACAATAGCTACAGCAAAACCAGGTGTTTTTGTCGATTCTAAAATTAAATTAAATTGTTTTTCTATGCCTTTAAGACGTTTGTCTGTTTGCGAAAAGGATAGGCTTATGAATAAGATCAGAACAATGGATAGTATTTTCGATTGCATGTTTGATTGGATTTACAAGTTTAGTGTTTTGATATGTAGTCAAAGCATGCTATATGTTACGTCTTTTTCTAAAGGATTTTGAAAAGCTTACAATTCGTCATCAAAAAATGACGATTCGGTCAATACCATTTTAAAAAAATAGAGTTCTGTCAGATATTTGTATCAAACAAATAAAACATGGGAACATTAGTAAAAATTGCACTAGTCATTATCATAAGCTTTTTACCATTAAAGAATAATGCTCAAAAAACATTTAATCTTACAGTAAATGTAGAGGATGTAGACAATAATAATGGGCAAATTCTTATTGCGCTTTATGATAAAGAATCTGACTTTTTAGAAAACACTTATAAAGGTATTGTAAGTAAAATTAAAAATAATGCTTGCCAAGTCACATTCGAAAATATACCAAAGGGAATTTATGCTGTGTCCTTATTTCATGATGAAAATAGTAATAATAAGCTGGATAGCAACTTTATTGGAATTCCTAAAGAAGATTACGCCTGCTCAAATAATGCCAAAGGATTTATGGGGCCACCGAAATGGGAGGATGCAAAGTTTAAACTTGAATCGGATACATTAATAACAATAACTTTTTAAAACAAATACAATGAAAAATCTAATGATTATACTCTTATTAGTCGTTACGGGAATAACACAAGCACAAAGTAATTTTGAAAAAGGAATGACTAAAGCATTTGAGCTTTGGGAATCGGATAAATGGGAGGATGCAGAAAATATCTTTGAGCGCATTGCGAAGGCGGAAAGCGAAGAGTGGCTACCAGACTATTACATAGCTCAAATGAACAGTTTAAAAAGCTGGAATATTAAGGATGAGGTTATTTTAAAAGCACAATTAGAAAAAGCACAAGAGCATTTGGATATTGCCTTAAGTAAAACAGAAGAGAATGCGGAATTAGTAGTAATGCAAGCACAGATTTACACCAATTGGGTAGCGTTTGATGGTATGACCTACGGTATGAAATATGCTGCTAAAATCTCTGAGTTATATGAGAGAGCAGCGCAACTTGATCCTGATAATCCAAGAGCGGTATTCTGCAAAACGGAATGGGCAATGGGCAGTGCAAAGTATTTTGGACAAGATACGGCTCCTTATTGTAAACAATTAGAAACAGCATTAGAACTTTTTGATACCTTTAAGGCAGAGACCAATTTTCATCCAAATTGGGGAAAAGATCGTGCAGAACAAGTTGTAGAATCTTGTAAATAATAATCCATTAGAAGGTTAAAATGATTAAGTCAGTTAAAAGTTTAGTTGTAGTATTTTTAATAGGATGTGTGATCTATGCGGTACGCATTTTGTTAATAGAGAATGAAGTACGCTATGAAAATACCAGCTTATATTTTATTGACTTTGGTTTCACACAGCTGTATACCTTTGTATTAAGTTATGTCAACACCGTGTATTTTCAGTTTGTAAAAAGACTAAAATTAAGTAGTTACGATGTTCTTAAACGTATTGTTTACGGAATTTGTGGTGCAACTGTTATTACACTGACAACAATTTTTATACTACGAATTTTAATACTTGTTCTAATTTATGGACAGTCATTTAGAACCTTTATAGAAAACGATGGATGGAGTGGTTACTCATTTGGTCTTTGGGTAACATTAAGTATACTGTCTATTTTCTATATCGCTTATTTCTATAACCGTTACCAGAGAAATAAGGTTAAAGAGCAGAAGGTAATAGCAGGTGCTGCAAGTGCTAAATTTGATGCTTTAAAGAATCAATTAGATCCACATTTTTTATTTAATAGCTTAAATGTATTAACAAGTCTAATAGAGGAGAACCCAGATAGTGCTCAAAAGTTTACCACCGGTTTGTCAAAGGTTTATAGGTATGTCTTAGAGCAAAAAAGCAAGGAACTTATAACAGTAGACGAGGAACTTAAATTTGCACGGACTTATATGTCACTTTTAAAAATGAGATTTGAAGATAGTATCATATTTGAAATTCCAGATAAAGCCTCAAACCCTGAAAGTAAAGTTGTGCCCTTGTCATTGCAATTATTATTAGAAAATGCAGTAAAGCATAACATGGTAACCTCTAATAAGCCTTTGCATATTAAAATTTATGAAGATGGAAATCATCTCGTAGTGATGAATAATCTTCAACCAAAACAAATCGTTAAGAAGAGTAGTGGCGTAGGATTAGAAAATATTAAACAGCGCTACAACTTACTCACACAACGAAAAGTTTACATCAATCAAAGAGATACGGATTTTGCAGTTGCAATTCCAATGCTCACAAAACAAATATCAATCATGAGAACAACACAAAAATCACAAACGCGTCTTAATGACGATTACGTTAGAGCCCGTAACAGGGTTGAAGAACTTAAGGCGTTCTATTATAGTTTAATTTCATATTGCTTAGTCATACCATTTTTAGTATTTATTTGGTATCAATTTTCGAGACATACCATACAATGGTTTTGGTTTCCAATGTTAGGTTGGGGTATAAGTTTAATAATACAAGCCTACCGTGTGTATGTAGATAATGGAGCCTTTGGCGCCAACTGGGAAAAGAAAAAGATTGAGGAATATATGAGACAAGATGACGAGCGTAATCGTTGGAATTAATAGGTATTGTTATGAAAAATCAAGAATCAAATTTAAAATATATAAGAGCCAAAAATAAAGTTGATAAAGAGAAAGGATTTTATTCGCACTTTGCAATTTACATATTGGTAAACATAGCTATAACAGCTGTTAAAGTTTGGAACGATTTGAACAGTTGGGATACTTTTACAAATGAATTAAAGACTATTGATGTCCTTAGCTCATGGGTAATTTGGGGAATATTTTTAATTCTACATTTTATTTCTTTTAAGTATGGCCAAGGGTGGGAAGAGCGAAAAATACAAGAATATATGAATAAAGAATTGTCAGACGACTCAAAATAGAAGATTATGGATAAATATAGTTTAGAACCCTACAAGGATAAAGACGAATTTTCAGATTTTAGAAAAGAAGAAGCTTACATGCGAGCAAAGAAGAAGGTGGACTCTCTTATAGGCTTTTATTGGCACTTTGCAGTGTATGTTGTTGTTAATGTGTTTTTAATCATCCTAATTGGAGTCAATGCAGGTTTTGATGGATTTGGCCCTTATGCCACAGCAACGTTTTGGGGAATAGGATTGTTATTTCATTTCTTAGGTGTATTTGGAACCGATTTCTTCTTTGGAAAAGATTGGGAGAAACGTAAAGTAGAGGAGTTTATGGATCGTGAACGCCAGAACTGGGATTAGTAAAGCACTATAATTATGAAAAAATTACTTTTTCTATTCATCTTATTTTCATTTGTCATTGCTTCGGCTCAGAATAGTTTTGTAATTAAAGATGTAAAATTGTTTGATGGAGAAAAGGTTATAGAACGCACTTCAGTAAAAGTTGATAATGGCACTATTGTCGAAGTTGCTATTAATATCCATACGTCTGGCAAAGACCAAATAATTGATGGCAATGGAAAAACACTAATTCCTGCGTTATCAAATGCGCATGTGCATGCTTGGGCACCTCAATCTTTATCTCAAGCTGCCAAAGCAGGAGTTTTAAATGTTATGGATATGCATGGTGTGGAAACGTATCAAAGTATGATGCGACAATTAAAAGATTCAACCAATTATGCAAGATATTTTGTGGCAGGTTACGCCGCAACTGCACCAGAGGGTCATGGTACGCAATTTGGATTTCCGGTACCAACTTTAAACAAGCCTGAAGACGCTAAAAAATTTATTACTGATCGCGTTGAAGCAAATGTTGACTATATTAAAATTATCGTGGAGCCTTGGCGGAACACCTTATCGTCTGAAACGGTTGCAGCACTAATAAAAGAAGCACATTTAGCAGATAGAATGGCTGTTGTGCATGTAAGTCGGTTAGCAGATGCGATTAATGTATTAAGTCATGATGCAGATGGAATAGTTCATATTTGGTGGGATAAAGAAATAAAGAAAGATCAATTAGACAAGTTGTTAGAGAAAAAGACATTTTTCGTTATACCTACATTATTAACAACAATTAAAGCTTTTGATGCCATGAACTTGGACGAGGCAAAGTTGTTAACAAAAGAAAAATTGTTTGCCCAGGTAAAAAAATTGTTTGATAATGGTGTTCCGATTTTAGCAGGAACAGATCCGCCTAATGTTGGCATCAACTTCGGAACAGATTTATATCAAGAACTTCAACTTTTAAATGAGTCTGGAATGTCTACTATTGAGGTATTAAAAGCAGGTACAAGCAATGTTGCAGATGCATTTGGCTTAGAAGATCGAGGTTATGTAATAGCTGGTTATAGGGCCGATTTAATTTTATTAGATGGAGATGTAACTAACGATATCAAGCAAATGAATCAAATAATAACAGTCTGGAAGGATGGTAAAGTAGTAAAAAGATAATAGTTATGACCAAATTAAAAGAAGAACAACTTAAGGCAAATGCTAGGAAGAAAGTAAGACGGATAAAAACTTTCTACTTACATTTAGCATTATACCTTATTTGTATAGTATTAATACTTTATAATTTTATAATCATCGAGGAAGGACCTTATAAGGATAATATTATCAGTCTTAATTTAAGCATTATTGTGGCTTGGACCGCTTTTATTTTAATCCATGGTTTTATAGCATTTAAAGAAAGTAAAGTATTTAGCAAAAGTTGGGAGCAGAGAAAAATGAGCGAGTTTAGCCAAAAGGATGAGTCAGAAAGACAACTTTGGGAATAAGATAAATTAATAACGTCAATGAATGTACTTATAATAGAAGACGAAAAACCATCAGCAAGACGATTACAGCGTATGCTTAAATCTCTAAATGTCGAAGCAGAAACAATGCTTCATTCTGTTGAAGAGTCTATAAATTGGTTTCAAAATAATGAGCATCCAGATTTAATTTTCTTAGATATACAGCTTAGCGATGGTTTATCTTTTGAGATTTTTGAAGTAATAGATATAAATTCAGCAGTAATATTTACTACGGCTTATGATGAATATGCTTTGCAGGCGTTCAAGCTAAACAGTATTGATTATTTATTAAAACCAATTGATGAGGATGATCTTAAGGCTGCAGTCGATAAATTTAAAAATAGAACTCACCAAAGTCAGTCGGTTACATTAGACTTTAATGATATTAAAAAACTTCTCGTCAACCCCATTGAGCGCGAATACAAGAAACGTTTTTCCGTAAAGGTTGGACAACATCTTAAATTGATAAATATTGAAGATATTGAATGTATTTTTAGCGAAAATAAGGGCACTTATGCTCATACTGTAGAAGGGCGGAATTATCTTTTAGATTTAACTTTGGATCAATTAGAAGATGAGCTCGAACCAGATGTATTTTTCCGAATTAGCAGAAAGTTTTATGTAAATATTAATGCCATTAAAGACATTATTAGTTATACCAATTCTAGACTTCAGATTAAGCTGAACCACTTTAATGAGCAAGAAATTATAGTTGCTAGAGAACGAGTTAAGGACTTTAAAAATTGGCTAGAATAGTTCAAATATTTCACTAATCCTCTTCAATGCGGTTGTCATCAAAGGCAGAAGGTAAGAGTTTTGGAATAAATTTTACGAAAAGTGGTACTAACAACATACCACCAGGTAGCATAAAAATTGCCAGACTTGGTATGGATTTGAAAATATCTAATAGTTGGGTCTGAATTTTCTTTTGTTCTTCATCGGTTAAATTACGTTGTGTAGATTTTGCCAATAATGCCATAGCTTCCTTACTTTCAGATAGCTCACGAATAAGACGTTTGCTATTGCGTTTAATTAGCTTTGAAACGATTTTACTACTATTATTATAAAAGCTTTGCGCTAAATTTTTTGAGCTCAAAAATGCAACATGATCTTTATGAATGTTGTAGAAGCTATTTATATCGTCAACGGCGCTAGCAATATCGTTATTGTTCAATTCAAGATCCGATTGGAGTCGGTTTAAAAATTCACGTTCCTCCTCATCGATGACCTTATCACTCCAGGACGCCATACAAACTAAGTCGATTAGATAAAGTTTTTCTAAAGGTTCAGAAATAAAACCAATGGCATCTTCACAGGTAGGTAATCTTGAGTTTTTATGTCTCACAGAATCCTCAAACAAACGAATTAAGTTATAATCGTATTTGGTTTTATTAGACTTAACATCAATAGCTGTAAATACAATTGTTTCAAGAGCGGATTCTAAATCAATAACGTAATTTCTTATGTTTTTTTTATTCTTTAAGTAGCGCTGGTAGCCAAGTATATCTACAAATAAAAGCGCATTGATTAAAAAGTAATTGAAATTTTTAGTGATGACATTATCGTCAATATTAATACGTTTATGAATCATCTTCTCTAGTAAACTGTCTGAAGATTTATCACCGAAAAGTTCTTCAAAAAAAGAACGTTTCTGGTTGCTAATGGCTTTGTAGTAAGCAATTAAGCTCTCAGAAAGAACTTCTGTGCAAGCCAATTTTTGATGTATAAAAGAATAACTTACCAATAAGTTAATCTTGCAACGTTCCTCTTCTGTATAGTCAAATGTTTTAGCAAAGTCTAGGATAACCCCTACATTACTGCCGTAAATAAACCCTGTTTTCTTAAGTTTAGAATAAAATGTACTGGTTTCAATATCAGCATAAGAAACCTCTGCAATCTCAAGAAGTAGTTTTTTTATCCAGCCATTAGCTGATGGGTTCATAGAAACTTATTTATAGGTTAAATATACTTTTTATCTTATAAAAATTAACTAAATCCTTTTCTAAATTCTAACGTTGCTTTTTCTGTTTTTACGACGAAAACTCTTGTAGAGAAGAATAGATTCTCTATGGCTCAAGGCTAATTGATTTGGCTTTCTCTTTAGCGAATGACAAGACTTTTTAGCTTAAAGTTTAATCGTTTTACCCCGCTGTATGAGTTAAATCATAAATGTCTATTTTAACTTTATTATTCTCCCCAAAATCGATAAAATATGTTTGGGGAAAAATGGCATAGAACAGAATCTATGTTTTCATAACAGATAATGGTAAACACTTCACTGAGACAAAATTGATGAGTTTCTCATTTACTTTTGAGAAACGAGGACAATTTGTTTTCCAAGAACTGCCGCTATTCCTGCTGCAAGGCCACCAGTGATACCTGTTACTAATAACAAAGTATATGGGCTGCCACCAAGATATAGTAATTCTGAAATGCGTGAAGCCAAGGTAAAATCATTGCCTATGCTCAGCATAAAACTCTGCAAGGTCCAAAGGCTAAGTATAGCAAGGAAAGGAACTACAAATACAGCAGCTTTTTTTAGGGGTATAAATAAAGATGTTACCAAAGCTGCGGTCATTACAGACCACCAAGGCAAAACTATAGATAGAACTACTGCTAAAATTATGGTACTGATGAAATTGATAATATTCTTATTCATTTGTGGCTGGTATTAAGGTTTGCGTTCCGATGACCCCTTCAGTATGATCGTCGGATTGTATAAAATTGAAACTGTGGTAATGACCTGCGGCCCAATCATCAATAAAATTATCATAGTATTTACTGCCAGGATTTCCGGATTGACCTCCTGGATATATACCTATGGCCGTTGGTGGAGACGTCATTTCTACAATCATTCTCCAAGAAGGGCCATGATTTTCAGAAGTCGCATTCACAATACTGCGGTCACCACCAATTGGAATATTAAACCTAGAGAAAGCAGGTAACCCTTGTAATAAATGTCCAGCGTAGGTGGCTTTATAAGTTAACCAGTTGTAATCTCCTTTTTCAGTCTTTATTTCTCGAAGTCGTGCAGTAGCTTCTTTAAAGGCTAATAAAAATAAATCCTTAGCAGTTTCTACTTTGTCTTCTGTTTCAAGAATATCCATAAACTCATGGTTGCCATTAGTTTTTAAAAGGTGAATGGTTTGATAGGTGTATGGGGCCATTAATGCTGTTTCTTCATTGTCAAATTCATCCCAAAGTAAATTGTATAACTTCCCATACCATTGTCTCCAAATACTTGGACCTACTTCGTCTATATCGTTATTAAATTTCCATGCTTTTATTTCATTATAAACAACCTTTTCATTTTCAGTTAATGATGCTGTATCCATATGTTCTAACATGTAAGGTACAAGCTCTGAGGCTTTTAAATTGTAATTGTTATTGTGGAGCCTTTTAAAGTCGTCAATACTAAATTTTTCCTTCGAGTTAAAGAAATCATTAATAACACGATTTCTATAAGTTTCATAGCCGTCATTAAAAACAAAATACGGATAGTTTTCATCTACAGGATGCTGATTGGCAGAACTTACAAATCCACGCTCTGGATTTTTAGTATGCGCATTAAATTCTTGGGGAATGTACGACTGCCAATCGTTTTCAGGATTGCTGCCGTCCATTAAAAATTTTCCTTGTCCTTCCCATTTGTTAGCAAACTTTCCTTGAATCCATAAGGCAATATCCCCTTGAGTACTGGCAAAAACAAAATTCTGAGCAGGGGCATTCCAATATTGCAAAGCATTTACATATTCATCGTAGTTTTTTGCTTTGTTAAGCTCAATAAAGGTACGTTGATTATTTCCGCCATCATGTCCAATCCATCGCATGGCATAACCCGACCGTCCGTTGTCGGACATAAAGTTCTTATCATAAACTACAGGTCCGTGATGCGTGTAAAGTACAGTGTCTTTATAACTTTCTTTTCCTCTAATTTTAATGTCTTCGACTCTAAAGGTAACATCTTTCCAGCCTCCATCATATTTATATTGCCTTCTATCGTCATTAAACTCTATTTTATACCAATCTATAACGTCTCTTGTAGCATTGGTTTCTCCCCAAGCTATATGTTCGTTAAAACCAGAAATAATGCTTAGTGCTCCAGGAATTGTTGCGCCAAAGGCTTTATGATTTGGTGTACTTAATTGCATTACAAACCAAATAGAAGGTAAGTAAAGTCCTAAATGAGGATCATTTGCTAGGATCGGATTTCCTGTTGTAGATTTTGCACTAGAAACAGCCCAGTTATTACTACCATTGTCTGGGTGAGGTTTTGTAATAGTCTCTGCTATAGTATCTAAAATTGCTTTTCTGCTAGCAGGCAATTCTGTTTGCGGTACATCAATAAAGCTCCAATCTGTTTCTTTGGGAATAACTGGATCTGTAATATCAAAAAAGTCTGGAAATAGAAGTTCAAAGTTCTTTTCACCTATTTGTCGAAGAACATTTGTAAATTCTAAATCGTCATCGTTACCAGCAAGCATCTTCGTCATATACATGAGTAATAAAGCAGTTTTTTTAGGAGTCCATGCTTCAGGCTCATAGTTGAGTAATTTATATTCAACAGGATAATCTTTAGGATCGAGTTGATTTATGTAAGCATTAACTCCATCTGCATAGTCTTGAACAAAACTCAAAGTTTTTGTATCGTATTTTTGCATGTAAGCTATGGCTTGGTCTGCACCATACCCCATCCCTCGTCGTCGTTCTGACCTATCATAATTTAAAGCAGCTTCTCCAACAATTTCAGATAACCGTCCTGCAGCTGCATAGGTTTGAAATTCTAATTGCCAAAGACGATGTTTTGCGGTTAAATAGCCTTGTGCTTTATATAAATCGTGTTCGTTTTGAGCAAAAACATGCGGAATCATGAGTTCATCGTAATGAACAGTTACCTTATCTTGTAACCCTGGAATCGCAATTTCTCCTGTTATGGACTCATTGGATTCATTTTGCCAGATGCCAGATGTTGGATTCAAAAATTTGCCAAGAGGTGGGAGGGAACCAATCTTTGTATTAAAAACGAAAAAAATGCCTATTGTTAATACAAAAGACAGTAGTAGTTTAGCGTATTTCATTAGCTCTAAATTATGAGAACCTAAAAATACCAAATATTATTCTAAACTAATGGATTCTATAAGTAGTTTAAAGCTTTCTTTCTTCTTATTTCCTATTAAAAATGCGATCTCTTGCATTTGATCTCCTTTAAAATTTGGAATGTCTAAACGATAGCCTCTAAAGGAAGCGTACATAGCACTGAATGGAATTTCAATAGTTTGCCATTCGCCTGAAGTTTCGAACTTATAGATGTAAGAATATCTATTATAGCGTCTATCTTTTACTCTGAATTGATAGGTTTTGCCGTCTCCTTTAATTTTAAGCTTAAATTTATTATAGTCTTTAGAATTGACGCTATCGAAATAATAACGTAATGAAGAAAACCCACCATTATTTTCTAGAGATACATCGCCAGAATATTCTCCGATGCCTTGATCATTAAGTTTGAATTCTCCACTAGAACGTCCTCCCATGACCACATCATCTAAAATGCGCCAATTGTCAATATTACTATCGGAATTGAATTGAAATATCAACATAGACGACTGAAATACAAGTATTAAAGGGAAAATAAATAGTCTCATCATAGCTTTTTGTAAAGATACAATCTAAGAGCTGAATGGCCTTTAAGTTTTGGAAAACTTTAGGAAACTATACTATCTGAGCACTAACTTTTTAACGACCTCTTTTCCGAGAGATTCGTTAAGCATTTTAACAATCTTTTCGTTGCCATAACTCAATTCTTCTCTTAAGACACTCGAGCTAAGCTGTACAAATAGAACCTCGTGTTTGAGTTCAATTGCTGTGGTGTAATTATTAACTCCATTACCCATTAGATTGATCCAAGCTTCACGCACATTTACTTTATCTAATCCTGATTGTAGGTTGTTGGTTTTTACAAATTCCTTTAGAATATCCTCAATTGGTTTGTTATCGTTGTTGCGTTTTGCCACGGCCTTGAATAAGTTATTACAAAGGTCGTTATAATAGATGATTAATCCTTATAAGAAAATGTGAAATTTTAGTGGTAATTAGTCCACACTGAGATTAATTGGAGTATAGCGTTTATAGATATAAATGTCCTGACTAGCGTTGCTAATTTTAAGCTGTTCCTGAGAAGCTTCTAAAACGGTTTCCTTCCAGTTGGCATAAGGAGTATTGTAGTAAATATTTAGACTATCATTTTCAATTTTTATCACTAAAGTCTCAGCATTGTCCGAAGTAAAGTAGGTGTCATTTATTCCTGGCTTTAGCTTTTTTCTAAAACCTTTTAAACTGTCATTAATCTTTATGTAGTCTATAGTTTCATTAAACTTATACTGTTTTTTAGTGCCATTAGCTAAGGTCGCTTCTTTTATTTCCCAGTAACCTTGGAGGTGCTCTAAATAGGTTTCGGGATTGGGAGAACAGCTTAATAAAAAAAACGCACAAACCATTACTAAATAGTACTTCATAATTTGAATAATTTATAGGATTTGTGAATTTGTTTGACCACATTTTCAGTACGCTCCGCATGAGTGTCACTAATAAATATTTGGCCAAAATGATCATCGTCAACCAATTGAATAATTTGAGCCACTCTATTTTCATCTAGCTTATCAAAAATATCATCAAGAAGGAGTATTGGAGAAACACCACTCTGTTGCTTAATAAAATCGAATTGTGCTAATTTTAGAGCAATAAGAAAAGACTTTTGTTGTCATTGGCTTCCAAATTTCTTAATTGGAAAATCATCAATTAAAAAAGTGAGGTCGTCTTTATGAATGCCAACACTTGTATACTGCAACGCTTTGTCTTTGTTGAGATTGTTTTCAAGAAGACTAATAAGCTCACCATTAAAAAGATCACTTTTATATTTTAAATCAATCGCTTCGTTACTTTGGGATATGGCTTCATAGCGTTCCTTGAAAATAGGTATAAAGACTTTAAGAAACTCATCACGCTTTTTAAAAATTGTCTGGCCAAAGTCGTTAAGTTGATCATTATAAACAGCGAGTGTATCAGCATTAAAAGTAGTGTTGAGGGCAAAATATTTTAAAAGCGCATTACGTTGTGATAATACTTTATTGTAGGCAATAACAGCAGTTAGATAAGCTTTATCACTTTGAGAGATAACACTGTCAATAAATTTACGACGTGTATCACTTCCTTCAATAATGAGATCACGATCTGCTGGTGAAATAATGACTAATGGAATAAAACCAATATGATCACTAAATTTATCATAGGCTTTTCCATTGCGCTTAATTATTTTTTTCTGTCCACGTTTCAGCGAAACTATAATTTTCTCAATGCGCTCATTCTTCAAGAAATTACCGTCTACTACAAAGAATTCTGTGCCGTGCTTTATGTTTTGGAGTGCAATTGGGTTGAAGTAACTTTTTCCAAAAGCAAGATGATAGATTGCATCTAAAGCATTAGTTTTTCCAATGCCATTAGCACCAACGAAGCAGTTGATTTTTGAATCAAATTCAAAAACCTGACTTTCAAAATTTTTGTAATTAACTAAAGAGAGCGTATTTAGAATCATAAAAATTATTCCGTTTCCTTTAATTTATTGGAGTTTAGAAGCAGAATTTGAACCTGCAAATTATTGAAAAATAACAAATAAATAGGCTTTTAAATCCCAATAAAAATTTTATTTTTGCGCACGCAATAATAGACAAGATATGGCAACGTATAAGAAAAGAGGCTACAAACCAAAAACAAAAAAAGAGAAGGAAGTTGTAGTCGAGGAAAACTCGGCAACAGCAGAGGTGTTTAATACGCTTGATGAAGGAGCTTCTAAGACAGAAGAGTGGTTTGTAAATAATCAAAACTATATAATTGGTGCAATCGGAGCTATTGCTTTGGTTGTTTTAGGATATTTAGGATACGATAAGTTTATAGCTGAGCCAAATCAAAAAGAAGCTATGAATGAGATGTACCAGGCTAAGAAGTATTTTGAAGAGGCTGTCTCTGGAGTAGCATCAGACTCGTTATACACCATGTCTTTAAATGGTGGTGAAGGTAAATATGGTATGTTAGATATTATAGATCAGTATGGTGGTACACCAGCTGCCAATTTAGCTAACTACTATGCTGGAATGGCATATCTTAATCTTAAAGACTACCAAAACGCGATTACGTATTTAGGAAATTTTGATAGTGATGCTTCAATTCAAGGTCCAGTTGCAACTGGTGCAATAGGTGATGCCTTTGTACAATTAGAACAATATGCAGAAGGCCTTGAGTATTATGAGAAAGCGGTTAGCGCTAATCGTAATGATTATACAACACCAATGTATTTAATGAAAGCTGCGAGAATTGCTATTCGATTAGAAGAAAATCAAAAGGCATTAGATTATTTAAAACGAATTGAATCTGAATTTAGTTCCTCAACTGAGGCAAGTCAGGTAGAGGTATTGATAGGTATGGTTGAAGCTAAATTGTAATAATGGCAACGGCAAATCATAATTTATCAAACTACGATAAAGCTACAATCCCAAACGCGAAAGATTTTCGGTTTGGGATTGTTGTTTCAGAATGGAATACTGAGATTACTGAAGGGCTCTGGCAAGGAGCTTTTGATGCCCTAATTGATTGTGGTGCTTTAAAAGAAAATATCGTTCGGTGGAATGTTCCAGGTACTTTTGAATTGACCTATGGTGCTGCCAGAATGTCTAAAAGTATTTATGCCGATTCTGGAATGCTAGACGCTATCATTGTAATTGGTTGTGTAATTCAAGGAGAAACCAAGCATTTTGATTTTGTTTGTGAAGGGGTAACTCAAGGCATAAAAGATTTGAATCTTAATGGTGATATTCCTGTGATATTCTGTGTATTAACGGATAATAACAGACAGCAATCTGTAGACCGATCTGGGGGCAAACACGGTAATAAAGGAACTGAAGCCGCGGTAACAGCCATAAAAATGGCAACACTTAGAAAGCAAACCAAATAATGGTTTGGCTTTAGTCAATTCGTAACAACATTATTCTGGCATCTTTTTTGTTAATAATTTTAAGGAATCCTTAAGGGAGTTTTCCTTGTAAATTAAGTACATTTGAGATAATGATGTACTATTTTATGAGTCGGTTTGTTTAGTCAAAGAAAAAATAAACGCTTCAGCTATAAGCCTCGTTTTCAGGATTCTGAAAATCTAAAGGCGAACCCTGACATGGAGAGTAAGTGGGGTGAAATCAAAGGCATTTCTAAGAGAAGAGGAAGTAAATTATTTTCATTACCGGCTTTATTGATAATGCTAATTTTTCTCTTTGTGTTAATGTATATTCTTGAAGGATATATAAATTAAGGATATTATGGGAATAATGAAATTGAAAAAAAACAGGAAGTACAATTATAAGCCACGATACTATAAAGGTGACGGAAGTCCTTACGAGTTAAAACACAAATTCGATGATTTTAGAAAAACAGTTAATCCGCCTAAAGGCATTAAAGGGAAGTGGAATGCAGCACTCGACGAATATCAAAATCAACGAGACGAACGTGTTAATAAGCGAGTTTTTATAATTGCAGCTATTTTAATTTTTCTTTTTCTGGCAGTTATTGGTTTCGATTTATCCATATTCTTTCCTAATAGCTAATGACAGATATTATTCAACTTTTACCAGACCATGTTGCCAACCAAATTGCAGCTGGTGAAGTGGTACAGCGTCCTGCTTCTGTAGTTAAAGAACTTTTAGAAAATGCCATTGATGCTGGATCCACAGAAGTTAAACTTATTATTAAAGATGCTGGTAAAACACTAGTTCAGGTTATTGATAATGGTAAGGGTATGAGTGTTACTGATGCGCGTTTGAGTTTTGAGCGTCATGCCACGTCAAAAATCAGATCAGCAGAAGATTTATTTCACTTACAAACCAAAGGGTTTAGAGGTGAAGCGCTAGCAAGTATTGCAGCAATTGCCCATGTAGAACTTAAGACTAAGCGTCCTGAAGATGAACTTGGTACTGCCATTGAGATCGAAGGGAGTAAAGTAAAATCGCAAGAGGTGTCTGTAACGCCAACAGGAACCTCTGTTTCAGTAAAAAACTTATTTTTTAATATACCAGCAAGACGAAATTTTTTAAAATCGGATACCGTTGAATTAAGACATATAACAGACGAATTTCATCGTGTAGCGCTTGCACATCCTAACTTGGCATTCGCTTTTTACCATAATGGGAGTGAATTATTTAATTTGCCGAGTGAAAATTATAGACAGCGTGTTGTTCATATTTTTGGAAGTAAAACCAATGAAAAGTTAGTGCCTGTTGATGAAGATACAGAAGTGCTCAAAATATCTGGATTTGTTGGTAAACCAGAATATGCAAAAAAAACACGATCAGAACAATTCTTCTTTGTTAATCAACGTTTCATTAAGAGTGCCTATCTCAACCATGCTATTAGTGCGGCATTTGAAGGGTTACTGAAAGATGGCTATCATGCAAGTTATTTTTTAAACCTCGCAGTTGATCCTAAAACTATTGATATTAATATCCATCCTACTAAGACTGAAATAAAATTTGATGATGAGCATACCTTGTATGCTATACTTCGTTCAGCAGTAAAGCATAGTCTTGGACAGTTTAATATTGCTCCAATACTTGATTTTGAGCATCAGAGTCAACTAAATACACCATACAACTACAAAGATAAAGTAGGAAAAGCACCGACAATTGAGGTCGATCGCAGTTTTAATCCATTTTCTAGTGACCAGTCTTCATCGAAATCTACTGCGTTTAAATCAGACTATAAAAAGGCTCCGGCTGCTAATTGGGAGAGTTTGTATGTGGGATTAGAATCTAAGGGCAATAACGCTTCTAACGATTTTGCTGAGGTTACATTCGAAAGTAATCCTGAAACCGCAACTTTGTTTTCAGATGATGCTATCGCATCGAATAAGACCACTTTTCAACTGCAAAATAAGTACATTGTCAGTACTTTAAAATCTGGTATGCTAATCATTGATCAAAGTCGTGCGCACCAGCGTATCTTGTATGAAAACTTTTTGAAGCTTATTACCGTTAAAGAGGCCACGAGTCAGCAGCTATTGTTTCCACTTGAATTGAGCATTACACCTAATGAATGTCTAATTATTAAACACATGCAGACAGATTTAGAGCATGCAGGTTTTGTATTTTCTGAAATTAGAGAAGAAACTTTAATAGTAACAGGTGTACCTGTTGAAGTACCAGAAAGTGAAGTGTCAATAATTATTGAACAATTGCTTAGTGATGTTGAGACCAATGTGCCTGATGCGAGTTTTAGTACTGCTGATTTATTGGCTAAATCAATGGCAAAGAGTCTTGCCATTAAGAATGGGCAACAACTTAATTCACAGGAGCAGGAGCATCTTGTTAATAGTTTGTTTGCCTGCAAGGAACCAAGTGTTTCACCAACCAATCGACCAACGTTTATAACTATGGATGCAAGGTCAATAGAAAAGAAATTTATATAAGTTATGAGGCAAGGGATCACAGATGCAGTAAAACACTTATTGATTATAAATGTAATCATGTATATCGGAATGATGACTGTTGGTCATCAAGGCGAACCATTTTCTACTTGGTTTGCTTTGCATTTTCCAAAAAATCCATTATTTCAACCATGGCAGGTGTTAACGCACATGTTTATGCATAGCAGTCAAACTTTTGCGCATATTTTATTTAATATGTTTGCTTTATGGATGTTTGGGACTGCCGTTGAGCAAGTATTTGGTTGGAAAAAGTTCTTAACTTTTTATCTTTTATCTGGTTTTGGTGCAGCATTCATTCAAATTGCGTTTTCCTATTATCAATATAATACAGGACTTATTGCCTTAGTAGAGTCTGGTGTTTCTGAAAGTACCATTATTAATTTACTATCTAATGGACAATACGATCCAAATTGGGCCAATGTGCTGGGTAGTTTAGAAGATGCTCAAACTTTTGCGGCCTCTTATATTGTGCCTATGGTTGGTGCTTCTGGAGCAATTATGGGTGTGCTTGTGGCTTTTGGTATGTTGTTTCCAGAATCTAAGTTGATGCTTATTTTCTTACCGATTCCAATTAAGGCTAAATACTTTATTCCTGCTATCATTGCTTTAGACTTATTTTCTGGTTTAACAGGGCAAGCCATATTTAGTCCAAGTAATACAGCTTTTATGGCTCACGTAGGTGGAGCACTAACAGGTTTTCTATTAATGTATTTCTGGAAAAAGAATGAACGTGATAAATACCGTTGGAACTAAATGACAACTATAGAAAGACTAAAATATAGATACAATCTACTCGATGTTTTTGGAAAAATCATCACGGTTAATGTTATTGTATTTGCTCTTGATCTTATCTTTTCCAGCCTTTTTAGACTGAATATTGTAAAGTACTTTGTTATACCTTCTGGTTTTGACGATTTTATCTGGCAACCATGGTCGCTATTGACGTATGGCTTTTTACATTCTGGTCTATTTCACTTGTTATTTAATATGTTGTTTCTGTTTTACCTTTCTCGTACAGCCTCTAATCTTTTTAGGACTAAGATGGTTCTTAATATTTATTTGCTTGGTATTATCTCGGGTGGATTAGCCTATTTGGCCGTTTCTAATATTATTCCTGGAAATTTTTTCGGTACCAGAAATGGAGTTATGGTTGGGGCATCTGCCGGTGTCAGTGCCTTGTTAATGTTTGTTGCCATTTACATGCCAGATTCGCAGATTCGCTTAATCAATATGTTCAATGTAAAGTGGATGCATATTGCGTTATTCTTTGTGGCTATGGACGTATTTAGGATATTACTTGGGATTAATCAAGGCGGATATATTGCACATCTCGGAGGCTATTTATTGGGTTATTATTATGCAACACAATTAAAGAAGGGTAAAGACATTGGTCTAGGTTTTGAAAGGACTATGGATTCATTCATGGGGTGGTTTAAGCCAAAATCTTCTTTGAAAACTGTACATCGTAACGCAGTAAGAACAAGTAAACCAAAACCTTCTGTAAAAGATGAAAAGCAGAAAAAGATAGATGCTATTTTAGATAAGATAAGTAAGAGCGGTTATGATAGTTTATCTGCAAAAGAAAAGGCTTTTTTGTTTGATGCGAGTAAGGAGGATTAAGCGATTATGAAAAAAATGAAGTTTTTTGGAAGCCTTGTGTTTTTTGTCAACTCCTTGGCAGCATTCCTGTTATTAATTTCATACATATTGCCTTATATACCTCCTAAGAGCTTTTCTTCGTTGTCGGTTTTAAGTTTGAGCGTACCTTTATTAATCATAATTAATGCTTTCTTTTTTGTGTATTGGGTATTACGACTTAGAAAACAACTCTTACTGTCTCTATTTGTTCTAGCTTTAGGTTGGAATCATGTAGGCTCACTCTATAAATTCTCATCGAGCGAACCAACGTCTAATAACGAAAGTATGTCTGTATTGTCATTTAATGTTAGATTATTTAACGAGTATAAATGGTTGCCGAGTGAAACAATTAAAGAAGATATAGTTAAGCTTATTCAGACAGAGTCTCCTGAAATAGTTTGTTTGCAAGAGTACCGACGAGGAAATCCAGTTAAGCTTGACGGTTACTATAATTTTAATGCTACATACACTAAAGAAACTCGAGGAGGTCAAGTTATTTATTCGAAGTTTCCCATTATTAATTCTGGCTCTCTTGAATTTCAGAATACTAACAATAATGCAATTTTTGCAGATATTGTAAAACAAAAGGACACGATTAGAGTTTATAACATGCATTTACAATCTGCTAGAATAAATACAGAGCATGAGGAAATTAGTACGCGAACATCAGGTAGTTTGTTTAAGCGAGTGGGTAGAATGTTTAAAGCGCAGCAGGAACAGGTAGAACTATTTAAAAAACATAAATCACAATGTCCATATAAGGTAATTGTAACTGGCGATTTTAATAATACTGCCTATTCTTACACTTTTGATCAAATTACAGGCGATGATCTCATTGATACGTTTGCTGAAGCAGGTTCTGGCTTTGGCAAAACGTTTGAGTTTAAGTATTTTCCAATGAGAATCGATTTTGTTCTAGCTGATAAGGAATTCCAAGTCAACGGATTTAAAACGTATAACGATATAAAATTATCAGATCACTATCCTGTAGTAGCTACCCTTAGCTTAGATTAATATACAATCTGCTGAATCCGCTACTATATGTGCTAAAAGTCCAAGTCCAATAAGTCTTGTTTGTTTAGGAAACAAAAGCAATACATAGATTATTATGGCGAAGTCAGAGTGTAGCGGATGATAATTTATACTGCAACGGTTGGGATCAAATATTGGGTTGGCTAAAAGATGGTCTAAATCAATGATAAAGGCTAATAACATTATCAGATAAGTTTTGAGCCAATTGTGTCTATACCATACTAAGGCTATTAATAGCGGTAAACCAAAATGTAGTCCATAATGTATAATGAACTTAAGCATTACTATTTATTTTCAGTGTATTGAGGTAAAGACTAGAACTTGGTCCTTGATTAAATAAAAGATCTAATATGCTTAAGTTAGACATGAAGCCATGTTTTTCGGTAAACACTTGCACGTAAGAATTCAAATCGTTCATGGAATAGTTTCTTTGAACCATTGACCGAAAGTCTCTCATGCCCTTTGGATTCTGATCAAATTTTTCAGTGAATTGCGGCTTTAAATCTAATTGCAATGACTCATTCAATAGCTCAAAACATTGGAGATTTAAATCCATTATAAAGTCAAACCTTTTTTCAAAAATTGGCATTAAATCGTCAATATAAAACTCGAAGAAGGGTGACATACTGTAGGCTGATTGTAATGACTTAAGATGCAGTTGTTGCCAGTTATTGTTATTTGCAATCTTAACGTCCTTATATAGTTGTCTATTATTCTGAGTATAGCTCACAGGCACAGTTAAGGCTAATTTACCATTGGCTCCATAAATTTCAGTTCTATTTCTAAAGCATTGCTTTTGGTAATTATCGCTGACCTCAAACCAAAAAGCATCAGATTGAACCATCACTGCGAAATGTGTTATGTTAGGGAAATAGGTAGGATATAAAAGACTATCCATACAGCAATTTAAAGTCTATGATTTAGCCTTTTTCTTTTTTCTCCATTTACTAAAACCATAGAGACCTAATATAACGGCTAGAAATGGAATAAAATAGGATGTTCTATTACCATTACCACTAACTGTTGTAAAAATTCGGTCCCAGCGGAATTCCCAGTTTTTAATGCCGTCCATGAGTCCATCAATGCTCATCCAGATAAAGACTGGTTTCCCAAAAATATGGTCATATGGCACAAAGCCCCAGGCTCTTGCATCAACGGAATTATGTCGGTTATCACCCATCATCCAATAATAATCTTGTTTAAAGGTGTATGAGGTTGCAGGCTCGTCATTAATAAAAATTTGATTACCTCGTGTTACAACTTCATTGCCTTCGTATTCACCAATAGCACGCTTGTACAATGATATATTTTCGATATTCAGCTGAACTGTAGCGCCTTCTTTTGGTATCCATAATGGACCAAAATGATCCATATTCCATTTATAGTTAGGATCTCTTGGGAAAACATCATCCGCTTCTCCTGGTTGTCGGTTAATACGTTCGATACTCGCAACATTCGGTTGTACCTTCAATAAATTTACAGCTTTGTCCGAAGCTGCAGGTAAATAAAATGACCCATCATTTGGATTGTATCTAAATCCATCATCTATATCTGCCTTATCAAGCATGTTGTAAAACAAACGTTCTTCACCAGAAGTACTTATTGGTTTTTTGAGTGTTAAACGATAAGAAAACTGTAGATGCGATCTTGGTGGTAATTTGTTTTGCACTCCATTAATAAATACATAACCATTTCTCAATTCTAAGGTATCTCCGGGTAAACCTACACAGCGTTTAACAAGGTTTGTTTTCTTATCAATAGGCTTGTAGTAGTTACGATCTGGAGTAAACTTGTTCATATCCAGTAATGTGTCTGCAGGTTGATTAAACACAACAATATCATTACGTTCTACGTTTTCAAATCCAGGTAGTCTAAAATAGGGTAATTGTAGTTTATTAATTAAAGCGGTGTTTCTTTCCTCGAAATTATCACTAAATAAATAAGATTTCTTTTTTATTACTGGAATGGTATCATGCACCATTGGGGTAGCAACCGTAGTCATCGGTGTTCTTGCTCCATAATGAATCTTACTCACGATTAAGAAGTCCCCAACTAAAAGGGATTTTTCTAAAGACGACGATGGAATAACAAAAGGTTGAAAGAAATAGGTATGTACAATGGTTGCAGCTACTATTGCAAATAGAATAGAGGTAATCCATTCTCCTGCCGATGTCTTTGGCTTCAATTGCCTGTTTTCTACAAACTGAACATCCTCCACATAATTTAAATAGTAGAGATAAAACCCTAGAGTAATGATACAAATTAGGGCATCACGTTTGGTGTCTTTTCCAAAGGTTCTTGCTGTTTCAACCCATACTGCTGGAATCATAATTAGATTTACAATTGGTAAAAACATTAGGATAATCCACCACCATGGTCGCGTTATTATTTGCATTAAAACCCAAGCGTTATAAATTGGAACAAAAGCTTCCCAAGCCTGTCGACCAGCTTTAACGTATAGTTTCCATGTGCCTAAGCCATGTATTATTTGTATGATTATAAAGAAGATAAACCACTGTGTCCAAGTCATGATGCTATGTTTAGTCTAGTTGGTTGTAAAGTATTTTAATTTGTTTCAAATATTTGGCAAATTAACCAATGTTTAACACATCTTTCATAGTAAAAATGCCTTTTTTATCTTTTATCCATTCTGCTGCAATAACAGCACCTAAAGCAAACCCTTGTCTGTTATGCGCAATATGTTTAATACTTATGGTATCTATGTCGGATGCATACGTTATTTCATGGGTGCCTGGAATATCAGGAAGGCGTTTTGCTTCAATTTTAATCGTATCACTATTAGCCTTATCCAGTGCCCAATGGCTATAATTGGTGTTTGCAATAATTTGTTCGGCTAAAGTAATTGCCGTGCCACTTGGTGCATCGAGTTTTTTTGTATGATGAATCTCTTCAATATCAGTTGTATAACCAGATATATTAGCCATTAATGCACTAAGCTTTTTATTGATTTCGAAAAAGATATTGACTCCAAGACTAAAGTTTGAAGCGTACAAAAAGGTTCCATTTTTAGATTTGCAATAGTCTACGACTTCCTTATAGTGATCTAACCATCCTGTTGTTCCAGAAATAATAGGAATATGTGCATCCAAGGCCTTTTTTATATTAGTTACTGCAGCATCTGGTATACTAAAGTCAATAGCGACATCAGTATTAGAGAAATCAAAACTATCTGACGCATCTGCTATCTTTAAACTAATACTGTGATTGCGCTCTTTAGCAATAGCCTCAATACTTTTACCCATTCTGCCATAACCTAGTAAAGCTATTTTCATTTTAAAATTTAAAATTAAGTGTTAAGCCCAAATCGGACGAATTTTCCATTTGGTTGTATTGGTAATGTGGACTAAGGGATAGGTTTTCATCAACATTAAATTGCAATAAATGTGCATCGACATTGGCGTCAATAATGTTAAGAGCGTATAATCCTATAGTTACCAATAGAGAGACTTCCTTATTCCTTCTAAATTGTTGTTGCGCTCGAATTAAACCATCATTAGAAATAAGGGGATTGCCGTCAGCATCAGAGAATTCGTCGTCCGTAAACCCAGCCAATCGTCTTTTATAAGCATTTCTATATCGATCAAATTGTTTATCGTTTCTAACATAAAAGTATATTCCAGTGCCTATAGCACCCCAAACAATGGGAATCTTCCAATATTTTTTATTGTAAGCTTGTCCAGCACCTGGAAGAATTGCTGAGTAAAATGCAGCTTTAGATGGACGTAAAGGATCAATTGGTTTCCGTTCAATATTCAAGTCTTCAACAACCACCAGCTCTTTATCAATGCCAATGCTGGTGCTATCATTTTCTTTTTCTTGCCCTGTTAAAAAAAGCAATGACAAAAGAAAGATAAATACTAAATATGAACGCTTATTTAGCACGCTGAACCAATTTTTTTATCCTATTAAAATCTTCTTCAGAATGGAATGGAATTGTGATTTTACCACTTCCATTTTTTCCTAATTTGACATCGATTTTATGCCCAAAATAATCTGAGAATTCTTTAACTCCCTTTTTAATGTATTTGGGAATTTCGGTTGGTTCATTTGAAACTGCTGTTTCTGTATTGGTATTTAGATGCTTAACTAACTGTTCCGTTGCCCTCACAGATAGTTTATTGCTGATCACTTTTTCATAGACTTCAAGTTGATCTATTTGGCTATCAATATTTACCATAGCTCTACCATGTCCCATTGAGATAAAACCATCACGCATCCCTGTTTGAATGATAGGATCTAATTTTAAAAGTCTTAAATAATTGGCAATCGTTGAGCGCTTTTTACCCACACGTTCGCTCATTTGTTCTTGAGTAAGTTTAATTTCGTCAATTAAACGTTGGTAAGACAAAGCAATTTCAATAGGATCGAGATCTTGACGTTGGATGTTTTCTACTAGAGCCATCTCCAAGGACTCTTGATCATTAGCAATTCTTATATAAGCAGGAATTGTTTCTAGACCAATTAACTTGGACGCTCTAAAACGTCGCTCACCTGAGACGAGCTGGTATTTATTAAAGGCTAACTTTCTAACGGTAATAGGCTGAATAACACCTAACTCTCTTATAGAAGACGCTAACTCTCTAAGCGATTCTTCATTAAAGTTAGTTCTAGGTTGAAAGGGGTTAACCTCAATACTCGTTATATCAAGTTCAACGATATTACCAACAACCTTATCTGCATTTTTATCATCAGCAGATTTTATATCATTTTCGGGATCTTTCAATAAGGCTGAAAGTCCTCGCCCTAACGCCTGTTTTTTAGTTGCCTTCGCCATTAAAATTCATTTTTCTTAATAAGTTCTTTTGCTAAACTTAAATAATTTGCGGCACCCTTACTACTTACATCGTAGTTAATAATACTTTCCCCATAACTTGGTGCTTCACCTAAGCGCACATTACGTTGGATAATGGTTTCAAAAACCATTTCACTAAAGTGCTTTTGAACTTCTTCTACAACCTGATTTGATAGTCGCAAACGCGAATCGAACATGGTGAGAAGCATGCCTTCAATATCTAACGCTTCGTTGTGTATCTTCTGTACACTTTTAATAGTATTTAACAGTTTTCCAAGGCCTTCTAGTGCAAAATATTCACACTGTATAGGTATCATAACTGAATCTGAAGCCGTAAGCGCATTTAAGGTTAATAAGCCAAGTGAAGGGGCACAGTCGATTAAAATGTAATCATATTCAGATTTTAATTCTGAAATCGCTTTTTTAAGCATGTACTCGCGTTCGTCTTTATCTACCAGTTCTATTTCAATCGCAACGAGATCGATATGCGCCGGAATGACATCAACATTAGGTGCGTTAGAAGCTACAATAGCTTCTTTAGCAACAGTAGTATGCTCAAGAACTTGATATGATCCTATTTCTACAGCATCAACATCGATACCGAGACCAGAACTTGCGTTGGCTTGTGGATCCGCATCTATAAGTAGGACTTTTTTCTCTAGTGCACCTAGGGAAGCAGCTAAATTAACTGAGGTTGTGGTTTTACCAACTCCGCCTTTTTGATTAGCAATAGCAATGATTTTACCCATTAATTGATTTGGTTTGTTGAGGGTTTAAAAATACGATTTATTATGGGTTTTGAAAATCGAAGTTGTTAACATAGCATAAAAAAAAGCCTTCCAAAATCAAAGATTCTAGACGGCTTTTAGTATTTCTGTATGCGGAGCAATTACTCTTCCGGCATCAAAATGGCCTTAATATATCCATTAGTTAAGTATTTTTTAGCAACATTTTGGATGTCTTTTGCTGCTACGGCATTAACATCCTTTTCGTAAGTAATAACCGAATTTAAATCTCCTTGTGAATAGTCTGCATCCTTAATAGTAGAAAGCCAAAAACGATTTTGCTCAAGATTATCTTTTCTTGATAAAATTTGCGCCTTTTTAACTTTATCTAAGTCTATTTCAGTAGGACCATCTGTTATAATTTTTTCTAACTCAGCGATAGAAGCATTGGCTAATTTTTCTGCATTATCTGGACCACAAGGGAAGGATATACTAAAGTTAAAACGACCATAAGGTATTTTACCAATAAATCCATTGGCGCCTGCACCATAAACCCCTCCTTCTTCTTCTCTAAGTTTTTCAATGAGTTTAATGCTTAAGATGTCACCTAACATGTTCATGGCTCTCGCCTCTTTTTCATTATAGTCCGCATCACCACTAAAAATTAAACGTACTGCACTTTTAGGTTCAGTACCTTTGTTGTACATAAATTCATGTGATCCAGATTTTGGTCTAAAATCATGCACTTTATACATTTCCTTTTCACCAGTACTTGGTAATGATGCTATATAAGTTTCAGCGAAGTCTTTAATCTTAGACTCGTCAACATTACCCACGAAGTAAAAATGAAAATCCCCAGCATTGGCAAATCGTTCTTTATATTTTTGATAAGCCAGATCGTAATTAGCATTATCTAAAGCTTCAGCATCTGGAAAGCCAGTATACCTAGGATTACCTTCATTAACAAATTCTCCATACGCAATAGAAAATGCGATATTAGGATTGGATAAGATATTCCCTAAAAATGCTTTTTGCTTACTTATATAAGATGCAAAGGCCTCAGGATCCTTATCTAACTTTGTAAAATATAGATGAATCATTTGAAACATCATTTCCAAATCTTTAGGTGATGCAGATCCTCTAAATCCTTCGGAGTTACCTCCTATAAATGGCCTAACACTAACAATTTTTCCAGAGGTCATTTTAGCCATTTCGTTTTTGTCAATACCATCAATACTAGCTTCAAATAATCCTCCATTGGCACTTGAAGTTTCTTTGAGTTCTTCATCTGAATATAATGAGGTGCCACCATAACTAAAAGCCTCAAGTAAAATCTCGTCGTTTTTAAAATCTGTTTTTTTGTAAGTGATTTTAGCACCATTACTCAAGGTAAGAGTAGTGGTTTCAGTTATTGCACCTTCATTATTGGTAGTTTGACTTATAACACTCCCCTTAACAGGTTTAATCGGCATCATTTCAGCTCTTGCTGCTTCGTCTTCATAATCTTTAACATCTGATTTTTTAACGGCATCTAACAAATCAATAACTTCTTTTTCGGAAACTTTTGTAAGTCCTTCTTTTTTTGGTCCTGTAAGAATTACCAACCGGTTATCGTCATGTAAGAAGTCGGTAATTAAACCGTTGACCTCGCTTAATGTAATTTTGGGTAATTCTGATTGTGCATAACTGTAAGACCACTCAATGCTTGGAATTGGACTTTCCTGTAAGAAGTTAGATACGTAAAGGTTTACAATTCTACCTGATTCGCGTTTGTCTTTATTTTTAAAATTGCGCTCGAGTCTTGCTAAGTAGTCTTTTTTTGCGCGATCTAATTCAGATGCTTTAAATCCAAAACGCTTTACACGTTCGTTTTCTTCAAGCAATGTTTTTAGGGCTTCCAGTTGTCCAGTTTCATTGGTTTGTGCAACAGATTGATATGCTTCTTTATTTCCAATAATTCCGCCATGATATGAGAATCCAAATAAGAAAGGTGGGTTTGGTTGATTTCTATATTCATTTAATCGATTGTTAATCATTTGAGTGAAAAGTCCTTCAACCATATTATCACGGTAATCTTGAATGGTTCTCGTTTTTTCTGGATTGCCTTTGTCTTTATAATATATTTGAACCTGGCTCGATGTAGCTTCTTCATCCCACTCAATGGCTACAAAAGTGCCTTCATGATTTTCAGAATAGTAGTCTTCTCTTGGTTTAGGATTTTGAGGGTTTTTAAGTTCGCTAAAATTGGCAATAATCTTTTGTTCTAGAGTTTCAACATCTAAATCACCAACAGCAATTACTGCCATAAGATTTGGACGATACCAATCTTTTTGAAAGTTTCTTAGGCTTTCATATCCAAACGTTTCTAAATTCTCTTTAGTACCGATTGGCAGACGCTCTGCATATCTTGATTTATAAGCAATCTTATCGAGATATTTTGATTGCATTCGTGTAGCAGCACCCAGTCGGGTACGATATTCTTCGATAACAACTCCACGCTCGTCATCAATATCTTCTGCGGTAAGTAAGGCATTACCAGCCCAGTCTTGCAAAATTTGGAAGCCTTTTTCTAATTTCTCAGGATCATCGCTTGGAATAGGGAGAATATAAACTGTTTGATCAAAGCCTGTATAGGCATTTAAGTCTGCCCCAAATTCAACTCCAATATTTTGCAAGTAGTCGACCAGCTCATTTTTTTGGAAGTTTTTCGTGCCATTGAAATTCATGTGTTCCATGAAATGGGCGAGGCCAACTTGGTCTTCTGTTTCTACAATAGAACCTGCTTTTAATGCTAAACGTAATTCTACTTTGTCCTCTGGTTTTCCATTATTTTGAATATAATAGGTGAGACCATTAGGGAGTTTACCTATCTTAACTTCTTGTGTAATTGGTAAAGCGTCTAAAGGTACTGCGCCTGTCGTTTGTTGTTCTGGGGTATTTGTTTGAGCATTTGCGGTAAATGCAACGAGTAAACTGCATACAAAAAGTGTTTGAAACACCTTGATAAATGTTGATTTCATGAGATTGATGGTTTTTGTGTTTAATACATACAATAGTATGAGGAAATTCCTCTAATTTAAAAATTATTTCTTCGTAGTTGAAAGAATAACAATTATTTAACTAAATAGGTAAGCTAGTATTGTTTGTAGGAAGATTATGAACAATTTGGGTTAGAATCACAATCGGGATCATCACAATCGATAAGGCCATCACCGTCATTATCCTCACCGTCAATGCAACGTTCTATAAGGCAGTCTTGGAAGTCTTCACACTCTAAGTCAAAACAATCAATAAAACCATCGCCATCATTGTCAATGCCATCATTGCATATTTCTTGACAGGTGTTATTATCGTTGCAATCTAGATCTTGACAGTCTACCAGGCTATCACCATCATTATCAATGCCGTCATTACAAATCTCTGAAGTTGTGTCATCAGATTCATCGGTGTTGTTATTACTACAACTTATCACCAATACACAAAAGGAAATGGCACACAGTTGTCTTAATTGGATGGACATAGCAAAGAATTTTGTACTAAGATAACCATTGCAAAAATGACACGGAGTTAAACTTTTTTTAAAACGAGTGGACCATGCTCTAATCAATTAAAATTTCGAGTATTTGGATGGCAGCATCACTTATTTTTGTACCAGGTCCAAAAACTGCAACTGCACCAGCATCAAAAAGAAATTGATAGTCCTGTTTTGGAATAACACCACCAACAATTACCATAATGTCATCGCGACCATAAGCCCTTAATTCTTCAATAACTTGAGGAACTAGTGTTTTGTGACCTGCGGCTAATGATGAAACTCCTAAGATATGTACGTCATTTTCAACAGCTTGTTTGGCAGCTTCCTTTGGCGTTTGAAATAAAGGGCCGATATCTACATCAAAACCTACATCGGCATAACCAGTGGCAACAACTTTTGCCCCTCTATCATGACCATCTTGGCCCATTTTTGCTATCATTATTCTTGGTCTACGACCATCTTGTTCTGCAAATTGATCTGCAAGTTTCCGGGCTTTCTTGAAGCTTTTATCGTCTTTTATTTCCTTACTATACACACCGCTGAAGGATTTTATTTTAGCCTTGTAACGTCCAAATGCTGCTTCTAAGGCATCACTAATTTCACCTAATGTAGCACGTTTGCGAGCTGCATCTATGGCTAAAGCTAATAAATTTTCATTTCCTGACTTAGCAGCTTTGGTTAATTTTGATAGCGCTTCAGCCACGTCTTGATTATTTCTTGTAGACTTTATTTGATTGAGTCGTTCTATTTGTTGATTTCGAACCGTCTGGTTATCGACCTCAAGAATATGAAGCGGATCTTCCTCTTCAAGTTGATATTTGTTAACACCAACAATGACATCTTGACCTGAATCAATTCTTGCTTGTTTACGAGCCGCAGCTTCCTCAATACGTAACTTTGGAATTCCTGCTTCAATAGCTTTAGTCATGCCACCTAGTTCTTCAACCTCTTCTATTAAAGCCCAAGCTTTTTGTGCTATATCATGTGTTAAACACTCCACATAATAACTTCCAGCCCAAGGGTCAACCGTTTT